>MPMT01000079.1 GCA_002238645.1 Alphaproteobacteria bacterium bin52 | reverse complement strand
CGCCAGGCGCTTCCTGGTGCGCTCCCGCGCCAAGGGCGCCACGGTTGCCATCCTGCGCTGCGTCGGCGCCCGGCTGCCGATCACCATACGCCGGCTCGATGACGAGCCGGCGGGAGAGAAGGGAAACCCCGCGGTGGCGTGACCAGCCACATCGGGCCGGGCTCCGCGCATTCCACGAAATGTAGTGCCACGCGCCCGAAGTCCACCCGTACTGCATTGATAATCAACGAGACTTGATTCCAAACTGTTGAAGATGAGTCATGCACGAACTGGAGGAGGACGTATGAGCCCGGAAGGCCGCGTTCACGTTGCGCACGTCATGTCCCGCGACCTGCAGTCCGTCGACCGACTGGCGACAACTCGCGATGCCATGGCGTTGATGACGGAACACGGCGTCACGTCGCTTGCGGTCAACTGGCGCGACGAAGACGACGAATTCGGATTGCTCGAACTGCGGGATATCGCTGCCCGGGTGATCGCGAACGACCGCGCGGCCGAACGGGTCAACGTCCATGAGATCATGTCGAAACCGGCCCTGACCGTCGCCGCCGACATGCTGGTGGACAATGTCGTCAACCTGCTTGTGCGCTGCGAACTGACCCGCGCCATAGTGGTGGACCGCGACCGAAACCCCTCGGAATGGTCTCCCTGCGCGACCTGCTGCTGCGGCGACCCTCCCGATGACGTCGGCACCGTTACAGGAATTGTGGCGGCTGGAGGCCCGGGTCAGCGAAGCCGAGGCTTGAACACGCACCAGGTGACATGACGGCAACGGTCGGGGAGACGACCGTCGCCGAAGCTGCGCCGGCTGACGCCGCTACCCCCGTCGCGACCGGGCACGGGCCCGCCGTTTCGGTGGTTTCGCCTCGGCCAGTCCGAGGTCTGCCGCCTCGAGGCGTCGGATCTCGTCGCGCAGACGGGCCGCTTCCTCGAACTGCAGGTCGGCCGCGGCAGCGCGCATCCGCGCCTCCAGGTCCTGGATCACCTCCTCGAGCGTGCGGCCGACCAGTGCCCCCTCGGGAGCCCCGGTCTCGACGGTGAGCCGGTCGCTGCGCTCGTGGTCGGATTCCAGGATGGTGCCGATCGCCTTGCGAACCGATTCGGGCGTGATCCCGTGCGTGTCGTTGTACTCCGTCTGCCGCGCACGCCGCCTGTTGGTCTCGTCGATCGCGTACTGCATGCTGTTGGTGATGGTATCGGCGTAGAGCAGCACCCGACCGTCGATATTCCGCGCCGCACGCCCGATGGTCTGGACCAGTGAGGTGCGCGAACGCAGGAACCCTTCCTTGTCCGCATCGAAGATGGAGACCAGGGCGCACTCGGGGATGTCCAGTCCCTCGCGCAACAGGTTGATGCCCACCAGGACGTCGAACACGCCGAGCCGCAGGTCGCGGACGATCTCGATGCGCTCGAGCGTATCGATGTCGGAATGCAGGTAGCGGACACGCAGCCCGGCTTCGGACATGTAGTCGGTGAGCGACTCGGCCATGCGTTTCGTCAGCGTCGTGATCAGGGTTCTCTGGCCCCGGTTCGCCACGGCCCGGCACTCCGAAATCACGTCGTCGACCTGGGTCGCGGTCGGACGCACGATGCAGACCGGGTCGATCAGCCCGGTGGGCCGCACCACCTGTTCGACGAAGATCCCTCCGGTCCGATCGAGTTCCCACGGTCCCGGAGTCGCCGAGACGAACACCGTCTGGGGACGCATCTGCTCCCACTCCTCGAAGGTGAGAGGCCGGTTGTCCACACAGGAGGGAAGCCGGAACCCGTACTCGGCGAGCGTGGACTTGCGATGAAAGTCGCCCCTGAACATGCCGCCGATCTGCGGAACGGTGACATGGCTCTCGTCGATCATGAGCAACGCGTTCTCGGGCAGATACTCGAACAGCGTGGGGGGCGGCTCGCCGGCATTGCGTCCGGCGAGATACCGCGAGTAGTTCTCGATGCCGGCACAGACCCCCTGGGTCGTCAGCATCTCGAGGTCGAGCACGGTGCGTTGCTCGATGCGCTGCGCCTCGAGCAGCCGCCCGGCATCGCTGAACTCGGCGACCCGCTCCTTCAGCTCGACCTTGATCTTGCCGATGGCCTGGTCGAGGGTCGGCTTCGGGGTGACGTAGTGCGAGTTGGGAAACACCCGGACCTGGGCGAGAGTTGCGGTCTGTTCGCCGGTCAGCGGATCGAATTCCTGGATCTCCTCGAGCTCGTCGCCGAAGAACGAAAGCCGCCAAGCCCGGTCCTCGAGATGGGCCGGAAAGATCTCCAGCGTGTCGCCCCGCATCCGGAAGGTGCCGCGGGAGAACCCGAGGTCGTTGCGCCGGTACTGCAGTTCCACCAGGTGTCGCAGCAGTGCCCGGGTCTCGTAGGACTTCCCGGTCTGCAGCAGGAAGGCCATGGTGCTGTAGGTCTCGACGGCACCGATACCGTAGATGCAGGAGACCGACGCGACGATGATGACGTCCTCGCGCTCGAGCAGCGACCGCGTGGCCGCATGGCGCATCCGGTCGATCTGTTCGTTTATCGACGATTCCTTCTCGATGTAGGTGTCGGTCCTGGGAACATAGGCCTCGGGCTGGTAGTAGTCGTAGTAGGAGACGAAGTACTCGACGGCGTTGTTCGGAAAGAACAGTTTCATTTCACCGTACAGCTGCGCGGCCAGGGTCTTGTTCGGGGCAATGATCAGAGTTGGCCGGCTGATCTGGCTGATGACGTGGGCCATGGTGAAGGTCTTGCCGGAGCCGGTCACCCCGAGCAGCACCTGGTCGAGGTCCCCCTGCCGGATGCCATCGACGAGCTGGACAATCGCCTCGGGCTGGTCGCCCGCCGGCCTGAATTCGGACACCACCTCGAACGGCCGTCCCGCATCCTGGGGTGCGACCGTTGACTTGAGGTCGACACCCTCGCTGCCGGCCAACCGGGCGCGGTGACGTTCCTGGCGCCGCGCCTGGAGTTCCGCCGACGAGTCGGCGCGGGTCGTGATCTCTGCATCCATCGCGCTTCGCTTCCAGCTCCCGCTTCGGTTCCCGCCACGCGCACCCGGTGTGACAGGCGATGAAGCCGCCTGCGCACTGCGTGTGCAGGCGCGACCGTCGCATGGTATATTCGTCCGGTGCACAGGTTAACCGGGCAGGAGCGAACGCACTTGCGACTGCGGGTGCACGCACCCAGAGCATACTGGAGGCCGCAATGATAATCGGGTTGTCACCGAGACGGGCGATGACTGTCTTCGCCGCGTTGATCCTCGCAGTGCTGCCATCGGCTTCCCATGCTTCCGGTCACGAGGAATCGGCCTTTGTCCTGAACAGTTTCGCCTTTCTGATCTGGGGCGTGCTGGTGATGTGGATGTGCGCCGGATTCACCATGCTCGAGGCCGGTTCGGTGCGAACCAAGAATGCCTCGGTCATCTGCCTGAAGAACGTCGGTCTCTACTCGATCGCGGGACTGGCGTTCTACGCGGTTGGCTACAACCTCATGTACAGCGGTGTTGATGGCGGCTGGATCGGGACCGTCGATTTCGGCTACCGCACCACGCCTGACGAGATCGCGATGCTCGGCGGCGACACCGAAGCCGCCGCCAGGGTGCACGCCAACGGATACTCCACCATGTCGGACTGGTTCTTCCAGATGGTGTTCGTGGCGACAACGGCTTCCATCGTGTCGGGAACACTGGCCGAGCGGGTCAAGCTGTGGTCGTTCTTCCTGTTCATCGTGGTACTGACCGCGGTCATCTACCCGGTGATCGGGTCGTGGACCTGGGGCGGCGGCTGGCTGAACGAGCGAGGCTTCCAGGACTTTGCCGGTTCCACCATCGTGCACTCCACGGGTGGATGGGCGGCTCTGGCCGGTGCCCTGGTCATCGGGGCGCGTGCCGGCAAGTTCCGCCCGGACGGGACGGTGAGGAACACTGCGCCGTCGAATGTCCCGGCTGTCACCCTCGGCGTGCTGATTCTCTGGATGGGCTGGTTCGGCTTCAACGGCGGATCCCAGCTCGCAATGTCCACGGGTGTCGACGTTGTCGCGATCAGCAACATCCTGGCCAATACCAACCTGGCGGCCGCAGCCGGCGTCATGGCCGCGATTGCGCTGTCGCGGCCGGTGCTCGGACGGATCGATCTGCTTGCCGGGCTGAACGGAGCCATAGGCGGACTGGTTGCGATCACGGCGGGGCCTGATATCGTATCCCATGACTGGGCGGTGATCATCGGCGCCGTCGGTGGAGCCGTTGTCGTGCTTGGCATAAAGCTGATGGAACGGCTCAAGATCGATGACGTGGTCAGCGCGGTTCCGGCGCACCTTTTTGCTGGCATCTGGGGAACACTCGCGGTATGCATTGCGGCAGGAGGTGATCCGCTCACGCAGCTTATCGGCATTGTATCGATCGGTGCGTTCGTGTTCCTTGCATCCCTGCTGGTCTGGGTGATCATCGACAAGGTATTCGGGGCCCGCGTTTCCGAGACGGCCGAGGCGCTTGGTCAGGATGTCGTTGAACTCGGCATTGAAGCCTATCCCGAATTTGTTGTAATGCCAGATGCGGACGACTGAGGAATGAGCGCAGGACGCAGCGGGGTGCGCGAAGGGACTCCGGGTTCAAGACAGGATGCTGCGTCTCGTGCAGTACAGAAAAAAGACGGGGATACCAATCCATGGAAGTGAGCACCGAACGCCAGGACAGCGTGTTGTCAGTTCGTGTTGCCGGGCGCATTGACGGCACCAACGTGCGGGAGTTCGAGGAGTTGGTCAGGGCGGCGATCGAGCAGACGGATCGGGCGGTCATTCTCGATTTCAAGGCCATTACCTATATCAGCAGTGCCGGGCTACGCGCCCTGCTGCTGACGGCCAAGGCCATGCGGACGCAGAATTCGGAGTTCTCCCTGTGTTCGGTCTCTGACGAGATTCGCGAGATATTCGAGATCAGCGGCTTCGATCGTATCATCACGATCCACGATACCAAGGAAGCGGCTCTCAAGGCGGTGGAAGGGTAGGCCCATCCCCGTACTGCTGCGGGGGCGCATTACCGTGTCCCCGGCCCGGAAAGGCAGCAGATAGACCGTCAGGCTGATCTCGACCAGGCTCGGACCGACCGCCGGTCCAGGCCCTACTCAGCAGCCTCGCGCGGGAGAGGCGCCTGCTTGACGAAGTCCGGAACACGACAGCCCACAGGACAGCACCGGCCGGGTTGGCGATCGGGCCGGGATCCGTCGGTTCGCTCCAGCATGTCGCGTTCCATGAGGGAGCGGACCAGTTCCTGTTTCTCTCCGACCGGGTAGTTGCGCCAGATTTCCCGTTTCATGGCCTCGGGCGATCCGCCGCCATGCAGTGACATTACCGAGTACCAGCCCGCCTGGTGCGAGGCGGTGAGGTCCTCGAGCAGGCGCACCGTCTGCAGCCGGTGTGCCGACGGGATGGCCGGGTTGCCCTGAAGGACTTCCGACAGCGTTGCCCGGGTGTGCGGATTGTGATCCTCGTCGGGCCCGGGCAGGGCGACGACGAGGCCGCCGGTCACGGTGTGGGCCAGCCGGTGCATGTCATAGATCTGGGTTGCCATCAGCAGTTTGCCGATGTTGGAGAACACCGGATCCGGCATGATGGTGCCCCAGCCTTCATCGCGGCCGTAGGTCGAGGCCGCCACTCCGGTGGCGAAGAACCCCTCCACGATCTTGATCAGTTCGACCATGGTCTCGCGCAGGTGGCCGTGGCGTTCGGTATCGAGACCGTTCGCCTCGATGATGGTGGCGCCCGCACCGATCAGGAGGTCGCCAAAGCCGGCGCGCGCCGCAATGCAGGAGTGGCGATGATGGGTCGCATAGGATCGGGTGAGGTACTCCGACTGTCCGGTCTCGCCGTTCAGGAACACCCGTTCGGTCGGTACGAATACCCGGTCGAACATGACGATGCCGGTGGTCTGGCCGTACCGACGGCTGAAGACCGCGCCGGCTTCGCCCGGGCGCCCGGCCGGCCGGGCCGAAACCGTCACTCCCTCCGCGTCGATCGGGACCGCGCAGCTGACCGCGAACGGACCGTCATCGGCTGTCATGGCCCGTGACGGCAACACTATGTAGCCGTGCATGTACGGGGCGCCGGTCACGATTGCCTTGGTGCCCGAGATCACGATCCCGTCCGCTCTCTGCTCGACCACGTGCAGGTAGCTGTCCGGGTGCGCCTGCTGCCAGGGCTTGCGGGACCGGTCGCCCTTGGCATCCGTCATCGCGATGCCGTAGGCGAGGTTGGAGTCCTGGACTTCGAGCATGAAGTCGCGGAACCGTTCGAAATACGAGGTTCCCTCCTCGGCATCGCACCGGCGGGTGGCCTGGTACAGGCCGTTGAAGGCATCGTGGACCAGGTAGCGCTGCACGCACCCGGCTTCCCGGCACAGCAGGCGGATGGCCTCGAGCTTGCGCAACAGGTCATCGGAACTGCGATCGATGTGCAGCATCCGGTTGACGGTTCGTCCGGTTTCGGACTCGGTGGCCAGCATCAGTCCTGCGTAGTCCGGCTGGAGGGCGAAGTCGTAGGTTGTGCCGACCGCGTTGATCCCGGGCTGCAGCGCCGGCTCGTCGGCGACGCTCTCGACCGGCCTGCCGTCGACGAACACCCTCGGGCGCAGCGAACGCAGGCTTGCCCGGTAGTCATCTGTGGATCGGATCATCGGGACGCACTCCGCTTGTCTGTCGAAAGGGAGGACCGGACGCTCGCAAGCGTGCGAACCGCCTTCTCGTAGATCGGATAGTCGACAAAATACCCGTCGACCTGGATCGACGCGAGGCCGGCCTGTTCCGCCTGCTCGAATGCGTCGACAATGGTCTGGCAGCGTTCGACTTCGGCTGTCGAGGGGCTGAACACCTGGTTGGTGATACCGACCTGGTCGGGGTGAATGCACAGCTTGCCCTGGAATCCGAGGTCACGGGCCAGGGTTGCCGAGGCACGAAACCCGGCATGGTCACGGATGTCGATGAAGACCGTGTCGACCGGTGGCTCGAGCCGGGCGCAGCGCGATGCCAGCACCAGCTCGGAACGGGCATGGGCAAGCTCGTTCTCGTGCGCTGACCAGGTGATGCCGAGATCAAGCGTGAAGTCGCCGGCACCGAAGGCCAGGCGACGCACCCGCGTTCCGGCAGCCGCGATCTCGCGGGCGCCGGCGAGGCCTCGCGCGGTCTCGATGATCGGCACGAGATCAACCGACCCGTGCGCGAGGCCCCGCTGGCGCTCCAGGTTCGCAATCAGCCAGTCGATCGCGATCAGGCACGACGCGGATTCGACCTTCGGCAGAACGATTCCGTCAAGATCCGGTCCGACAACGGCGTCGATGTCACCGTGACAGAACTCTGTGTTCCAGGCATTGACCCTGACAAGGGCCGCGCCGGTGCGCGGACGTGCCAGCAGGTCCCGAACAACCGCGCGTGTTACCGGTTTTTCCGCGATTGCGACTGCGTCCTCGAGGTCGAGGATGACCGCATCGGCGTCAAGTTCCAGCGCCTTCGTTGCCCTGCGTTCGTGGTTGGCAGGTGCGAACAGCCATGACCGGGCAGCGTGGGTGGTCATATGACTCCCGCCTCCTGCAGTTGGTGAATCCGTTCCTCTGTCAGGCCGAGCTCGTCACGGTAGACACCGATGTTGTCGGCTCCGAGCCTGGGCCCGAGACTCTTCACGCTTCCCGGTGTGCGGGAGAGCTGCGGCAGGGCCGCGGGAACGGTAACCGGGCCGATACCCGGAACCTCGATACTTGCGAGCGTGCCGCGTTCGCGCACGTGCGGGTCGTTGACGATGTCGGCAATCGAGTTGACCGGCCCGGCAGGAACGCTGTGCCCGGTGCAGAGCGCGAGCACGCGGTCGCGCGGCATGGACGAGGTCCAGGCCTCGACCTCGGCAAGGACCTCGGCGCGACCGGCAAGCCGCGCCTCCTGCCTGGCGTAGCTGGCCAGCAGGTCAGGGCGTTCCATGGCCCTGGTCAGTCGTTCGAACATCTTGTCGGTGGTGCAGGCAATGGCGAGGAAGCTGCCGTCGCCGGCGGTGAAATGACCGTGCGGACATGCATTCACGGTACCGGTTCCCTCCGCCTCGCGGACGAAACCCTCGCGCACATACCGGGGCGCTATTTCGTCGAGAGCGCGGAACACGCTTTCGTAGAGTGCGCAGTCGACCACCTGACCGTCACCGGTGCGGTCCCGGTGTCGCAGCGCGAGCAGCACGCCGATACAGCCGTACATGCCGGTCATGTAGTCGCCGAGCGACGTCGAGCCGGGCGTAACCGGGGTCTCGCCGGGCATGCCGGAAAGATAGGTCAGGCCGCCGTAGGCATGGGCGATCCGGGCAAATCCGGGGCGGTCGCGATAGGGACCCGACTGGCCGTAGCCCGAGACCCGCAGCATCACCAGTCCCGGGTTGGCGGCCGACAGCGCCTCCCAGCCGAGACCCCAGGCCTCCAGCTTTCCCGGCCTGAAGTTCTCGCAGACCACGTCGGCACCGCGAACCAGATCGAGGAACAGGTCGGCTCCCTCGACCCGGCTGAGATCAAGGGTGATCGAGCGGCGGTTGCGCGCCTCGGTCAGCCAGGCCAGTGAACAGTCGGGCAGTTCGGTCGCGGTCCCGTACCGCCGCCACGGGTCGCCGCCGGCCGGGTGTTCGACCTTGATCACCTCGGCTCCGAACTCGCTCATGATGCTGGCGGTGAACGGGGCGGCGATGAAACAGGCCGCGTCGAGCACACGGATACCCGCAAGAGGAAGGTCGGTGGCGGGTTCTTCATCAGGCATGTCGTTCACCGCGAAAGCCGAAGGACCGGCAGGCCGTGAAGGCAATGCAACCGGTGGACATGACACGGACCATGCAAATTCGCCGCGCTTTCCGCAAGTCCGGACCACGTATTGCGCGTGCCCGGCGGTCGGGACCGGCCTGGAATCCATGCACGCGATGCCGGCCGGACAGATGTCGGTTCACGGGTGCGCGGAAGCCGGGCAACCCGGGTCCGCCAGACGGAACGGAGCGTTGGGCAAGACACCGGAACAGCAAGGTTCGTTATGGTGCCTGCGGATCGCCATCACATCCTCCACGTCGCCATATGTCTCGATTGGCTGAGGAAAAATACGTCCTCTTGCGGCGTCTCTCGGGATGGTTTGAACCGGACTGCCTGCTGCGCAACTTCAGGAAGGTCCGGGCGTGGTCCTTCAGACGTCGTGTCTGTCCTCCGTTCCGGTTTCGTCCTGACACAAAAATGCGGACCGCAAGAGCGGAATACCGCCCATGCACATGGCCCCAGTCCCTGGTGCCTTGCCGCCAATGCGCTGCTCTCAGGATGCCTTTCCACGGCACGCTCAGGGTTGGGGACTGAAAGACGGAATAACTCCCGGGTTCTTGAAAACGACCCGGCAACGGTGAAACATGACACGGGTACGGCCAACTCCTGTTGGAATTCATGGACCTGTGACAGTTCAAAGCCGGATTTCGTCCTTTCTTGCTTGATCTCGATCGAACCCATCCCAGTTGCGGACTCCATCGTGAGACTCACTTCCTGTTCGCACCACAGCGACAAGATCTCAAATCAGAAACTCATTCGGACAGTATCCTGATCGAAGCGATTACGAACCACTCTACCCCCTTGTGTGCTACCTGATTTCCTCCCGCTCCTCATTCTGACGAACCTTGGACAAGGCCGCTGCCACGAGGCCGGTGGGGACCGCAACAATCCCCAGTCCACACATCAGGATAACGAACGTGAACAGTCGTCCGCCTGTGGTGACAGGATAGACATCGCCGTAGCCCACAGTCGTGAGCGTGGCTGTTGCCCACCAGAGGCTGTGCAGGACGGAGGGAAAAGCCTCCGGCTGCGTTGTATGCTCGAAGTGGTAGATGCCGAAGGCCGCGAGATAGAGCAGAACTGCCGTGATACCCGAAAAGAGTACGATCTCTTCCTTCGCCAGAACGACTGCTTTCTGAAACCGGTTCATGGCCCGACTGTATCGGGTAAGCTTCAGGATCCGGATGATGCGGAACAACCGCACGATCCGCAGGACCTGCGCGTCAATGGTTCCCAGCGAAAGATAGAATGGAACAATTGCAAGTAAATCGACGACCCCGTAGAAGCTGAATATGTAGCCGAGTTTGCGTGGAGCAGTCGCGACACGCAGACAGTATTCGAGCGTGAAAAGCCCCATGACGACAAACTCGGATATGGCGAGGATGGATTGCAGAGGTTGCGGAAGGTCGGGCAACGTGTCGATCGAGAGCGTTACGATCGAAATCATGATCAGACCAATGATGGTCCAATCAAAGATGCGTCCCGGCGTCGTATCGCTACGCTGTACGATGTCGGCAATATTCATTCGTCTTCCCTCGCTTCAGAGTCATGGACATGCGCTGACTGTGGTCCATAGCATATCTGCCGGTCGCGAGCAGGTCTCAGGAGAATCTGCGCTGAACCGGCAAGATGGCTGCAGGTTTCACCCCCAAGGATGAACGCAGTGTGAATCAGAGCGAAATCTGGTCCCCGCTGCCGAATGAAACCGCTACGCCCGAGTTAGAGACGGCGCCAGAAGGCACCGTGGCCAATCCGGGTCGTTCCAGCGGATGGGCCCTTTGGAAGGCTCAAAAGGGGGATAAGGCTTCTCCCCTTGATTACGGTGCTCCGAGATGTTGTGGCGGCAGCCGTTCGCCGGGCTGACCGGATCCGGCGCCAAGGCCATGCCGGCGGCGCTGTCGCAATGGCCTGAGGGCGAGAAAGGTCCGGTTCCCGAGGTGCGGGAGCGATCATGCCGTGTGGAGAGGGGGTCCGGGCGTGAATACCTGGCGCTTCAGGCGCGTCCCTCGACAAAGTCGCGATCCGTGACAGGCTTCAACCCGAGGCCGATACCCAGGGGCCCACTCCAGGTTTCGGGTGCGAAAGACGGCGGGTCGTTGAAATGGTCCTGTTGGAGAATTGCTAACGGTCAGCGGCGAACGGTGCGGCTCCGCTTCGCACGAGCCAATTCGAGGAAACGGGCCTTGATCTGGGCGAACAGTCCCGGTGGGATGAAACCGTAGCTGAAGACATCCGGTAGACCGGGCAGCGGGGACAGCCCGGCATTGGGCCATTCATCGATATTGTGTTCCGACACGATCACCTAGCTCGGCGCGTCGTCGAGGCCCAGGGCTTGTCTGACGCGCGCGGGGATTTCGATGCCCACCGTATCGCCGGCGGGTTGTATATGGGTGATCGGAAGCAGAACGACGTAGCGCGGACGAACTGACGGGTCGGTCGCGGCTATCAGACAGGTCGAACGGGTTTTGCCCTGGTCGCGACCGGCGGCGGCCTCATGCGTCCAGAGGTCGTCGTAGCGGACGACCAGGCCCGGCTTCGGATCGGGAAGCGCCAACCGCTTCGTCGTTACGTCAGCAGATCGTCGAGCGGCTTGTGCTCCCCATCCATCCCGGCGCGCTCCACGGCGTCGATGACCACATCGGCGGCGTCGTCCGTGCGATGGCTGCGCTGCGCCGATGCCCGAAGCCAGTCATATTGCTCCGCGGACATGAGCACGAACTCGCGGCGCAGCGACGAGATCGTTGTCGATGCTGTCGCCGATGCGCGCCGCGGACGCCTTTACGGTATCGCGGGCGAGATGGGCATACCGGGCGGTCTTCTGTACCTGCTGTGTGACCGAGCAGCTTGCCGATCATCGACAGGCCTTCGCCCAGCGCCAGCGCGCGTGAGGCGAAGCTGTGACGGGTACTCCGGATTCGGAGTAAGCGGCATGCGTGGCAATCGGAGTTTCGCATGACCCGGCGTGTCGCCATCAACGGGTTCGGACGCGCCGGCAGGCTGGCGATGCGCGCGGCCTGGGGGTTCGATCCCCGGCTTCCGGGCTCGCTTGAGCACCCGGCGGGCCCGTGAGGCGACGGTCGCCACGAGATCGCCCACGTCAACGAGACAGCCGCCGATGCCGCGGCCATCGCACACCTGCTGACCCACGACAGTGTCCACGGCCGCTGGCCGGTACCGGTCGAGGCCGAGGCTGGCGGTTTCCTGATCGTCGGGATCGGCGTCTTCGGGGCGTGTTTCGCGGTCAATTCGTCGCTGCACTCCTACCTGCTGCTCGCCCTTGCCGGCTCGAACAAGGTGGCGATGTCGGTCGGGTTCTACTACAGCGCCAACGCGGCCGGACGCCTGGTTGCAACCCTGCTGTCGGGTCTGGCCTGCCAGCGGGGTGGCCTGGTCGGCTGCCCTGCGAGCGCAACGGCGCTGCTGGTGCTCGCCGCCGGCCTCACGGTGGTGCCGGGCGCCATCGGTCAGCCGGGTCCCCACGATGACGCCAGAGAGCCGGTCAGATGATGCCGCGCTCGCGCAGCGACCTGATCCGGGCCGGATCGTAGCCGACCGAACGCAGCAGGTCGTCCGTGTACTCCCCGAGTGCCGGAGCCGGACGGTTCGGCACCGAATCGCCGGACGAGCGCACCGGATGGGCCGCCATCCGGTAGGTCTCGCCGGGCCGGGTCGGGTGGGGAAACTCCTGGATCCCGCCCCTCTCGGTGACGAACGGGTTGGAAAAGGCCTGGCCGATGTCGAGGATCGGAGCCGCGGGCACCTGCCCGGAGAACAGTTCAAGCCACTCGCCGGTTGTCCGTTGCGAGAGCGCTTCGTCCAGAAGTTCCTGGACCAGGGGGCGATTCCGGAGCCGGTCGGGAAACCGCAGGAACCTCTCGTCTTCCGCCCATTCCGGGTGTTCGATCTTCTCGCACAGGATCGGCCAGAACTTCTCCTTGTTGCACATCAGGAAGATCCAGCCGTCACCGGTCCGGTACAGTTGGCACGGGGTCATGGACGGATGGGCTGACCGGGGCAGGCGTTCGGTGACCACAGCGTCGTTCAGGTACCAGGTGGAGAGGTAGCTGGTGTTGTGCAGCGCGAGATCGAACAGGGAGACGTCCATGTCCCGGCCGGTGCCGGTCTCGCGCGCGGCAAGCAGGGCCGAGACCAGGGAGAACGCCATTGCCAGACCGGTCATCATGTCGACAACCGACAGCCCGAAGCGGGTTGGCGGGGTACCCGGTTCTCCGGTCAGCGAGAACCAGCCGGTTTCCGCCTGCATGAGATAGTCGTATCCCGGCCACGTACGGCGGGACCCGGTCCGGCCGTAGGCGGTGAGATGGGCGCAGACGATCCTGGGGTTGATCGCCGCCAGGTGGTCGTAGGTCAGGCCGAGCCGGTCCGGGACGTCTCCGCGCAGATTGTTGCAGACCGCATCGGCGGTCCGCACCAGGTCGTGGAACACCGCCCTGCCGTCATCCGAGCGCAGGTTCAGCGTGACGCTGCGCTTGTTGGCGTTGAAACTGTGAAAGAAGGCGCTGTCCTCGGGGCCGAGGAAACTCGGTCCGACCGACCGCGACATGTCACCGCCGTCACTCGGGTTCTCGATCTTGATGATCTCGGCACCCTGGTTGGCCATGTACATGGAGCCGAAGGGACCGGCGCCGTACTGTTCAATTGCAAGCACGCGTATGCCCGTGAGCGGTTGCATGGTCTTCGTACCCCCGTCTGCTGCCCGTGCCATGCACACACTGCATGGCGGCCTTCAAATGATGCCAAACTGGAATTTATTCCCTGACGATTGCCCCTGTTTCATTCCGAATTTGAAATAACTATCTCCTGTGCATTGCACAATCCGATACCAGGAGAGTCATGATGTACAGCTATCGAACCAATCCGGACTACCCCTCGATCGAGCTCTCGCCGGAGATGATCGAGACGGCGATGCGGGCCGGCAGGCGGATGCGTGCCCTGGCGGCCCGTGAGGCGCCGGCACTCTTCATCGGCTGGATGTCCGCTGCCCGGGACACCCTGTTCCGTCGCGAGGCGGCCGGTACGGGGCGTCATGTCGATGCGGCCGGGTGATCGCATCCAGGAACCGGCCGGCTGTTCCGAGCACCAGGTCCGGCGCCTCCCGGTGCGGAGCGTGACCGCAGTCGGGGATCACCAGTCTCCGGCTCGGTCCGCGCAGGCCGTGCGCGATGGCGTCGAGCTGGCGCAGCGAGCCGTAGGCATCCAGTTCGCCCTGGATCAACAGGGCCGGCGACGTGATGCGACCGAGGCTCGGCACGATGTTCCAGTCGGCAAACGCCGGATCAAGCCAGGCTTCGCACCAGGCCCGGAAGGTCAGATCCGGGTCGGTGTGATGCCGTGCAAGCCGGTCGCGCAATTCGCCGGCCCGGAACGCGGCGCGGGCGGCACGCACACCGTCGAGCGAGACTTCCTCGACAAAGACATGCGGTGCCTCGAGTACCATTGCCGTGACGTTCGGGCCGCTGTCACCGGCGTAGATGAGGGCGATGGACGCGCCGTCACTGTGCCCGTAGAGGACCGGACGGGCGATCCTGTACCGTTCCAGCACCGCCGGCAGGGTCTCGGTCGCCTCGCGGTGCAGATAGTCGGTACCGAGCGGGCCCGGATGAGGTGACGAGCTGCCGTATCCGCGACGCGAGTATGCGAGCGCTCCGCAGCCGGTCGCGGTAGCCAGCCGCCAGGGGAAGTCACGCCACAATGACCGGCAGCCGAGCCCCTCGTGGAGAAACACGATGACCGGTGCGTCACGGTGCGGTCGGTCAATCCATGCAACCTCGAGCCGGGCCTGTGCGACGGTAATGGTCTCGACGACCGGATCAGCGTTCATTCGGCGGCTCTCAGTCTGAAACGCTGAATCTTGCCGGTCGCGGTGCGGGGCAGGTCATCGACGAACTCGATCCAGCGCGGGTACTTGTATTCCGCAAGACTGGAGCGCACGTGACGCTTGAGCTCCTCGGCGAGAGCGTCGGTCCCCGCAGCCCCCGCCTGCAGCATCACGAAGGCCTTGGGCTTGATCAGCTGGTCCTGGTCGGGATGGCCCACCACTGCGGCCTCCAGAACGGACTCGTGCTCGGCAAGCGCGGCCTCGACCTCGAAAGGCGAGACGTAGATGCCTCCCACCTTCAGCATGTCGTCGTTGCGCCCGCAGTAGGTCAGCACACCCGACGCATCCATGATGTAGTTGTCGCCGGTCCGGGTCCACGGGCCGCGGAAGGTCTCCTTGGTCTTTTCCCGCTGGTTCCAGTACATCAACGCCGCCGTCGGCCCGGAGACCTCGAGCACGCCCATCTCGCCGGGCCCGCACGGCGCGTCGTTCTCGTCCAGCAGCCGGACCCGGTATCCCGGAACCGCCTGTCCGGTGGTCCCGGGTGTCACGCTGTCGAGGCGGTTGGAGATGAAGATATGCAGCATCTCCGTGGTCCCGAGACCGTCGAGGACGGTGGTGCCGACCTGCCTGCTCCATCGGTTGAGCAGATCGGCCGGCAGAGGTTCGCCGGCGGAGACACAGACCCTGAGGCTGTGGGCGTCCGGCGCCGGCAGCTTCCCGCTGGCGAGCAGCATGGCGTAGAGCGTCGGCACGCCGAAGAACACGGTCGGCCGTTCGCGCTCTAGTATGTCGCAGACTGCCGACGGTTCAGGCGGACCGGCCAGCAGCACCGTCGTGGCACCCACTGCCATGGGAAAGGTCAGCGAGTTCCCGAGGCCGTAGGCGAAGAACAGCTTGGCGGCGGAATAGACCACGTCGTCCGCGTCAAGCCGCAGGATCCGGACGGCGTAGAGTTCTGCGGTCGCGACCAGGTGGGAGTGGAGGTGCACAACGCCCTTCGGCGCTCCCGTCGTGCCCGAGGTGTAGAGCCAGAAGCACATGTCATCCGCCCGGGTCGATGCGGTGGCATGGTCCGCCGGTTGCCCGGTCAGGCTGTCGGCAAGCGACGGGTGGTCTCCTGTCGCCCCGCCCTCAACCAGCACCATCCCGGGAACCGGCCCGGCGCCGAGAACGGTATCGAGCAGCGGCGCCGAGACGATCAGTCCGCTGGCGCCGCAGTCCTCGAGAATGTAGGCGTAGTCTCGCGGGGCAAGCCGGGTGTTCAGCGGAACCGGAACCACTCCAGCCTTGATCGCACCGAGAAAACAGGCAACGAGGTCGACGGAATCGAGCATCACCAGTGCCAGGCGGTCCTCCCGGCCGAGCCCCCGCGCGACAAGCATGCTGGCCACCTGTCCGGCACGCTCCGCAAGCCGGGCATAGCTGTGACGGCCTGACGCGTCGATGATGGCCGCCTTCTCGCCGCGGCCGGCCGCGAGGTTTCGAGACAGCAGGTCTTCGGCCGCGTTGTAGTACTCGATCGCATACCGGTCGGTCATGTCTGGGCTCTCCCGGACGGGCGCGGTGCCCGGCACAATGGACGACGCGCCGGACCGGTTCAAGGATACGTGGCGTTCCACGCGAGGCGTCCGCCCACGCTGCGCGGACCACCGGATCACGCTGCCCATTGTGGTGTGACGGAGCTGGCGGGATGATGATGCCGGAACGTTCCGGCCAGCCGGGAGATCACGAAGATGCGACGCGAACGGCTCGGGCTGGTCGGTGTCATTGTCATGTTTCTGCTCGGCATGATTTCGTCGGTTCTCGAACGGCCGGACGGCAGCCCGGATCACCCGCGCCGGCCCGATACCGGCCAGGAGCAGCAGCATCGGCGTCCGCAGGTGTTGCCGGGCTCCGACGTGCTGGGGCCGATCTCGCCGCAGGATCCGGCCATCACCATCGCGCCGGCAGAAAAGGGCAACAGCACCGGGACCGCCTTTGCCATCGGCGACGGGGTCTGGATGACGGCGCGCCACGTGATCGACGGCTGTACCGCCTTCGGGGTGGTCGACGGACGCCGGGCGCATCGCGGCGGCGCGGCGCGGCTTTCACCGGTGCACGATCTGGCGGTGTTCCGCACCGACGGGCGTGCCCCGGTGCTCGGCTTCGACCTCTCGCCCCTGCGGCGCGGCCAGGCCGGGTTTCATCTGGGGTATCCGCAGGGACGACCCGGGGACGTACGCTCTTCCCTGCTGGGGCGCATGCGGGTCGTTGTCCCCGGTCGTCGCCGGTCGCAGCCGGTCATCGCCTGGGCGGAGACGGTGCGCGAGCCGCGGTTCCCGGGCTCGCTCGGCGGCATGAGCGGCGGGCCGGTGCTGAACGGCGCCGGCGACGTCATCGGGGTTTCGGTGGCGGAATCGCGTCGTCGCGGCCGGATCTTCACCTCCGCACCCGCAGCCGTGCACGACATGCTGGTCGAGGCCGGGGTCACCGTGTCTCCGGCGGGATCGGGTGCACCGGTTTCCAGTCGCGGATTCGAGGATACCGGTCAGACGCTCAGGGCCAGCCGGACGGTGTCACAGGTCATATGCCGGGTGCGATAACAGGCCTGGTGCTGCCGGTGAGATTTGAACTCACGACCTCTCCCTTACCAAGGGAGTGCTCTACCCCTGAGCTACGGCAGCCCTGACGCGCGCGGACATTGCCACAGCGCCGGCAGGGCCGCAAGCGAGCAGCAGGGTGTTCCATCGGCACGACGCGGGTCCTCTGCCGTTGCGGCGCCGCGGGTGAAATGGCCATGGGCGAGGGTGGATCTCCCCCGCGCCCGACCGGGAACGCACGCTCCGGCCCGGCAATGCCGGGCGGATCTGTGCGCCTATCGGGGCGCACAGGCCTCGATGACGGCGAGAAATTTCTCCCGTGCACCGGGTCCGCGGGCAAACGGGCTGACAATCGGGAGATCGAGACCCAATGCGCGGTAGGCTTCCAGCCTCTCCCGGCACTCGGCCGGTTCGCCGACCACGCCCGTCGCACTGATCATGTCGTCGGTGACCGCATGTTCGGCAGCCGTCCGGTTGCCGGCGGCCCACGCCCGCCCGATTGCGGCTGCCTCTTGGGGAAATCCGCTTTCCGCGATCAGGCGATTGTACCGGGGGAAGAAGCCGGCATAGAAGGCAAGCCCGGGGCGGGCGGCGGCGAAAGCGCGGTTCCGGTCCTCGTCAACGCTTGCGGGCAGAAGCGACGAAATCTCGATCCGGGCGGCATCGCGGCCCGCACGCCCGGCCCCGGCGGCGATATGGGTGCGCGCCCTTGCCGCCGTCTTGAGGGTACTGCGGGTCAGGATCAGTCCGTCTGCGATCTCGCCGCACAGCTCCGTCATCTTCGGAAACAGCGCCGAGACGTAGATCGGGATGGTGTCTCGGTGTGGGTGCAGCGAGTCTAGCTGCTGAACTTGCGGGTGAAAGTCCCGCCGGCACAGTTCTCAGTGTGGTGCCGTAGCATATCCCACTGGTCCCGGGGCAACCCGCGACCAGCGAGCTGGGACGTAGAAAGCCACCGTGGGCCGGCAGAGACACAGAGCCCTGCTGGCCCGGTCAGCCAGGGTGGCGAGCGAACCGGAGGGCCGTAGCGAAAGCGAACGATTGGATGAAGCCCCGAAATGACACCCCCACATGAAGCTGATTTGTGGGACGGACGAGAATGCCAAGGGCCTCCATTCTG
>MPMT01000078.1 GCA_002238645.1 Alphaproteobacteria bacterium bin52 | reverse complement strand
TGCTTGGCCAGCAGCGCTCCTGGACCCCGCAGCCGCCCGTCACCGCAGCGGAAACGAACGCGTGATCACACTCAACGAGCTGCAGTCAATTGATCGAACCAGTCAAAGACACGCCGCGAGTGCGTGGTGCCCGGAAGCGATCGAGGGCAACCGCCCTGTGGATAACCTTGTGAAAAAACTGTGGATAAATCGCAAACCCGCCAACCACGCCCCCTTGACGCGAAACATGGATGCTATCGTCTGTTGACGGAGTCCGAGAGGGAGTACGCCGCGCGGGCCGGCACGGTGACGGCCTTCGCGTTCCGCAGCACGATTTCAACGAATGAAGCGAATTTCGACGGTTCGCACAATGACGACCTGTCGGTGGATCGGGAGAATTGGGGGGCCATGCGGTGGAGGCCGGATCGCTTCCACTGAACCGGTTCGGGCTGCGCAAGCTGCACGGAAATGCCCTGGAATGAGTCGAAGATTGCTGGCACCCGGACTATGAAGGCGCCCCGACAAACGGACAGGCATGGACCACCGGCGGAGACTGTTCACGCTGCGTCGTGCGGGGCGGACCCAGGTTTCACCACGCCATGTTGCTGCGCTCCGCGGCCCGGGGCGCTATCGAACTGAAGGAACGTTACACCCACCACGGGTTTCGTGTTGTCCGGGCCATTTATCCTGAGGCTCTGGTCTCGACGTTAAGGTCATCCTCGGCGACGGACACCAGTCAATAGCGGCCGCAATCAAGGCGCCAGCACACGGCGATCAGGCCACGGGGCGCCTCCTGCAATTCACGCCACGCTGCAGAACATAGATAATATCTCATCGGAATATTTGAAGCTGAAGCGGTGCTAGACATCATGGATTCCAGCTTTCTCCCACTGAATCATGAAACTGCCAGCTTCGTCTCCGTCGCGATCTCAGGACTCCGACGAGGACCGGCGGAAACCGCGGTTCGAGCCAGCATGGCAGGGCCAATGGTGCTGATGGAACGGCTCTGTTCCGAGTCTTGAGATCCATTCAGGGATTGACCGGAATCAGCGCGAGACAATCCGCGCGACCATGGCTCAACGGTTGACCCGCAAGTCTGGTTCGCCTTATGTTCCGCCTCCTCCTGCACTGACCGGATGACAGTGATGCCAATGCAAGACAGCCCCGTCTGGCACGCCTACCGCGCGATGTTCGATCACCCGGTCATCTTCACTCACCTGGTGAACGGCTATGCCACGGGCCTCGCGAGCCACGACGGAGCCGACCTGCGCGAACGACTTGACTGGCAACACCTGCGCCCGGTGGCCGCAGAAGACATGCCGGGGCCTGCCTACCCCCATTCGGCGTTCTGGAGCGTCGGGTTGCAGGGCGGTGATCCCGACGGAACAGTCCTGTTCCTGGTCGAGATCCACACGGAGGTCGATACCGGGGCGAACGACCGGCTCACCGCCTGCCACGAAGCACTCTCGGATGCAGGCGGACCGGTTCCGAGACTGGTGCAGCTGGTGATCTACGACGGCGAAAGACCGTGGCCCCCGGCGACCGCGCGGCACGGCGTCCCTGAGCGGCTCGTCCTCGACATCCGCGGCCTC
Source organism: Alphaproteobacteria bacterium bin52 (assembly GCA_002238645.1). Lineage (GTDB taxonomy): Bacteria > Pseudomonadota > Alphaproteobacteria > Thalassobaculales > Thalassobaculaceae > Bin52. Next base: position 16,806 of record MPMT01000078.1, on the reverse strand, counting down.
GGCACCGGGGACATCGACCCGGATTCTGTGGTCTCCCACATCATCGCGATTCAGACTTCCGTACTGCCGGACCGGATCGGCCTCAACCTGCCGACCGGCTGTGTATCGCAACTCCCGGAACCGGAGCACGCCCGGGCGGTGGACGCGATCCTCGAATGGGGAAACCTGCTCGGCCGCGAGCACGGTTTCGAGTTCAACATGACACGCAGCCTCGGCGAGACGGAACCCACGCTTGAGGACATCCGGCGCGCCGACGAACTGATGCGGCCGTACCACCGGCAGGGCAGGGAACAAGGGCAGCGCAAGGGCTATGCCAAGGCGCTGATGGAGGAAGCGGCAGCCGAGCGGGTGATGCTGTGGCGGATGGCACAGGTCAAGTTCGGCGAGGAACAGGTCGCCGGCATGCCGCGGCTGTTCGACACGCACTACCCGGTGGAGGACCAGGACCAGGTCGGACTGGTCGGCGAATTCATCATGACAAGCACGTCCGCCAGGCAGCTGGCGAAGCGCATGCGGCGCAAGCGGTAAGGCGGAGGAACGGTCGATGATCCCCGGACTTGAAGGCTGCGACTGCTTCGAGATGACCACGCCGGACCGCGGGTACGGATCCGCGACCCTGGTCGGCAGAACCTGCGGATCGGGACCGCCGCTGCTGCTCCTGCACGGCAATCCGCTCACCCATGTCTCCTGGCACAAGGTCGCACCGCTGCTCGCGTCCCGGCACCGGCTGATCATGGCCGACCTGCGGGGCTACGGCGACTCGCGCGGTCCCGAGGACGGTGGTGCCGGGAGCGTGAACTACTCGTTTCGCGCCATGGCAGCGGACCTCGTCGACCTGATGACACATTTCGGCTACCGGGAGTTCGACGTTGCCGGCCACGACCGGGGCGCCAGGGTCGCCCACCGGATGACGCTCGACCATCCCGACCGGGTCCGGCGGGCAGCGGTGATCGACATCCTGCCCAGCCACCACATCTGGACCCACGGGTCGGCGGAGTGGGCACGCTCGTCCTGGCACTGGCTGTTCATGATCCAGCCGCGCGACATGCCGGAGCGGATGATGGCGGGCGTTCCGGCCCGCTACTTCATCGAGCAGAAAATATCAAAGCCGGGCAAGGGCCTCGCGCCGTTCGCACCCGAGGCATTCGAGGAATACGTCCGCTGCTTCACGTGGAAGACCATTCGCGGCTCGTGCGAGGATTACCGCGCCTGCGCCAGTTCGGACCTTGCCATTGACACCGAGGACTTCGCGGCGGACAGGCGCGTGGCCTGCCCGCTGCTGGTCCTGTGGGGCCGCGAAAGCCACACCGGAACCGTGTTCGGGGACGTGCTGTCCGTGTGGCGGCGCTACGCCGCCGGCGAGGTGACCGGTGGACCGATCGATGCCGGCCATTACGTCAACGAGGAAAAGCCGGAGGAAACCGCCGCCCGGCTGCAGCGCCACTTCGCGGCCTGATCACGTCAGCGAATGGTGAATCCGCCATCGACCGTCACCACCGTGCCGGTCATGAACCCCGATGCGCCCGAGGCGAGCAGCAGCAGTGCGCCGTCGAGGTCCGACACCTGTCCAAGCCGGCGCTGCGGCACCGAGCGGACCAGGGCCTGGCCGGGGGGCGAACGGAAGAACTCGCTGTTCATCGGGGTCTCGACGTAGCCCGGCGCTATGGCGTTGACCCGGACTCCGTGACGCGCCAGTTCGAGCGCCATGGCCGCTGTCAGCTGGTTCAGCCCTCCCTTCGACGCACAGTAGGTCGACAGGGTCCCGATCGGCCGGGTGCCCAGCACCGAGGAGATGTTGATGATCGAGCCCTCGCCGCGCTCGGCCATGCCCCGGGCCACTTCCTGGGCGCAGAAGAAACAGCCCTTCAGGTTGGTCCCGAGCACCGTGTCGTACTCCTGCTCGGTCACGTCGAGGAAGGCGCTGTTGATCGCGAGGCCGGCATTGTTGACCAGGATGTCGACCGGGCCCAGGACCCTTTCCACCTCGCTCACCCCGGCCTCGATACTGGAGCGGTCCATCACGTCCATGGTCACCGCGTGGGCGCGACCACCCCCGGCACGGACTTCCTCCTGCAGGGCCGCGATGCGGTCGGTCTGGCGCGCCGCCAGACCGACGCCGGCGCCATGGCGGGCAAGGACGCGGGCAAATCTCTGTCCCAGCCCCTGGGAGGCGCCGGTCACCAGCGCGGTCCTGCCGGCGAGATCGTACAGGTCGGTCACGGTTGTCTCCGTTCGAGCCATTCTTTCAGGACCAGCTTCATGACCTTGCCGTTGGCGTTGCGCGGCAGCGGTTCGACAAGGAACGTGAAGCTGTCCGGAACCTTGTAGTCGGCAAGACGGCTCCTGCAGAAGTCCCGCAGGTCCTCGGGGTCCGGCTGCGTATCAGCCGGCACCACGAAACAGTGGATCCGTTCGCCCAGAACCGGGTCGGGCCTGGCGACGGCGGCGACTTCACCGATCGCGGTATGATGCGCCAGTGTATTCTCGAGTTCGGCACTGTAGATCTTGTAGCCGCCCCGGTTGATCATGTCCTTCCTGCGATCGAACACCGCGAGAAATCCGTCGCCGTCGAGCGCACCGATGTCGCCGGAACACCACCAGCCGTCACGGAAATTGGCATCGGTCTCTTCGGGGCGGTTCCAGTAGCCGGGAACCACCATCGGCCCCTTGATCAGCACCTCTCCGGCCTCTCCGGCAGCCACCTCGGCCCCGGTCTCGTCCACGATCCTCAGTTCGGCGCAGGCGACCGCCAGGCCCACGCTGTCCGGCCTCTCCCGCGTGCGGCCCGGCGGCATCACGGTCGCCGGCGAAGTGGTCTCGGTCGCACCATAGGCGTTCGCAAGCTGCAGTCCGGGAAGGGCACGGGAAAGTGCGGCGATGGTCGCTTCCGGCATCGGCGCGCCGCCGTAGGCCCCGATGCGCCACGCCGAGAGGTCATGCTCGCCAAGATCGGCCCTCAGCAGGCACAGGTTGTACATCGCCGGCACCATCACCGTGTGAGTGATCCGCTCGCCCGCGGCACGCGCGAGGAACCCGTGGACCTCGAAGTCGCGCATCATGACACTGCAGCCGCCGCAGCGGACCATGGCTAGAAGGATGGCCACCAGTCCGGTGACGTGGCTCGCGGGAACCACCAGCATCGACCGGTCATGCGGTCCGAGGCCGAACACCTGCTGGTAGTGCATGACCGAGTGCACCAGGTTCAGATGTGTCAGCATGGCGCCCTTCGGCCTGCCGGTGGTGCCCGAGGTGTAGAGCAGGATTGCGGTGTCCTCTTCGCCGCAGCGGCGTGCAGTCGGCGCGCGATGCGTCGCGCCGGCCGGTTCGAGCCCTCCCGCATCCGTGATGCAGTAGAAGCGGCGCACCCACGGGACCGCAGCCGGGTCCGGGATCCGGTCCTCGAGCCCGGCCTCGCTGACCAGCGCCGCCGCCTGGCAGTCGGTGAGAATGAAGGTGAGCCCGTCCCTCTGTTCGCGCGGGTTCACCGGAACGGCGATGGCGCCGATGCGCAGGATCGCCAGTAGGAGAACGAGAAAATCCGGCCGGTTGCCGAGCAGCAGGCACACCCGGTCCTCCACGCCCAGCCCGTCCGCGAGCAATCGTCCGGCCGCCTGCTCGACCTGCCGGTTGAGATCCCGGTAGCTGATCCGGTACTCCCCGGCGACCAGTGCCTCGTGGTCGGGCAGGCTGCGGACCGTCTCGGCGAACATCACCAGGACATCGCTCGGACGGTCCGGGAAACACAGCACCCGCCGATCCCCGAAACGGGTCTCCCGCACCGGCGGGCCCGCCGCCCGGGATTTCGCGTCCACTGCATCCATCCCGTTCTTCGTCTGCATGGCGCCCGAACGCTACCCCTTGTCCCGACACGCTGCAAACCGCCGGGCGTGCCCCGGGAGCCGCTTGGGCACGCCCTGTGTCGGAAGTGTCGTATTCTGAACTGCTTGTGACGACAATACGAAACTGGTTTTCCCGGATAGTACCTAGATGAGGAAAAAGGGAACGGTAATCCGGACTGGCTGGAGCGGCGGCGATGACCTTCAACAGCCGACAGATCTGCAGCCTGGTTGACAGGTACTCGGTGGAGATCACGCCCGCCGGGGCCGCCCGTATCGGCTCCTTTGCCAACCACCTTCCAGCCGGCACCACCGTCAATGTCACCTTCCTGCCCGGTTCGGATATCGCCGGGACCGTGAGCGTGTGCCGGCGCCTGCGGGCAGAGGGGTTCAATCCGGTTCCGCATCTTGCCGCCCGCAGCCTCACCGGCCGAAGCCAGCTCGAGCGCGCGCTCGACGAACTGGTCACCCACGCCGCGGTGACCGAGGTGCTGGTCATCGCCGGCGGAATCGACCGGCCGCTGGGCCCGTTCCCAAGTTCGATGGAGCTGCTCGAGACCGGACTGCTCGAGCGCCGGGGCATCCGGACCGTCGGGGTTGCCGGACACCCGGAAGGGTCACCTGACATACCGGCGCCGGAGCTCGCCCGGGCACTCGCCCGGAAGAACGCCTGGGCCCGTGATACCGGCCTCGACGTCTATATCGAAACCCAGTTCTGTTTTGACGCCGACACGGTCGCGGCTTGGGAACGGCGCCTGCGCGCCGACGGCAACCGGCTGCCAATCCGCGTCGGGGTTCCGGGCCCGGCCACCGTGAAGACCCTGCTCAGGTTCGCGCAGGTCTCCGGCGTCGGCCCCTCGATGCTGTTTCTGACCCGCCAGGCCCGTTCGGTGACCCGCCTGCTGTCGCAACAGCAGCCCGACCGGTTCGTGGCCCGGCTCGCGGAACTGGTTGCCGCCGATCCCGACTCGCTCGTGCGCGGCCTGCACTTCTATCCCTTCGGCGGCCTTGCCAAGACCGCCGAGTGGGTCAACGCGGTCAGCGCCGGCGCCTTCCGGCCCGACGGCGAAAACGGCTTCACCGTTCTCGGGCAGGCCCTGCCTGCCGCTTCCTAACCAGGTCACGTCCCGGGGAGATCTCCACCATGACCCTGACTGTCCTCAGCTCCGCAACCCGGGAGGTGGTGATCGGTTTCGATCAGCCATTCTGTGTGATCGGCGAACGGATCAATCCGACGGGACGTCGGCTGCTGGCCGCGGAGATGGCGACCGGTGACTACAGCCGGGTTACGGCCGATGCCCTGGCCCAGGTCCAGGCGGGAGCTCTGATGCTGGATGTCAATGCCGGGATTCCGCTCGCTGACGAGCCGCGCATCCTTGCCGAGTGTGTCCGGCTGGTCCAGTCTGTCACCGACGTGCCGTTGTCCATCGACAGTTCCGTCATCGACGCGCTGGAGGCCGGACTTGAGGTCTACGAGGGCAAGCCGCTGGTCAACTCGGTCACCGGCGAAGAGGAACGGCTGGAGTCCGTCCTGCCCCTGGTCCGCCGCTACGGGGCTGCCGTTGTCGCGATCTCCAATGACGAGACCGGGATCTCGGAAGACCCGGATGTCCGCTTCGAGGTTGCCCGCAAGATCGTCGAGCGGGCCCGGGATCACGGAATCTCTCCGGCCGACGTGGTGGTTGATCCTCTCATCATGCCGATCGGCGCCATCAACCTCGCCGGCTCGTCCGCGTTCCGGCTCATTCGCCGCCTGCGCGACGAACTCGGCGTCAACACCACCTGCGGTGCCTCGAACATCTCGTTCGGCTTGCCGAACCGGCACGGGCTCAACGCCGCCTTCCTGTCCATGGCGATCGGTGCCGGCATGACATCTGCCATCATGAACCCGTTGCACGGGGAGGAAATGACGGCTGTCTTCGGTGCCAACGTCATGATGGGCAATGACAGGGAGTGCCGACGCTGGATCGCGAAGTACCGTGAACCGGTGCCGGAAGGGGTACTGATCGGGGCGCGGGCACGGCCGCGACGGCGCCGACGGGCCGCCTGAGCGGCGGATGACGGACCCGCGCGCGCTCGACGGGAGCGGAACCGACCAGGTCTTCGTGGTGTTTTCCCCGAGCGGCAGGCGCGGACTGGTACCGGCCGGAACCAGTGTGCTCGAGGCCGCCCGTCACCTCGGGGTCGATCTCGACTCGGTGTGTGGTGGCCGCGCGCTGTGCGGACGCTGCCAGGTGGTCTTCACCCCGGGTGAGTTCCACAAGTTCCAGGTCTCCGCCGGGCCCGGGGCCCTCACCGCTCCGGGGGCCGCGGAGACGCGGTACGCCAGGCGCCGGAGCCTGGCACCGGACCGCCGGCTTGGCTGCAGCGCGCAACTTCTGACCGACGCTGTCATCGACGTTCCGCCGGAAAGTCAGGTCCATCGCCAGGTCATCCGCAAGCGGGCCGAGGCACGCGAGATCGAGGTGCGCCCGGTCACGCGGCTCCACTATGTCGAGGTTGCGCGGCCCGACCTCGAGGTGCCGGCGAGCGACCTGCGCCGCCTGTGCACCAGCCTGGCCGACCAGTGGCCGGGTCTCGGTGACGACATGACCTGCGATGCGCATGTCCTCGGCACCCTGCAGAAGACCCTGCGCAACGGTGACTGGAAGGTCACGGTGGCGCTGCGCGGTGGCAACCGCATCGTCGCCGTGTGGCCCGGCCTGCGCGAACGGGTGCTCGGGCTGGCCCTCGACATCGGTTCCACCACCATGTCGGCCCACCTGTGTGACCTCGCGACCGGCGAGGTCCTGGCCTCGTCCGGAGCCATGAACCCGCAGATCCGGTTCGGCGAGGACCTGATGAGCCGGGTCTCCTGGGCGATGATGAACCCGGGCGGTGCTGCCGACATGACCCGGGTGGTGCGCGAGGCCGCGACCGGACTGGCCGGGGAAACGGCGCGCGAGGCCGGAGCAGGACCCGACGAGATCCTCGAGGTGGTCATGGTCGGCAACCCGGTCATGCACCATCTGATGCTGGGCATTGACCCGTCAGAACTCGGTTTTGCGCCCTTTGCGCTCGCGGTCGACCGGGCGATCGAGACGAGGGCGGCCGAGCTCGACATCACCCTTCACCCGGGCACCCGCGTCTACGCCCCGGCGTGCATCGCCGGTCACGTCGGGGCCGATGCCGCAGCCGTGATCCTGTCCGAAGGGCCGTATCGGCGCGACGACATGACGCTCATCATCGATGTCGGGACAAACGCCGAGATCGTGCTGGGCAACCGGCATCGTCTGCTTGCCTGTTCGAGCCCGACCGGCCCGGCATTCGAAGGGGCGCAGATCTCTTCGGGTCAGCGCGCGGCCCCCGGCGCCATCGAGCGCGTGCGCATCGACCGGACGACGCTCGAGCCGCGGTTTCGCATCATCGGTGTCGACGCCTGGTCGGACGAGCCGGAGTTCCCGACCGATGCCCGGGTCACCGGTATCTGCGGCTCGGGCATCATCGAGGCGCTGGCGGAACTCTTTCTCTCCGGTCTCATGACGGCGGACGGCACCATTGACGGGACCTGCCGGGAGCGCACGGGCCGGGTGTTCGCGGACGGGCGGACCTTCTCGTGGCGCCTCGCCGGGGACATCTGTGTCACCCAGGCCGACGTCCGCGCCATCCAGCTTGCCAAGGCGGCACTGTACGCGGGATCCCGGCTGCTGATGGACAGGCTCGCAATCGACACCGTCGACCGTGTCGTGCTGGCCGGCGCCTTCGGCAGCCACATCGATACCACGCATGCCATGGTCCTCGGCATGATCCCGGACTGCCAGCCCGACCGCGTGTTCTCGGCCGGAAACGCCGCCGGAACCGGGGCACGGATCGCCCTGCTCGACCACGAGGCGCGGCACGAAATCGAACAGGTGGTCCGCCAGGTGGAGAAGATCGAGACCGCCACCGAGCCGAGGTTCCAGGAACACTTCGTTGACGCGATGGCGTTTCCGCACCGGACCGATCCCTATCGCCGGCTGCGCCGGCTGGTCGACCTGCCCGAGCCCCGCGCGCCGGCGGCCCAGTCAGCCGCGCGTCGCCGGCGTCGCCCGTAGCGGGCGGGCTTCAGCCGGTTTCACCGGTCCCCGGGCGCAGGGCGCGAAAGAACCCGCTGAGCAGGGCCGCGGCAGCACGTTCGTCCACGCCGCCCACCACCTCGGGAGCGTGCAGGCAGGTCTGCTGTCGGAAGATCCGCGCGCCGTGTTCGACCGCCCCGCCCTTCGGGTCATAGGCCGCGAACACCAGTCGGCGGATCCGCGCGAGCGCGATGGCCTGGGCGCACATGGCGCAGGGCTCGAGCGTGACGGTGAGATCGCAGTCATCGAGCCGTGGCCGGCCCAGCCTCGCCGCCGCCTTCCGGATCACCAGCATCTCGGCATGGGCCGTCGGGTCCGCCAGTTCCCGGACGCGGTTGCCGGCGACGGCCAGCACCTCGCCCGTTGCCGCCACAGTGACCACGGCCCCGACCGGAACTTCGTTGCGCTCCGACGCACACCGTGCCTCGGCGAGCGCCAGGTCCATGGGCGACGGGCCGGCGCCTGTCATCCGTCGACCGCCTTCAGCGCGGCTCCGAACAACCTCTCGTACTGCCAGTCAGCAAGCCGGTACTGCCAGGGCGCCAGCCGATCGTTGAGCGCGTCGGCGCGCTGGCGCGCATCGGGACCGGTCGCCGTCGCCTGGAAGGTGAGCCAGCCGTCCTGCCGTTCGGCAACCTCGATCACCAGTCCGTCCCCGGTGGTGTAGGACAGGCTGGCACCGGCGGCGACCGCCTCCCGGCGCGGCGCCACGTCGATCAGCGAGAGGCGCGCAAGCCCCGAGGCGAGTCGGCGCAACACGTCGGGATCGACCTCGCGTCCGTCTGCGGTCAGCATCCCGTCTGACCCGCGTGATACGACAAGGTCTTCCGCGGCTTCGGGCCGCACGGCGATCGCGGCAATCTCGTCGGCGGCAACATCGATGATGGCCCGGTCGAGCCAGTCCTGCATGTCATAGGACATGTCGGTGCCGCCGCTGGCCAGCCAGGCCCGGTCAGCCCCGGGCTCTCGCAGGAAGATACCGTGGCGCGCATCCCCGGTCCGGTGCCAGACCCTGACCCCGAACAGCGCATGGGCAAGCACCCTTCCCCCGGCATCCTCGAGCCGAAGCTCGACGGAATTGGCGTCGGCCGCATCCACCGGTTCCACCCCGATCAGAGGGTAGCGCTCCGCCATCCTGGTCTTCGGTTCGACCAGGCGCATGTCGGCAAGCTCCGTGACCACTTCCCGGATGCGGCGCGACGACACCGGATAGCGGTGCTTTTCCGGCGTGACCCAGCCCCCGGTTTCGCTGCGCTCGAAGGACAGTGTGCCCTCTGTCGTTCGCAGCTCGATGCGATGCACCGCGTCCGGGCCGGCGGCCAGCGGGGGAAACGCCACCTCGCCGGTACCCACCGTCGCCGTGACCGGTCCATGCATGACCGACCATGACGCTCCGGCCACCGCGATGACGGTCGCGACAAGCAGTGCCGTGAAGAACCGCGGGCTCATGATCTCACCCGGCGGTAGAGCCGGGCGCGCCGAGCCTGCAGCAGGGCGACGGCGACGGCAAAGACGCCGATCAGTGCCGGCACCGCCCAGATGTTGAGCACGGTGAGCAGCGCTTTCAGGTCACGGACATCCTTTTCGAGCGCAAACCGGACCTCGCGCAGTTCACCGCGAACCTCGAACATCCTGTCGCGTGTTCGGCGGATCTCGTCCTGCTGTTCCGGGGTCAGCACCAGGTCCTCGCCCTCGCGGTGGCCGCGCGTGGTGCTGATCTGGTTTTCAAGCTCGGACACGGTGCGAAGCAGTGTGCGCTCCTTCGAGCGGTAGCGGGCCTCCGCCTGCCTCGTCATGGTCTCGAGAACCTCGAACGGACGGTTCGAGATCCCGCGCCCGCGCAACCCGATCATGGCATCGGAGCCGACGAGCTGCTCGAGTGCGTTGATCACGAGGTCGCCGTTGTGCGCGAACGGCACGCCGACGCCGCCCGACACCGCCGAGCCCTGGGTCCAGACATCGTCGCGCAGCATGTCGGAGTCGGCGACCAGCAGCAGCGCGAGCGGGTGCCCGGCCTCGGGACGATGCCGCGCGCGCACCGCCTCGTCGGTGACCGCGTCGGGTGGCCCGTCCGGGAAGGCGGTCCGCACCGGGCCCGAGACGCGGGCGACCAGCGCATGGCCGCTGCCGCCCGGCTCGAAGGTCGCGAGGATTTCGACCGGATCGGGCGCGTACTCGATACGGGCGAGGTCGATCACCTGGGAGTCGGCACTGCTGCTGACCAGTGGCTCGATCCGGGTCGCAGCACCCTCGCGCGCAACAATGTGCCCGCTCGAGCGAAAATGTACCAGCGACAGGTTCGCGGTCACCGGGTCACTGCCGGCCATGTCTTCCGGCCCCGTGGCAAACCAGACCGGATAGTCGGTGACCGTGGTGCGTCCGCCGCGGTCGACCTGGACCTTGATCGCCCCCTGGCGGTCGCCGACCACCTGGCGTGCCGGGATCTCGACGCCCCAGGCGGCCAGCAGCGGGGCCAGGGTTTCGAGGCTGCCGGTCCTCGGTGGCTGCGAGCGGGGCCGGACCAGAGATTCGGCAAACGGGTCGAGGAACGCCAGCACCCGCCCGCCCCGCATCACGAACTGGTCGATGGCGTAGACCGTCGCCAGGTCGAGCTCGCCCGGCTCGGCCAGCCAGACGACGTCGACATCGTCGTCGATCGCGGAGACCGACCCGAACAGGGTCCGAATCTCGAAGAACCGCTCGGCCGCCTCGAGCACCGCCCAGGGGACCGCCTGTGCGGCCGGGTTCCCGTTGAGCGGCAGGTCGCCGAGAAGGGCGACGGTGACCTTCCGCGGCCGGGCAAGGTCGTGGACCATGCGGGTGAGGTCGTATTCCAGCAGGTCGGCGCGTTCCGGCGTGAGGAAGGGGAGATGGTACCGGCCGTTGGTGCTGTTGCTGCCCGCCATGCCGAGAAAGAACCGGTCCTGGCCCAGCACGTCGGCAAAACCCTCGATCCCGTCTGCCAGTGCCATGTCCTCCTCGCGCGAAAACGGCTGCGGGTCGAACCGTTCGACCCTGAGCAGCCCGCCGGACAGGCGCTGGTAGCGCTCCAGCAGCTCGTCGGCCCGGCGCGCCAGCGCCACGTAGTCCGGACCGAGGGCCTCGAGGCCCGAACTCGCATAGACGCGCACCGTGATCGGCTCGCGGATCGTCGCCAGCACGCTGCGGGTTCCCTCCGAGATCGTGAAGAGACCGTCCTCGGTCAGGTCGAGCCGGGTCGACCGCAGTTCCCGGTCCGCCCAGATGTTGAGCGCAACGAAGAGCACCACCGCAAGTCCGCACCCGAACAGCGCGCGCAGCCGACGGTTCATGGGTATCACCGGCCCGTCCCCTACGGCTTGCGGAACTCGAGGATCGCGCAGTTCGCCACCAGGCCCAGCACGATCAGCGACACGAAGTAGACCAGGGTCCGCGCATCGATCACGCCCTGGCTGATGGTTTCGAAGTTGTTGAGCGCGCTCAGCGAGACCACGGTGTCGATCATCCAGCCGGGTGCCCACCCCTCGAAGGCGGTGCGTACGATATCGACCCCGCTCATCATGGCCAGGAAGCACAGGGTCGCCCCGACCACGAAGGCGATCACCTGGTTGCCTGTCATCGCCGAGGCACAGGCGCTGAGCGCCAGGAACCCGCCGGCGAGCAGCCAGCTTGCAAGATAGGACGCAACGATCACGCCGTTGTCCGGGTCGCCGAGCCAGTTGACCGTGATCCAGACCGGCACGGTGAGCACCAGTGCCACGCCGGCAAAGATCCAGGCGGCCAGGAACTTGCCGATCACCGTCTCGACCGGGGTCACCGGCAGGGTCATCAAGAATTCGAGCGTGCCGGTCTTGCGTTCCTCCGCCCACAGCCGCATGCCGATCGCCGGCATCAGGAACAGGTACAGCCACGGGTGGAAACGGAAGAAGGCACCGAGTTCGGCCACGCCGGTCTCGAGCAGGTAGCCGACCTTGAAGGTCAGCGCACCGGACATTGCCAGGAACACGACGATGAACACGTAGGCGAGCGGTGCGCCGAAGTACGCCGCCAGCTCGCGCCGGGCGATCACGGCCAGGTTTCTCACACCACCTCTCCCACCTGGCGCGTCAGCTGCCGGAACACGTCCTCCATGCGACCGGGCTCGCGCCAGAACTCGAGAACCGCCACTTCCCGGTCAACGAGCGCCCGGTGCAGTGGCGCCCTGAGGTCGGCGTCACCCCCTGCCATGACCCTGATCTCGGTGTCGTCACCGGTCGCGGCAGGCCGGTCGACGGCAACCAGTCCGGGCACCGTGCCGATCGCGTCCATGGCGCTCGCCGCGTGTTCGCGCGCAACCCTGATGCATATCACGTTGTGCCGGGCGGAACGTGTCGCCAGCGCGGCGGGCGCGCCGTCGGCGACGACCCTGCCGGCGGCGATCACCACCGCACGCGTGCACACCGCCTCGACCTCGTCGAGGTTGTGGGTCGAGACGATCACCGCCTTGCGGCCCGCCATCTCGCGCAGCAGCGCGCGCACCTCGTGTTTCTGGGTTGGGTCGAGGCCGTCTGTAGGTTCGTCGAGCACCAGGACCTCGGGATCGAGCAGGATGGCCTGGGCGAGGCCGACCCGGCGCCTGAACCCCTTCGACAGCGTGCCGATCGGCTGGCGCAGCACGCCGTCGAGCTGCAGGCGCCGTGCGGCGGCCGCAACCGCATCGCGCCGCGCCCGGCCGTCGAGCCGGCGAACCCGCGCCACAAAGTCAAGGAAACCCGACGGTGTCATCTCGTCGTAAAGTGGCGCCCCCTCGGGGAGGTATCCGAGGCTCCGGCGCGCCGCGAGCGGACTGGCGACGACATCGTGGCCGCACACGCTGGCCGACCCCGAGGTGGGCGCGAGGTAGCCTGCCAGCAGCTTCAGCGTGGTCGACTTGCCGGCCCCGTTCGGCCCGAGAAGTCCGACAACCTCGCCCCGGTCGACCGAGAAACTGACGTCGCGTACCGCCTCGATCGGTCCGAACAGCTTGGTCAGCCGATCAATCCGGATGAGTGGCTCCATTGACTTCCAGGGTACCAGGGTTTCACATGCAGGTGGGATGTAGGCGAGGATCGCGAATTCTACAAGGGCAGGCCCGGACCGAATTCCCGTCTCCCGGACCGCGACGCAACCCGATACCGGGGCAGTACACATGTCATTCGGTTTCGTTGCCCGCTCGATCGCCCGGACATTCAACGAGCATCCGGTCCTCCGGTCGATTGACCTGGAGGTTCCCTCCGGCGCCACCACGGCACTGATCGGCCCGTCGGCGGCCGGTAAGTCGGTACTGGTGCGCTGCCTGCTGGGGCTTTCACCCGTCGATGCCGGGCATGTCGAGGTGGCAGGCCGCAGCGAGCCGAACCTTGCCGGTCACCGTGACCGCATCGGTGTCCTGTTCCAGCGGAACGCGCTGTTCGACAGCATGACGGTATGCGACAACGTCGCGTTCCGTCTGGTCGAGTGCGAGGACTGGCCGCGGCGGCGCGCCCGCGAGCTGGCGCGCGATCTGCTGGCCGGGGTGGGGCTGCCCGGTGCCGTGGCGGCGCAGTTTCCCTCGGAACTCTCCGGCGGCATGCAGAAGCGGGCGGCACTGGCCCGCGCGCTGGTCGGCGACCCCGAACTGCTGATCCTCGATGATCCCACCGCCGGGCTTGACCCGGTCCGGACCACCGCAATCCTGGACCTGATCGACGCACACCGCGCACGCACCGGCGCCACGGTGCTGGCCGTCACCGGGGACATGAAGGTCGCGCGACACCGGTTCGACCGCATCGCCCTGCTGCACGACGGCGTCATCCGGTGGTCGGGAACTGCCGCCTCGGCGGCAGACAGCGCCAATCCGTGGCTCGAACAGATGCTGGCGGGACGCCCCGAAGGCCCGATCCGTTCCCGGGTCAGGGCGTAGCCGATGATGGCGCCGGGATCCTAGGCCGCGCGGTCTTTGCGTCCCTCGGCGTACCTGTGCACGGCACCTGCGAGCGACTCGACCAGGAATTCGCGCCCGGACACGAGCCGCGGAACCGGCGCGCCGATTCCGAGCGCGATCGGCCGAGCCGACGATCCACCGTTCAGTACGGCAGCGACCACACCGGCACCCGGAGTCGCCAGGTTCGAGGTGACGAGTACGCCTTTCTCCCGGTACTCCCGGATATGCGCCATCACGTCGCCCGGGCGCACCATGTCTTCCGGGCGATCCGTTTCGGTGTTGACGCGGCGCACCATGCGCCCGATGTCGTCATCGGGCCGCAGGCTGGCCAGCACCAGGCCGATCGCGGTGCGGAAGGTCGGACGCATCATGCCTGGCCGCAGGTGGAACCTGAGACGCTGTGCGGAATTGACCACGTGGATGTACTGGGTCTGCACACCGAGCAACGTGCCCAGCATGACGGTATCACCGGTGGCAGCATTCAGGTCCCGCATGATGGCAAGCAGCGTGTGCGACGTGCCGACCCCTTCCATCATCCAGTTGCCCAGCAACGCAATGCGGATACTGGGCAGGTAGGTGCGCGCTTCGGCGTCGTAGTCGACGAATCCCTGGACATGCAGGGTCTTCATCAGCGTTGACATGCTCGACTGGGGGATTCCTACCAGGCGCACCAGTTCCGAAATCCTGAGCGGCCGCTTGACGTCCTCGAAACACTCCAGGATCGCCATTACCCGCGATGCCGACTTCACCTGGCCTTCGATCATGACTGTCCCTTGCATATGGTTCGCACCCATCCCGATATTATCCGCCAACAGATATATCAGTCCATCCCATATGTGAACTGGGCCGGCAAGGCGGGGTCTTATGGCAGGGGAAAGTCGTAGCCGAACAGGCGCGCGATGGCGGTGACCTGATGCTGGAACATGGGGCGGCCAAAGTGAATGGCGCAGCCCTTGGCCCTCGCGGCGGCAAGGATCGGTGTCTCGACCGGGCTCATGATGATCTCGGCTACCAGCTGCTCCGGCTCGAGCAGGTCGGGATCGACCGGCAACGCATCACCCGCATCCAGCCCGAGCGAGGTCGTGTTGATCACCAGGTCGAACCCGCGCGGATCGGCGGTCCCGACCGCGACGGGCCGTCCCGGAATCGCCGCGGTGATCGCCTCGGCGAGTTCCTCCGCCTTCGAGCGGGTCCGGTTCGCGATCACCAGCCGTCCGGCCCCGGCATCGACAAGGGTGAACCCGATGGCGCGGGCCGCGCCGCCGGCCCCGACCATCAGGATGTCCCGGCCGCGCACCTCGTGGCCGGCGGCGCGCAGCCCGTCGAGGAACCCCAGCCCGTCGCAATTGTCACCGATCAGGCGGCGTTCCTCGTCGAAGGCCGCGAAGTTGACGGCCCCGATCAGTCGGCCGAGCCGACCGATCTCCTGGCACTGCTCCATCATGGTGACCTTGTGCGGCAGGGTGATCGCCATGCCGCCGAAGTTCGGCAGCGCGCGCAGCCCGGCAATCGTCGTCCCGAGGTCGTCCGGGCGCACGTGCAACGGCACCATGACCGCGTCGACACCGTGCTTCTCGAACAGCGGATTGAACACCGAGGGTGCGTGCACGTGGCCGATGGGATCGGCGATGATCCCGAAGACCCTGGTCCTGCCGGTGATGGTCAGGCATGCCCGCACGTGCCACTCCCCGGTCGCATGCTCCGGTCACACTGCCGGAGAGACAGTCGATCCGCAATTTGTGGGATACGCATGGCTCCTAGACCTTGGGTGTGCTGAGGCTCTCCGCTTTCTTGGCGGACCGTTCTACCACCATAATCCAACTTTACGTTTGACTCCGAACGTCCTGGACGTTGGAGACCTTCCGCAACAGACAGGATCGCGCGTTGTCGACCTTGCCACCCCATCTATGCTCTTGCCAAAACTATAATGAAGCGTTTGGTGCAATCGTCCTGGCTACGAATCGTACGACTAGGAAACTCTGTCTGCGCACTGGTGTAGAGTTCATGGACCATCTTCGGCATTCACGAAAACGGATGAGTGAAGCGAGAACACACTCAAATGGATAGACAGATTCACGGATTCATATCGAGAAAACCGTGACATATACAATGTTATCATTTCTCGGGAAACACTTCTTTTGTTGCACTATTGGATGTTATCTCGAATTTTTTGGAATTGATAAATTCAAGTTTATCCTTACAATTAACACATAATGTTATTGGATATTCAGCCATAGCTTTAGGCCCTTGTTGTATTTGTATATAAACACTTTCGTTTGCTCCCACATAGATCAATTCTCTAAAAGATAAAGTCATATACATTATTAGGCTTCATCGTAACACTCTCGTTTGTTACAGGTGATCCCCGGTTCACCAACGTAAATGTACTGTTACTATGGCTGTTCGAACTGCCGCCAACAACGAAAAGCGGCTGTGCATCGCGTCGCTGAAGTACTTTTTCTT
Source organism: Alphaproteobacteria bacterium bin52 (assembly GCA_002238645.1). Classification (GTDB taxonomy): domain Bacteria; phylum Pseudomonadota; class Alphaproteobacteria; order Thalassobaculales; family Thalassobaculaceae; genus Bin52. The sequence goes on along the minus strand of MPMT01000078.1, from coordinate 493 downwards.
CCTCGTACCGTTTCCGAATATGTTGAACAGATTGCTCTGTTTGATCCTCCCCCATTGGATTGGTCCACCTTCAGGTTATGGAACGAGGAGGACCGAGGATGGCGAGGAAGCGTTACAAGCCGGAGGAGATCGTGAGCCTGTTGCGGCAGGCTGAGGTTCTGCACGGCCAGGGCATGTCGATAGCGGACGCGATCCGGCAGCTGGGGATCATCGAGGTCACGTTCTATCGGTGGCGCAAGGAGTATGCCGGGATGAGCGGCGACCAGCTCCGGCGCCTGCAGGAACTTGAGAAGGAGAACGAGCGGCTGCGCTGTGCGGTCTCCGATCAGACACTGGACAAGCAGATCCTGAAGGAGGCGGCCCGGTGAAACTTCCGAGCCCCTCGCGTCGTCGCCAGTGCATCGACCATGTTCGTGACCGGCTCGGGACCTCTGAGCGCCATGCCTGCCGGGTGCTGGGTCAGCATCGCTCGACCCAGCCTCGTGCCCCTCGT
>MPMT01000077.1 GCA_002238645.1 Alphaproteobacteria bacterium bin52 | reverse complement strand
CTACCGAGTACACATAAAGTTGCGTGACAAAGCGCTACTTTCTGTCTCTCAGCGCATGCCTCTGGCCGTCCCGAAACCCGGCTTCACGTCCGATGTCATGGCCGAGGGCTGCGCTCGTCAGCCGGGTCTGGCCGTGCCACATGATTTGATGACCGGGGTCGGGATCGTGCTTTCGGTCCCGGTATCCGCCCAGGTGCGCGACCAGGCGAACCGCGTTGCCGAGCGGGTTTGGCGGCTCGAGGCGGTACCGGTTGGCATAGTCGCGCAGGAAGCCGAGTTCCCCGTCGGTGAACATCAGCTGCGGCTCGCAGTCCGGGACCTGGCGTCCGAGCAGCGTCATCACCATGATGCGCCACGCGATGACGGCGTTGATCGCGATCGCCCGCTGCAGCCTGTCGGCGGTGCGGAACAGCAGGAACTCCACCCTGCAGCCGGATTTGAGCACACGGAAAAAATCCTCAATGCGCCATCTGTGAAGATAGTAGCCGACGATGTCCGCAGCCTCGCTGGCGGTTGTGACCTTGAGCGTGGTCAGCAGGAACCACTGCACAGGGTCCTCGCCCTCGGGCGGCGCGATCTCCCGGACGTGAACCCCGTGCACGGCGACCGGCTCGGCGCCGGGGACGGCGTCCGTCGCCGGCAGCGTGACGCGGCGGAACCGCAGCTCGCAGCCCGCCAGGCGCTTCTGCCGCGCGGGGCGGGCCTGCTTGCGGGAGGACTTCGCACGCGCCACCAGCCCTTCAATCTCGATGTCGATCAGGCCGTCGGGATCGCCGCCGCCCATCGTCGCAAACAGCTTCGGCCTTGCCTTTTCCAGCACCCTGTCATGCCTGGCGCGCACCAGAAGCTCGACGCGCGGACGGCGGCGCTGCGTGTCGAACAGCTCGAAGAAGTCCGCTTCTCGATCACACACGCTGATGACCCGGGTCTTGCCGCCTATCTCGCGCGCGGCGTCGGCGATGCCGTTGAAGGCTTCGAGCCACCGCTGCGTCGTGCGGCGCTTCTCCTCCCGCTTCGAGACCGTCGCCTGCACCGGATCGAACCCCGTCTCGAGCACGCCCAGCGGCAGGCCCGTTCCCGTCACCGCCAGCGTCGCGTGCATGTGCAGCCCCAGGCTCGACGCGCCGGTCTGGTTCTTCCCGATCAGCTGCAGGTCGTCGCAGCCGGGACGGCGGGAGAAGTTCAGGTCCGTGCCGTCCTGGATCGCCAGGACCGTCTTCTGGCCGCGCATCCGCCGGATGCTGCGCTCACGGTGCGGCGCGAGGATGTTCGCCACCGTGACCTCCGACTCGGCCGGTGCCTCGATCATCCGGTAGAAGCCGGCAACCTCGTTGCCGCCGCTGTCGCTGGAAGCGTTGATCTTCTGTCCGGGATAGGCCGCCAGAAGGCCGGCGCTCTTCACCAGCCGTGCCGAAAGCCGCTTGTCTCCCAAGGGTGCCCCTCCAAACTCGTTCTCCGCCCAGTCCGCCGCATTCAGCCCCTCGCCCGGTTCCAGCGAGGCTGCAAGCTCGACGGGCGGAACCCCCAGCTTGCGTCGCCACGAGCGTTCCAGCGTGCGCATGAACACCGTCTTCACGGTCTTCGCCCGCCGCTTCTCCCGGTCCTGCCGGCCCCGGCCTCCGGTCCGGCCCACGCACAGGAAGCCGGCCGCGCGCAGGCAGGTTCCGTCATAGCCCTCGTCGGCGAAACTCTCAACGAGATACGGGCGAAAGCCGTAGCGATCCTCGAAATCGCCCGGCAGGCGGCGCAGGATGCGCCCGAGCACATGGCTGGCAAGATGCGGGCAACGCACGGATGGACGGACCAGGAAGCGGCTCAGACAGACGACGCGCTCGAGATGCGACCTGCGCCCCTCGTCGTTCCACCCGACCCAGCGATCCCGCGCCGCGACCCGCAGCGCGGCGGCGGAAAATCCCGCCGCTGCGAGCCAGCCGTGCGCCGAGCCGACGAGGTAGCGGACCTGGCATCCGGCGAAGGTCGTCATCCCGTGCGGGTGCTCGCGCGCGATCAGCGTGTTCCACAGGGCGCGTTCGGCGGATCTCGCGACCAGATCGATGCGCAGACCCTCGATCCGCGACAGCTGCGCCGGCACCCCGTCGGGTTCGGGCACCCCGGCCTCGACCAGGCGCGGCCCGCCCTTCACCGCCGGCGCCGCAGACGGCGGAAGCGTGATCAAGGGCACCCTCTCGGCCAGAGCTCCCAGCGCCTTCATGCAGCCGGAAAGCCGGGGGCGACCGCGCGCGTCGAAGAACGAGAACTCCTCGCAGATCCGCCGGCCCAGGGCCGACCGGCTGTCGAAAGATTCATGGGACAGGATCGACGCTATGCGCGCCACCGCCGCCCCGTCCCGCAATTTGCGGCTGATCTGGGACTGTGACATCAGACAAGCCTGTCACGCCTGAATCGCTTTGTCCAGACCTTCTTCTATGGACATGGTAGGCCTAGCCCGAGATCGAGAAACCGCCGTCCACGGGTATCGAGACGCCCGTTACGTAGTCGGATGCCCGGCTGGCAAGAAACACGGCGATACCGGCGTGGTCCTGCGGCGTGCCCCAGCGCCCCGCGGGCATGCGCGCGAGCTGGCGCTCGTACAGTCCCGGGACCTCCTCGCGGGCCTGGCGGGTCAGCTCGGTCTCGATCCAGCCGGGCAGCACCGCGTTGACCTGGATGCCGTCCGCCGCCCATGCCGTGGCCAGGACCTTCGTCAGCTGCACGATCCCGCCCTTGCTGGCCGCGTAGGCCGCGGAATAGGGCGCACCGAACAGCGAGAACATGGAGCCGATGTTGATGACCTTGCCGCCGCCGGCGCGGCGCATCAGCGGGTAGGCCGCCTGGCTGCAGCGAAAGGCGCTGGTCAGGTTGGTTTCCATGACCCAGCGCCAGTCGTCCACGGAAAGGTCCTGGGGCATGCCCCGTACCGTGCTGCCGGCGTTGTTGACCAGGATATCGAGACCGCCAAAGGCGGCTTCGGACGCCGCCGCCACGTCGTCGGCGGCGCCGTCCTCGGTGAGGTCTGCTGCAAGGGCCTGCGCGTCCGGGCCGAGTTCGCGCAGTCGCCGGACTGCCGTCGCGTTCTTTTCCCGGTCGCGTCCGACCACCAGGATCCGTGCGCCTGCCACAGCAAGGCCCTCGGCCATTCCAAGGCCGATACCGCCGTTGCCGCCGGTCACGACCGCAACCCGTCCCGAAAGATCGAACAGTTCCATGCGTGTGCTCTCCGAATGTGGATGGTCCCGAACGCGCGTGCCGATCCGGCCGTCGCGCTACAGGCTGATCACGCCGTAGACGCCGACGCCGACAATCAGGGGACCGACCTGGACCACGTAGGTGGATTTCGGCTCCATCCTGCCGTTGCACGGATTGATCCAGTCATACTCGACCCAGCCCTCACCCTGCCGCTCGGCGATCCTGATCATTTCCCTGACAAAGAAGCGGCCCTGGCGGTCGCGGGACCCGATGATCGACTGGCCCGGCCGGACCGTGAACAGCGCGTTGAACCACATGCGCCCGAGCGTGTCGATCACGAAAACGTAGAGGTCCCTGTCGATGAAGGCCCCCGACGGATCGGCGAAACGCGGAAACGCCCCGTAGGGCCCCTCCTTTTCGAGGACGGCGGCAGCATCGAGCGCCATGAGCCGGGCATCCTCGAGCGTGGTGCCGGAACACGCCGCCCTGGCCGGCGCTGCGAGAAGACAGCCGATAAGGATGATCACGAGGAGACAGTATTGCCGCACGGCACCAATCCCGCAGTGAGACCGGACCACCATAGACCAGGTGCGGCCGGGAACGGTAACCGGGCATGAACAGGTTGATCGTTCGGGGCCAAGCCGGTAAACGGCACGGGCGGCGCCCGCGTCTGCCGCACCGACCAGTGGAGCCCGATCATGACCGAACGCTACCAGACCATCGACGTGCGGCCGGTGGCCGGTGCGCTGGGTGCGGAAATCCACGGTGTCGATCTCTCCGGTGAGGTTCCCGGCGGGCAGTTTGCCGAGATCCGCCGTGCGTTCGGTGACTACGGGGTCATCTTCTTTCGCGACCAGGCCCTGAAGCCTGAACAGCACATCGCCTTCGCGGAGCGGTGGGCTCCGATCGACGTCAACCGCTTCTTCACCCACGTGGACGGGTATCCGCAGATTGCCCAGGTTCTCAAGGAACCCGACCAGCGCGACAATATCGGTGGCGGCTGGCACACGGACCACTCATACGATGTCGAGCCGGCCATGGGTTCGATCCTGTACGCGCTCGAGGTGCCGGAGTCGGGCGGGGATACCATGTTCTCGAGCATGTACCGGGCCTACGAGACGCTCTCCGACGGCCTGAAGTCGGTGCTGGAAGGCCTGAAGGCGCGCCATTCCAGTCGGCATGTGTTCGGAGCGGCGCGGGCGCAGCGCAGCGACGATACCGTTGGCAGGATCACCAACCCGCATCTTGCGACCCAGGACGCGGTCCATCCCGTGGTGATCCGCCACCCGGAAACCGGGCGCAAGGCACTCTACGTCAACCCGGGGTTCACACTCGGCTTCGACGGATGGACCGACGAGGAGTCGCGACCACTGCTTGACCATCTCTATGCCCATGCGTCCCGGCCCGATTTTACCTGCCGGTTTCGCTGGGAACCGGGCTCCATCGCCTTCTGGGACAATCGGGCCACGTGGCACCGGGCACTGAACGACTATCCGGGCCAGCGCCGGTTGATGCACCGGGTTACGGTCCGGGGCTCGGCCCTGGAAGGAACCGTGCACTGACCGGACGCAGGCCACGGCGATCTTCGTTCCGGAGACGACCAACCCATGCCAGACATCACCTTGCCGGATGGAAGCATCCGGCAGTATGACCGACCGGTGACCGGGGCGGAGATCGCTGCGGACATCGGTCCCGGGCTTGCCCGTGCCGCGCTGGTCGCGGTCGTGGACGATCGCGAACTCGACCTGGACCAGGCCATCGAAACCAATGCCGCCGTCTCCCTGCTCACGCGGCGGGACGAGGCCGCGCTCGAGATCATCCGCCACGACGCGGCCCACGTCATGGCCGAGGCCGTCCTGGAACTCTATCCGGAAACCCAGGTCACGATCGGCCCGGCGATCGAGAACGGGTTCTATTACGATTTTCACCGTCCGGAGCCGTTTACGCTCGAGGATCTCGGACGCATCGAGCGGCGCATGCACGAGATCGTGGACCGGGACGAGCCAATCCGTCGCGAGGTCTGGAGCCGCGAGGAAGCGGTCGAGCATTACCGTCGGACGGATGAACCGTTCAAGGTGGAGATCGTCGAGCAGATCGACCGGGACCAGATCCTGTCATTCTACCGCCAGGGTGGGTTCCTTGACCTGTGCCGGGGGCCACACGCCCCGTCCACCGGCCACGTCGGTCACGCCTTCAAGCTGATGAGCGTGGCAGGAGCCTATTGGAGGGGAGATTCACGCCGGCCGATGCTGCAGCGCATCTACGGGACGGCCTGGCCGGACGAGAAGCGGCTGAAGGCGTACCTGACAATGCTGGAGGAAGCCGAGCGTCGGGACCACCGCCGACTCGGCCGCGACCTGGGCCTGTTCCACATCCAGGAGGAGGCAACCGGTTCGGTGTTCTGGCACCCGAAGGGCTGGACGCTGTACCGGGAAATCGAGCGTCATATGCGCCGCCGGCTCGATGCGCACGGATATATGGAGGTCAGGACGCCGCAGCTGATCGACCGGTCGCTGTGGGAGGCCTCGGGGCACTGGGAGAAGTTCCGCGAGAACATGTTCATCGCCGAAAGCGAGGATGAGCGCATCCTGGCACTCAAGCCGATGAACTGTCCGGGCCATGTGCAGATCTACAAGCAGGGCATCAAGAGTTACCGTGACCTGCCGCTGCGCATGGCGGAGTTCGGGTCATGTCACCGCAACGAACCGTCCGGTGCCCTGCATGGAATCATGCGCGTTCGTGCCTTCACCCAGGACGACGCCCATATCTTCTGCACCGAGGACCAGGTTACCTCCGAGAGCATCGAGTTCTGCGACCTGCTGCGGCAGATCTACTCCGACTTCGGGTTCAGGGATATCCGCGTCAAGTTTTCAGACCGGCCCGAGGTCCGGGCCGGGTCGGACGAGACCTGGGATAGGGCCGAGGAAGCCCTGCGGGTTGCCTGCGACGCGGCCGGGCTGGAAACCAGCCTCAATCCGGGTGAGGGCGCTTTCTACGGCCCCAAGCTCGAATTCGTGCTGCGCGACGCCATCGGGCGCGACTGGCAGTGCGGTACCCTGCAGGTCGACTTCGTCCTGCCCGAACGTCTGGATGCGGTGTACGTCGCGGCGGACGGTAGCCGGCAGCGGCCGGTGATGCTGCACCGCGCGATCCTCGGATCGATCGAGCGCTGGCTCGGCATCCTCATCGAGCAGTACGCCGGACGTTTCCCGTTGTGGCTCGCCCCGGTTCAGGTGGTGGTTGCGACGGTCACCGACGCGGCGACCGACTACGCCGCCAGCGTTGCTGCGCGCTGCCGCGATGCGGGGCTCAGGGTGGGGACCGACACGCGCAACGAGAAGATCGGCTACAAGGTCCGCGAACACAGCGCGGCGAAGATTCCGGTCATGCTGGTGGTCGGCGCACGCGAGGCCGAGCAGAAAACGGTGGCCATCCGCCGCCTGGGCGGCAAGGCACAGGAAACACTTGCGCTCTCCGAAGCCATTCATGCACTCTGCACCGAGGCAGCCGCGCCCGAGTGACCGGTATGGTCGCGGGCATGCGCCGGTTTGCACAACACAGGGAGGAAGTAGATCGCCAGACCACCGTACTTTCACCAGCAACCCGCAAAGGACGGGCCGCGGGTGAACCGCGATATTTTCCACGAAACCGTTCGGTGCATTGCCCCGGATGGGGAGCAGCTTGGTGTGATGTCAACGTCAAGTGCCATTGAAGTGGCAGAATCATACGGACTTGACCTGGTCGAGGTCTCGCCCAATGCGAGCCCGCCAGTATGCAAGATTATGGATTTCGGAAAGTTCAAATACGAATCTCAAAAGAAAAAGAACGAGGCCAAGAAAAAACAGAAGCTGATCGACGTCAAGGAAATCAAACTTCGACCAAATATTGATGAACACGATTACCAAGTCAAAATGAAGAATGTCACCAAGTTCCTGAACGGTGGCGACAAGGTCAAGGTCACGCTGCGGTTTCGCGGCCGGGAGATGGCGCACCAGGAACTGGGCGTCAACGTGCTGAACCGGGTTCGGGGCGATACGGAGGAGATCGCCAAGGTCGAGGCCTTTCCCAGGCTGGAAGGCAGGCAGATGGTGATGGTGATCGCCCCGAAATAGTCCGCCGGACGGAGTTGTCCATGGCCGGCAACGTGCCGGTGCATCCTGAAATCCCGACAGGGCGAACCGGGGTCCTCCTGATCAATCTCGGAACCCCGGCAGCACCTGATGTGCGCTCGATCCGCCGGTTTCTTGCCGAGTTCCTCTCCGACAGACGTGTCATCGAGCTGAATCCGCTGTTGTGGCAGCCGGTGCTGCGGCTCGTCATCCTGAAGCTGCGTCCGGCAAGGCTGGTCGAAACCTATCGCGGGATCTGGGATGCGGAGACCGGCGAGTCCCCGCTCAGGGTACACAGCCGCGAGCAGGCGGTGCGGCTGGGCGAACGCATGGATCTGGCGGGGCGCCGGATCGAGGTTGCCTGGGCGGTGCGCTACGGTTCGCCGTCGATCGAGGACGGGATCGCGGAACTTACCGCGAAGGGATGCCGAAACATCCTGCTGTTCGCGCTCTACCCGCAATATAGCGCCACCACCACGGCCAGCGCCTACGACGCGGCGTTCCGGGTGCTCCAGCGCATGCGCTGGCAGCCGGCGGTCCGGACGGCAGGACCGTATCACGATGATCCCGCCTACATCGATGCGCTGGCCGCCAGCCTGCAGGAGCACGTCGGTGCGCTCGACTGGGTACCCGACCGCTACCTGGTTTCCTTTCACGGTCTGCCCAGGCGGTACTTCGACGCCGGTGATCCGTACCATTGCCACTGCGCCAAGACCACCCGGCTGCTGGCGGAGCGGCTGGGCTGGCCGGCCGACCGGTACTCGTTTGCCTTCCAGTCCCGGTTCGGACGGGAAGAGTGGCTGCGCCCATACATGAACGAGGTCCTGGACGCCCTGCCCGCGGACGGGTACCGCCGGGTCGTGGTCATCAGCCCGGGGTTTGCCGCCGATTGCGTCGAGACCCTCTCGGAGGTCGCGATCGAGTTCAGGCAGGCGTTTCTGGAGGCCGGCGGCCTGGAGTTCAGCTATGTTCCGTGCCTCAATGCCGAACCCCGCGCCATCGACATGCTGGAGACCCTGGTCCAGCGCGAGGTGTCGGGCTGGCCCGGATGATCGTCAGCCGAGTTGCGGGTCGACGTCAAGCCGCGCGACAATGCCCTCAAGATCCGGTGACGCCGGCGGATACAGGCTCATTACCAGCGGATCGTGCCCCGGTATGATGTGGTCCGGGGAATCGGCAAGCAGTTCCATGGTCGTGTAGCCGTTCATCATGTCGCCCAGGTTGTAGACGATCACGAACGGGTTGCGGTCCCGGAAGTTCTCGTAGAAGTGAGCACAGTCGGAGGCAACCACCATCCAGCCGCGCTGCGTCCAAACGCGCACGCACATCAGGCCGGCGGAGTGACCGCCGATCCTGTGTACCGACAGGCCCGGAACGAGCTCCTGGTCGCCGTCCACGAAACGCACCTTGTTGGTATAGACCTTGCGGACCATCTCGCAGACGTCGTCAACCTCGAAGGGACGCTGGATTGCCGGAAAGCACATGCAGCGACCGGTCGCATAGGACATTTCCGTGTCCTGGAGGATGAAGGTTGCGGCGGGAAACTCCGAAACACCGCCCGCATGGTCGTAGTGCAGGTGGCTGATGATCACGTTCTGCACGGTTGCGGCGTCAATCCCCATCAGTGCGAGACCCTCCGCAGGGGTCCGCAGCAACGGCGTGCCCCGCTTGGCGGAGGCTACATGTCCGAAGCCGGTATCGACCACGTAGGTGCGGTGCTCGTTGCGGATCACCCAGACGAAGTAGTCGAGCGGCATCGGCGCATCGTGCGGGTCCGTGTAGAGCATGTTGCCGTTGCGGGTGCGCTCCGCGTTGTGGGCGTACTTGACGGCAAAGACCTCGAACAGTTCGCGCTCTTCGGACCTGGGCATGACGGGTTCCCTTACTCAGGTGATGGCTGGCAGCGGCCGATTGCGCCAAGGTAGCCAGTGCGGCACTGTCAGGACAAGCAGACGGACAACTCGGGGACATGAGGATGGGAGACTGTGCTGTCGGGTTCATCGGAACCGGGGCGATGGGTGAACACATGTGCCGGAACGTGGCCCGGTCCGGACGATACGCGGTCCGGGCCTTCGACCTCGACGCCGAACCGCTCGAACGACTGGCAGGAGATGGTGTCGAGACCGCCACGGACGCAGCGGAACTCGCCAGTCGCAGCGATGTCGTGATCCTGTCGCTTCCCGGAGGCCCCGAGGTCGAACAGGTCGCCGAGGAGGTCCTGCTCCCGGCAGGGCGTCCGGGATGGATCGTCATTGACATGTCGACCACGCCGGTGGGCCTTACCCGCACGGTCGCGGCCCGTCTCGGCGAACGGTATGGCCGGTTCCTCGATGCGCCGGTTGCACGCACGCAGCAGGCGGCGGTGGACGGCACGTTGTCGATCATGGTCGGCGGCGATGCCGGCGATCTCGAGCAGGTTCGGGGCATTCTCGAATGCATGGGCTCCGATATCACCCACTGCGGCGGCGTCGGGGCCGGCCAGATCGCCAAGATCCTCAACAACATGGTGGTCTTTCAGAACGGTGTCGCGATCGCCGAGGCGCTGACGATCGGGGAACGGTCGGGCATGGAGCCGGCGGTTCTGCTCGACGTGATCAACCGCAGTTCCGGCGCGTCCTTCGTGGGGCAGAACCATGCAGCCAGGGCGATGGTGCCGAACCGCTTTCCGCTCAGGCAGTTTCCGGCCCGCTATGCGCTCAAGGACCTGTCCTACGCACTCATGCTTGCCGGTGACGGGGGTGTACGGGCGCCGGGTGCGGAACTCGCCGGCCGACTGCTGCAGCAGGCGATCGACATGGGTTGCGGGGATGAGTACTGGCCGACGATCATCAAGGCCGTACGATCCGGCACCAAGTGATCGGGCACGGCTACGGGGACCGGGGTGCCTGGGTCCTTCTGGCGTGGCTGGTAGCCGGCATCGTCGCAGTCCGGGTCCTGCTGCTCGCCGCAACCGATGTCGGGCTTCACCCTGACGAGGCGCAGTACTGGTCGTGGAGCCTCGAGCCCGCATGGGGCTACTTCACCAAGCCACCGATGGTTGCCTGGATCATCTCCGCAACCGGAAACCTGTGCGGAGACGCGGAATGGTGCGTGCGCCTCGCCTCTCCGATCATGCACGGCTGCACCAGCCTGCTTGTGGCCCTGGTCGCCGCCCGGCAGTTCGGGGGAACCGCGGCGGTATGGGCCGGGCTGCTGTTCCTGACCCTGCCGGGGGTTTCGTGGTCGAGCGTCATCATGTCCACCGACGTACCACTGCTCCTGTGCTGGGCCGGAGCCCTGTACTGCCTGCTCCGCCTGCTGGATCGGGAGGGGTTCGCCTGGGCCTGTGGTCTCGGCCTGGCGCTGGGCCTCGGGCTGCTCGCCAAGTACGCGATGGCGTACCTGCTGCCATGCCTGGTGCTGGCCTGCCTGGTGTACCGGGAACATCGCTGGTTCCTCGCGAGTGGCAGGTTTCTGGTGGCACTGCTGGTCGCCGGTGCCATTGTCGCCCCCAATGTTGGGTGGAACATGGACAACGACTGGGCGACCGTCGGTCATGTCGGAGACAACGCATCGCTCTCGGGGCCGGCATTCAACCTGGCAAGCCTGTTTGAGTTCCTTGCCGGTCAGGCCGGCGTGTTCGGGCCGATCCTGTTTGCGGTGCTGGCGTGGCGGACACTGATGCTGCTTCGCGGGCGAACCGGATGCGCGGAAGGATTCCTGTTGTGTTTCTCCGCACCGGTTCTGGCCGTGGTGTGCGTGCAGGCGCTGCTGTCGCGGGCCAACGCAAACTGGGCGGCCCCGGCTTTCGTTGCCGGTAGCGTGGCGGTGACAGGCTGGGCCGTCGAGGCTGCGCGTCGACGGCTGCTCGCCTGGTCGCTCGGCCTGCACCTCGCCGCTTCCGGAGTGCTCGCCGTCCTGCTGCTCGAACCGTTGAACGTCGTCGGCGATCCCTTCAGGCGCATGCGGGCCTGGGACGAGACTGCCCGGCACGTGTCCGAGGCGATGCACGCCAATCCCGGGCGAATTCTGCTGACCGATGACCGCAAGACCATGGCATCCCTGCTGTACTACGGACGCCACGACGGTCTCGATCCGCGCATGTGGGACTATGACGGCAATCCCGACCATCACTACGAACTCGCAAACCGGTACCGTCCCTACCCGGGTGACAGGGTACTTCTCGCAGCCCGCTGGGACGCGCACGGCGTCATTCTCGATGCGTTCGACGAGGTACGCCCGATCGGGGTGATACGCATTCCGCTCGGGCAGGGTCGGGAACGGGTTCTTCACCTCTTCACGCTTGATGTCGCACCGGCTTCCTGACCATGCCCTTGCCGTTCTGTCGGTCTCGACGGTTCTGCTCTCGGTCCTGTTCGCGGGAGTTCCGGGCATTGACCTCGCCGCGTCGTCCCTCGTGCATGCCGACGGGAGCGGGTTCGTGCTGAGAGACACTGCGGCCAATGCGGCCGTCGACCGGTTCCTTCGCCCCCTCGCCATGGTGACCGTCGCCGGCTACCTGGTCCTGGCCGGCCTGTCGCTGGCAACCGGAGGACGGTTCCTGTCCTTGCGGTTTCGCCACATCCTGTCCGTCGGCCTGGTGTTCGCGATCGGTCCCGGCCTGCTGGTCAACGGTGCGCTGAAGAGCTGGATCGGCCGGGCCCGACCGAAGAACATCGCGGAATTCGGTGGCGAAAGACTGTTCTCGCCGGCCTACGTGCCGGCGGATCAGTGCCTCCAGAACTGTGCCTTCGTCTCGGGAGACGTGTCCTTCATCGCCGCCTTTCTCGCCCCGGTACTGCTTCTTGCGCCGGGCCGTCGACGCGCCGGGATCGCCGCGGTGGTCGTGGCCACCGTCCTTGCCGGCTTCTATCGCATGGCGACCGGCGCCCACTTTCTGAGCGATGTGGCGCTGGCCGCACTCATGACGTGGACCCTGGCGCTTGCGGTACACGGGATGTTGTGCAAGCGCGAAGGGTGACAGTCACGCCGGAACCGCCTGACGGGACTCGACGATGGCGTTGTCGGCCGCAGGTTCAAGCGGAGTCCAGTTCCGGGAGCACACATAGTCCGGGCGCGGGTCCTCGACATCGCAGGGCGGGTTCGAGCAGGGATTGTAACACAGGTAGACCTGCCACCTGTCGTGGCCGGAGAGGTTGTGTCCCGACGCGTGCAGCGTGTTGCAGTCGAAGATGACACCCGTGCCCGGCGCGCCGGTGATTGCAACCGGGGAAGGCAACTGGCGCATCATGGCCCGCACGCGATCAGCCGGAGTTGCCCAGAAGCGGTAGACGGTTGATTCGTCGAAGTAGGGATCAAGGCGACCGGCGCGATGACTGCCCGGCAGCATGTACAGGCAGCCGCCGATCTCGGTTGCCTGATCAAGCATGACCATGATGGTCGCCAGTCGGGGTTCCGCGATGCCGTCGATGTGCCACGTCCCGAAGTCCTGGTGCCAGTGCCACACCGTGCCCTCGATCGATGGCTTCATGTTGGTCTTGCAGTGATGCAGGTAGAGCTGCGTGTCATCGAGCAACTGACCGGCGACCCCGAGCGTTCGGGGCAGGCAGGCAAGCGCCTGGTAGGCAGAGGACCAGGTCGGCTGACCGGGCCGATGCATGCCGAACATTGTCTTGGCCTGTCCTTCGCCACCTTCCCGGAAGATGCCGTCCGCCTCGACATGACGCAAGCGTTCGGTTTCCGTGGTCAGGATGGCGACCTCGTCTGTGGACAGCAGGTTCGGAAGGACCAGGAATCCGTCCCGGGCATAACGTGTCTTCTGTTCAGCGGTAAGGCGCATCGGGATCTCCCGGTGTGCAGCGTTGTCGATGGGTGATCATGCTACTGTGCCGGCAACAGGTGTTCAAACAGTCATTCGAGACCCCCATGCGGATCAGGCGCACGCAGTGGCGGGACAATCCGAAGCCGGTGCCCGAGGGATTGCTGGTGACGGCCATCGGGGATGTTCACGGGTGTTCCGACCATCTGGAGACAATGTACCGGGCGCTTGCGCGCGACGTGGAGGAGCTGGAGCCCGGGCAGACAACCTGCATCCTGCTCGGCGATCTGATCGACCGTGGTCCCCGTTCGCTCGAGTGCCTGATGATGGCCGCCGACGGGCTGGCGTCACTGGCGCCGGATCGCCACGTACGGGATGTGGCGCTGGTCGGCAACCATGACGACTGGCTGGTGCGGGCAGTCGCCGGGACCCTTACCCGTCACGATGCCATGCTCTGGGTGCGCAACGGCGGCCTCGCGACCTGGCAAGACATGGGCATCGGGAACCCCGGCACCGTCGAGGGGCTCATGCGGGAGCTTCGGACCCGGCTCCCGGACTCCGTTCTCGGTCTGCTGGCCGACATGGTACCGGTCTACCGGATCGGTGAGCTGGTGTTTGCCCACGCGGGGGTGGATCCACGAGTCCCGTACGAGGAGCAGAGCCGCGAGGCGCTGATGTGGATCCGTACGCCGTTCCTGGAGCCGGACCACTGGCCGTTCCCGTTCCTCGTCGTACACGGCCACACCGTCGAGGCCCCCGTTGCGGATCCCCCCGTGCGCGCCCACCGGATCGGTATCGACACCGGCGCGGTGATCAGCGGGATCCTGACCGCCGTCGAGTTCTGGGGTGCGAGGCTGCGGTTCGTTACGGTGGAGAGCCGGTAGAACGGCGTGGTTACCCGCTGCGCAGGGTCCCCCCGGTATCCCGGGCGACCCGGTTCTCGATCCGCTTCGTGACAGTCTGCAGGTCGTCTTCGTTCAGGGTGGCATTTCGGGGCTGGAGGGTGACCGCGACTGCGAGCGACCTGGTCCCCTCCGGTATCCCCTCGCCGATATAGTCGTCGAACAGGCTGACCTTGGTGATCAGGTTGCGGTCGGCGGCGCGGACAGCTCTGAGCACCGCGGCTGCCGGAACCGAGCTCTCGACAATGAAGGCAAAGTCCCGGGTGACGGGCTGAAACGGCGAGAGACTGATGGCGGGCCGGGCCGGGCCCTTGCGGCGCGGTGGACGCAACACGTCCAGCATCACCTCGAAGGCAACGACCGGGCCGCGCAGATCGAAGGACTGAAGGATACGCGGGTGCACCTCGCCGAACCGGGCCAGGACACTGGCGCCCAGGCGCAGGCAGCCGGCTCGCCCCGGGTGGTACCACCGCGGCGCGTCCCGGGAGACCTCGAGATTGATCACTGGTGCTCCGAGGTCCTCAAGCAGTGCCAGGGCGTCGGCCTTGGCGTCGAACAGGTCGCAGGGCCGGGCGCTGCGGGTCCAGTCGCGATCGGACACCTGCCCGGTCCGGATACCGGCGGCGACCTCGACCTGCCCGTGCGGTGTCGGATCGTTGTACTGCGGCCCGACCTCGAACAGGGCCAGGTCGGGTTCGGCCATGTTGCTGTTGCGAACGGCCGCCGAAAGCAGATTCGGAAGCAGTGAAGGCCGCATCACGTCGAGATCGGCACTGATCGGGTTGATCAGGCGCAACTCCGTGTCGGTGCCGCCGAAGCAGTCGGCCAGTCGCGACGAGAGGAACGAGAAGGTCACCGCTTCCATCATGCCGCGGGCGGCGAGGATGCGTCGCGCCAGGCCGGTCTTCGATTGCGATTCCGTCAGAGCCGGAGTCGGGACCGTTTCAAGACCGCGCAGCGAGACAGCGGGGATGTGATCGTATCCGTGGATGCGCACCACCTCCTCCACTAGGTCGGCCTCCCCGTCGATGTCGCCACGCCACGACGGTATGGAGCAGACGAGGTCCCCGCCCGAGCGTGTCACGCCAAATCCCAGGTCGGTGAGAATGCGCCCTGCGTCGTCGGTGGAGACCTCGACGCCGGTCAGGCTCCTTGTCCGGTCCTGGCGCAGGGTGCAGGTCCGTTGCCACGCCGGCTCGCTGCCATGCACCACAAGCTCGCTCGCCTCGCCGCCGCAGAGCTCGAGTATCAGACGGGTCGCAACCTCGGTTCCCCACAGTGGTGACGTGGGATCAAGACCGCGTTCGAACCGGTAGCGCGCATCGCTGAGGATCCCGAGCTTGCGCCCGGTCGCCGCGGTCGTGACCGGGTCGAACAGCGCGGCTTCAAGGAACATGGTGCAGGTATCCGGACCGCAGCCCGTGCGCATGCCGCCCATGATGCCGGCCAGGTCGTCGACCCCATGGTCGTCGCCGATGACGATCATGTCCTCGTCGAACCGGTAGGTGTGGCCATCCAGCGCCGTGTAGGACTCTCCCGGCCGGGCCATCCTGATGAAGATGTCGCCGTCGACCCGGTCGGCGTCATAGGCGTGCAGCGGCCGGCCGAGGTCCATCATTACGTAGTTGGTGATGTCGACCAGGGCCGAGATCGGGCGCAGGCCGATGGCCTGCAGGCGCTCGCGCAGCCAGCCGGGACTCGGTCCGTTGCGCACACCCCGGAAACAGCGTCCGACGACAAACGGAGCGAGGTCCGCGCGCGGGAGCTCCACCCGCCACGTGATCGGGCTGGTGAAGCTGCCGGCAACCGGATCGCACCGAAGCGGCTTGAGCGAGCCCAGCCCCGCGGCAGCAAGATCACGGGCAACACCGCGCACCCCGAGACAGTCGGCGCGGTCAGGCGTGATGGCGACTTCGATCACCGGATCATCGAGCCCCGCGACGGTGGCAAACGGGGCGCCTACCGGGGCGTCATCGGGCAACTCGATGATGCCGTCGTGTTCGTTGGACAGTCCCATCTCGCGTTCGGAACAGAGCATGCCGCTGGAGACCTGGCCGCGAATGGTGCTCTTCCTGAGCGCCAGTCCAGTCCCGGGAATGGTTACACCGGCCGGTGCGAACACGCCCTTCATGCCGGTTCGCGCGTTGGGCGCGCCGCAGACCACCTGAACCCGTTCGGTACCGGTGTCCACTTCACACAGCCGCAGACGGTCGGCATCGGGGTGCGGCCTGGCGTCGACGACAAGGCCGACGATGAACGGGGCAAGGTCGCGGGCGCGATCCTCGACCGACTCGACCTCGAGCCCGAGCATGGGTAGGCGCGCGCAGATCTCGTCCAGGCCGGCGGTGGTATCGAGATGGTCACCGAGCCACGACAGGGTGAACTTCATCGATCGATTCCCCCCGGAATCGCCGGAATTCGCAACGGCAGGAATCCGTAGTGACGCAACCAGCGCAGGTCACAGTCGTAGAAGGCCCGCAGATCCGGGATCCCGTACTTCAGCATCGCGATCCGCTCGATCCCCATGCCGAAAGCGAATCCCTGGTAGATGTCGGGGTCAATGCCGCAGTTCGCGAGGACGCGCGGGTGGACCATTCCCGACCCGAGGATCTCGAGCCAGTCATCGCCGGGACCGATTCGCAGCTCGCCGCCTGCACGCGTACAGCCGATATCGACCTCGGCCGACGGTTCGGTGAACGGAAAATAGCTCGGCCGGAACCGTACCGGCAGGTCGTCGACGCCGAAGAACGCGCGACAGAAATCAATGAGACACCCCTTGAGGTGTCCCATATGGGTCGACCGATCGATCACCAGTCCCTCGACCTGGTGGAACATCGGCGAGTGGGTGGCATCGTGGTCGGAGCGGAACGTCCTGCCCGGGACGATGATCCGGATTGGCGGTGTGGTCCGTTCCATGACGCGAACCTGGACCGGTGACGTGTGGGTACGCAGCACCCTGGGGGTCCCGGTCGGGTCGGCCGGCAGATAGAAGGTATCCTGTTCCTGGCGCGCCGGGTGCTCCGGCGGAATGTTCAGCGCCGTGAAGTTGTAGTAGTCGGTTTCGATGTGCGGGCCTTCAACGACCGTGAAGCCCATTTCGCAGAACAGGGCGGTCAGGGCATCGATCGTCTGGCTGATCGGATGCACCATGCCCCGGCGTTCCGGCCTGGCCGGCAGGGTGATGTCGACCTGTTCCTCCAGCAGGCGTGACTCCAGGGCGCTGTTCGCCATTGCCTGCCTGCGTTCCTCGAGCGCGGCCTCCACGTCGGTCTTCAGCCGGTTGAGGTCCTGACCGCGGGACCGCCGAAGCTCCGGCGAGAGTGTTCCGAGCTGTCGCATCAGGTCGGTGATGCGGCCGCGGCGCCCCAGCGTGGTCACGCGAAGCTGCTCGAGCGCCTCGAGGTCGGCGGCAGTACCGATGCTCTCCAGCAGTTCCTGCCTCAGGCTGTGGGTATCCTGCATGATCCCGCCCGTGCGGTTCGCTCCGGCCCGTGTCAGCCGGTTGCCGGCGGCTCCGCCTGTTCAAGCGCCGCCCGGGCCTGGTCAACCAGTCCCTCGAAGGCACCCGGCTCGCTGACGGCGAGATCCGCCAGAACCTTGCGGTCGACCGCGATCCCCGCCTTGTGCAGACCGTTCATGAACTGGGAATAGGTTAGTCCGTGGGTGCGGGCGCCGGCGTTTATGCGCTGGATCCACGGGGCACGGACCTCCCGCTTGCGGACCCGCCGGTCCCTGTAGGCGTACTGCGCCGCCTTTTCCACAGCCTGGACCGCGACACGGAACACGTTCTTGCGCCGTCCATAGTAGCCTTTGGCCCGGCTGACCACCTTCTTGTGGCGGGCATGGGCTGTCGTTCCCCGCTTGACGCGCGCCATGGCACTGTCTCCCTACAGGTACGGAAGGAATTTGCGCACGATCTTGCCGTCGGCTGCCGACAGTGCGGTCGTGCCGCGGGTCGCGCGCTTCATGTCCATGGGTCGCTTGCGCATGCCATGACGCTTGTAGGCATAGTTGCGCAGGATCTTTCCGGTGCCGGTGGTGCGAAACCGCTTCTTGGCGCCGCTCTTCGACTTGAGCTTGGGCATTTTCACTCCCCCGTGTCTCTGTCCCGAGAGTGTCGGCGGGCAGGCCCGCGACATGGTCCGGCCGGGCATGCCCGTTTCAGCCGCGGCACGGATCTCATCCATGGATGGTTGCGGGCTTATAGCCGCGAGGACTGTCGGACGCAACAGCCTGCGCTCCCGGCGGACCGCCTTCGCGGGACCTGCCCGCGGCCGCTGTTCCGGATGCCGGTGACGGGGCAGGGTTGTCCCGGTGTGCGTTTCGCGCCTGCGTGGTGATTCGGCGTATGAGGCGAACGCTCCCCGCAGCGGGTCGATAGCCGGGCTCCGTGGCCGGTTGACGCGCTGCACGCGTCGCTTCCGCTCCGGCGAATTCCAGAGGGTTCGACCCGGTCTCCACTTCACGTTCTTCACAAATCCGAAGCCGGTTCCCACGGCTCCTGCACCCCGGATATCCGCGCATGCGACAAGACCCGGAAAACTGTTTGACAGGCCCGGGGGTTCACCGTATAAGCCGCATCCCTGCCGCGCCCAATGTGTGCGGTCCTGTTGTTTGACATTGTGATGTAGAGGAAGGGATGCGCGGACGGCGTTGTGGCCCGAGGTGTGAGGTCATGATGATCAGTCCGTCGTATCGCAGCGGTGCATCTGTGTTCCGGTACTGGTGAGCGGAGTATGTGTTCCCCGGATTGGTTTGTTGGGTGTGCCGTGAAGTACACGCGTGATGGTGTCTGCCTTTGTTGGTGGTCACCATGGCGCAGGACGGGCTCTGTTGGGACCGTGTTTTCGGTGTCTGGATTGTGTCTTCGGAAT
>MPMT01000076.1 GCA_002238645.1 Alphaproteobacteria bacterium bin52 | reverse complement strand
AGGCCTTGTGGATGCCGGCTCATTGAGCGTCATGGCGGTCAGGGCAAGGGCGCGAAGGGCCGCGCGTTTTGCGATAAGGAAAGCCAGCGCTGGATCGACGGCCTGCGGGCCTGCGGAGATTTGGTGGCGGGCGGCGCAGCAGGAATACGCGGCTACCTGGTCGCAGGCACATCGCTATCGCTGATCCCCACCCGCATACGCATACCCTTGGCGCCGGCCCCTGGGACCGGCGCTTTTTTTTGGCCACTTTTCAGCGTGCAGTCAGCTGTTGTGCCGGCGCGCCGCATTGCGACCGGCGAGCCGGCCGGTCACCGCACCACGCATTACCGATGTCGCACCGGTATAGGTCCGGTAGTAAAGACCGGCGACCTCGCCGGCCGCGTAGAGTCCCGGGACGGGGTCGCCCTCGGTGCTGATCACCCGGGCCCGGGTATCAATCTTGACCCCGCCGAAGGTAAAGCAGTTCGCGCAGATGATCGGCCAGGCCCGAAACGGCGGACGCTCGATCGGACGCGCCCAGTTCGACTTGCGAGGCGCGATGCCACTGGTCATCCGCCCGTCGGGCCGCAGGGGATCCACCGGGTCGGCGGACGGGCAGGATGCATTGTAGTCCGTGATGGTACGGGTGAGTACGTCGCCATCCACACCTGCCAGCTGACCGAGTTCCCAGAGCGTGTCCGCCTCGAACGGCGGTACCCGCGAGCGCACCGTCACCTGCCACCCGGCGATATCGTCAAGACCCGCATCGTGTATGGCGTGCGCGATTCCGAACGGCTGGCGCATGATCTCCCGGGCCGTGGCTTCGTAGGTCGCGTCAACCATGCCCGGCGCCTCGTCGGTAAACCGGTGGGCACAGGCATTGACCAGCACGCCCCACGGATAGTTCAGGACAACCGGCTCCGTATCGGTCGAGCGCGGATCAACAGGCTGGGCGTGAAAGCTGCCGAAATCGCCGCATGCCGCTGCGCCGGCGTCGAGTGCCATGCGAACGCCCTCGCCGCGGTTGTAGTGTCCGCCACGCGAGACCGGGCGGACATACTGCGCCTGCGCTCCGACGTACCGGCTCATCATCTCCGGGTTTCCCTGGAACCCGCCACAGGCGAGCACTACGGCCGGCGCGGTAATCCGGATCCGGCGATTGCCCGGTCCGACCGCATGCACCCCGGTGACCGCGCCGCCTTCATCGAGCATCAGTCCGTGTGCCGCGGTCCGATAGTGCACCTCTATCCCGTCACTGGCGTCGATCCTGGCCCCAAGCGTGTCGACCAGGGCAAGACCGCCGCCGGCCGGCGCCATGCGGGTGGTGCTCTGGCTGAGGAAGTACAGCGGCAGGTGTTCAAACCTGATCCCGAACCGCCCGAGCCACGCGAGTGTCGACGGCGCCTCCTCGGCGATGGTTGCAACAAGGTGCGGATCGATGACGCCGAGCGCGCGGAGTACCCCGGGCTGGTCCTCGGGCGAACGGACCGCATCGCGCATGATGCCGGGGTCGGGCCATCCGCCGGCGTTGGCAGCAAAACTGTCCTCGAAGTCGTCCGAGACCGACGAGGCGTCCTTCATGCGCCAGAAACTCTCGGTATAGCGGGTGTTTCCGCCCCGCTCGTCGCGTGGCGCCCGTTCCAGCACGCCGACGCGCGCACCTTCCTCCCGCGCCGTCAGCGCGGCGGCGAGACCGGCAATTCCGCACCCGACAACCAGCACATCGAACTTCATCACCCCCTCCACTATCCCCGCGCCGGCCGTTCAGGCGGGACAGCCGGGACCCCGGATGGTAGCCTCGGGCCCGGCCGACGCAAGGCCACGGATCACTCACATGGGGCATGGCATGACACTGGATGGACGGACCGCCTTCATTTCCGGCGGAGGCAGGAACATCGGCCGGGCGATCGCACTCGAACTTGCCGATGCCGGTTGCAACGTGGTGATCAATGGCAGACAGGACAGGACTGCCTGTGACGAGGTTGCGGGCGAGGTCGCTGCCCTTGGCCACCAGGCCCTGGTTCAGATGGGGGACATCGGTGACCCCGCCGGGGTCCGTTCGATGGCGAAGACCGCGCTGGAACGGTTCGGCCGGATTGACATCCTGGTCAACAACGCGGCCATCCGTCCGGAAAAGCCGTTCCTGGAGATGACGGACGAGGACTGGCACCGCGTCCTGGCCGTTGACCTGAATTCGGCCTTCTATACCTGCCGTGCCCTGCTTCCAGGCATGGTCGAGGGCAACTGGGGGCGTGTCATCAACATCACCGGCATGAATGCGATCCACGGCTACAGCGGCCGCGCACCGGTCTCGGCCGCCAAGCATGGACTGTGGGGCCTGACCAAGGCGCTGGCCAAGGAGTTCGGACCGGCGGGGGTCACGACCAACGCGATCTCGCCGGGGCCCATCGCAACCGAGCACAAGGACCCGCACATGGCGCGGCACATCGAGGAGCACCGTCCGCACGTTCCGCTCCGCCGGCTCGGGGAACCCGGAGAGATCGCGGGACTGGTCGGTTATCTCTGTGGAGGCAGTGGCGGATTCGTCAACGGACAGATGTTCGCCGTCAATGGCGGCATGCAGACCTGACCAGGGGTTGACGACCGCATTCATTTTCATTATTATAGAAATATGGAAAACGAATCCGCCGTCGCCGCACTTGCCGCACTGGCGCACGAGACACGCCTGGCCGCGTTTCGCCACCTCGTGGTGTGCGGCCCGCACGGTTCTCCTGCCGGGCACATCGCCGAGCGTCTCGGCCTGCCGGCGGCGACACTGTCGTTTCACCTGAAGGAACTCAGGTCCGCGGGTCTGGTGACCTGCGATCGCAACGGCCGGTCCGTGATCTACCGTACCGACTGCGCGCGCATGGAGGAGCTGGTTCGGTTTCTCACCCGAAACTGCTGCCAGGGAGAGACGGCGCTCGCACAACAGGAGAGGGTCCCATGAGACTTCAGCTGGCACTCAACGTCGAGAACCTTGACGAGGCGATCCCGTTCTACGAGCAGATGTTCGGCACGCAGGTCAGCAAGCGCAAGCCGGGCTACGCCAACTTCGCAATCGACAGGCCACCGCTCAAGCTGGTTCTGTTCGAGGCTCCGGATGCCCCGGAACGCATCAACCACCTGGGTGTCGAGGTCTTTGACGACGAAGAGGTGACGGCGGCAATCAATCGGCTGCAGGACGGCGAACTCGAGCACATCATCGAACAGGAGACCATCTGCTGCTACGCGACCCAGAACAAGGTCTGGGCCCGGGAACCCCAGGGTCTGCGCTGGGAGTGGTACCGGGTGCTTGCCGACAGCGAGAAGAGGTACGGTCCGCGTGATCGGGGCCTCGTCCCCGACAGCACCGATCCCGGACTCTGCTGCGTCGACGAGGAGCCGGATCCCTGTTGCGCCGGACAGGACGCAGACAGGAGCTGACCGGCCGGGCCTGAAATTCCCTCCCGTTGCCGGGCGTGCCGTACGCGGTATCATGCAGACGCAACGGGCCGATCTGCGGCTGGACGAGGCAGCGTCGTCGACCCGTCGAAACCTTGTGTCGCGCGGCCTGGTGCCGCGCGACACCCGTAGCCGCCGGAGGACAGCATGACATCGCGCAAGCCGAGTAACGAACCGACCATCAACGGCTCCACCTATGTCCGTCCCCAGGACATGGACTGGAAACCGACCCGGTTCGAGGGCATCTCGATCAAGGTTCTCTACGAGGACCGGGACAAGGGAGAGATGACCTGCCTGCTCAAGTGGAAGCCCGGCGCCAGCCTTCCGTTCCATCGCCATCCGGAGATCGAGCAGAGCTACGTGCTCGAGGGCTCGTTCTACGATCACGACGGCATTGCGCGCGCAGGCGAGTACGTCTGGCGGGTGCCGGAATCAAAGCACGAGACGCACTCGGACGAGGGCTGCGTGATCCTGGCGGTCTACCGCAAGCCGAACGTGTTCCGCTCGAGCGCCGGGTTCTGAGAGACCTTCCGAGACACCGGTCCACCATCGACCTCAAGACGCCGCCGATGGTCAGGGCCATCGCCCGCGTTCCGTTCCCTCCGGGGAGGGCGGTCCATGCTCGCTTCGCCGACCTGTGACATGCCGGGTAACGGGCACTCCGTCGTGCTGTCCGGCATCGGCGGGACACGAACACCGGAACCGGGCGCGGCCCCGCCCGGTCCGGCCCGGCTGCGTGACCGGGGCCCCGGCTTCCCTGCGTCGGGGGGAGCCGGGCCCGAACCCGGCCGGAAACAGGCAATCGGGGATGCGAGCTTCGCCGGTCAGGGCATCGGAATGATCCGCAGGGCAGCCGGCGTCATGTCGATACCGGTTGCCGATGCGCAGACCGCGCTGTGCGCGCGCACCACCGGGTTCGCGGAAAGCTGAACGGATGGAGTTCGGACTGTTCCTCGAATTCGGGGTCCGCAACGGCCATCCGGCGGGCGACATCTTCCGTGAGGGCTTTGCGCTCACGGAGCTCGCCGAACGGCTTGGACTGCAGTCGGTCTGGCTGGCGGAGTTCCATTTCATGCCGGACCGTTCGGTCCTGTCCTCTCCGATTGCGGTGGCCGCGGCGCTTGCGACACGCACAAGCCGGGTCCGGATCGGGATGGCGGTCTACGTGCTGCCGCTGGTCCACCCGCTTCGGGTCGCGGAGGAAGTGGCGACGGTCGACCAGATCAGTAACGGGCGGTTCGATCTCGGAATCGGACGCAGCGGGTTCCTCGCACAGTACCGGGGCTACGACATCGACTATGGCGAGAGCGAGGCACGGTTTGACGAGGCTCTCGAGGTGCTCAAGGGCGCGTTTGCCGGCGAACGGTTCTCCTACGAGGGCCGCTACTATCGGGTGCGTGATGCGGCGCTGATGCCACCGGCGCACCAGAAGCCGCATCCGCCGATGTACATGGCTGCAACCTCGGCCGCCACCTTCGTGAAGGTGGCCCGGCTCGGCCTGCCACTGTTCGTCGGGCTGCGCGGCGACGGGCTGGAGCCGCTCGCCGCCAACATCCGTAGCTATCGCGAAACCTGGGCCGAGGCGGGACATCCGGGCCGCCCGCAGGTACACCTGCGCGTTCCGGTCTATGCCGGCGCCACGCCGCAGGCCGCGGTTGCCGAGGCCAGACCGACCCTCGTTTACTATTTCGAGCGGCAGGCCCGTCTGATCGCCAGCCAGGGGGCAAGACCGGGGCACGGACCGGGTGGAGCGGCGGCGATCGCGGCCCGTCTCGCCGCGCTCACCTGGGACGACATCCGCACCCACTATGCCGCGGTCGGCTCGTCCGACCAGCTCGTCGAGACCCTGGGCGAGTGGCGCGAAACCCTCGACATCGACGGCGTCATGATCGAGACCAATCCCGGCAACGGGCTCACCGAGACCCAGGCTGCGGACAACGTCTCGCGCATCGCCGAGGAGATCATGCCGGCGCTGGCGTGAACACGTGACGCGCGGTCGGGGAGGAACGTCGGCATCGACCGGCCGGGCATCTTCGCCACGCACCGGGAGGGACAGTCTGGCGCCGGTCGGCCGAGCGTTCCGGGTCTGGCGCCATGGTGGCGCAGACCCCGTTCGCCGAGCGCATGGCGGCAATCGCGCACTCGATGCCCGTAACGGTCAGGGACCACCATTCGCGCGCAACGGCGCCGGAAAAAGGGAGGGCAGCACATGTACCTCGGCATCGACCTCGGAACCTCGGCGGTGAAGGCAGTCCTGCTCGACGACGAGGGTCGCATCGCCGGTCAGTCAGCGGTTTCGCTCGGCGTCTCGACACCCCGCCCCCTGTGGTCGGAGCAGGACCCCGAGGCCTGGTGGGCGGCTGCCTGCCGCGCCGTGGACGAGCTGAAGGCCGGGCACGGCCCGGCACTCGCCGGCGTTCGGGCGATCGGCCTTTCCGGCCAGCAGCACGGCGCCACGCTGCTCGACGCGCGCGGGTCCGTTCTGCGGCCCGCCATCCTGTGGAATGACGGGCGCTCGGGCGCCGAGTGCATGGCGATCGAGGCCGCGGTTCCGGACTCGCGGCAGATCACCGGCAACCTCGCGATGCCTGGCTTCACCGCGCCGAAACTGATGTGGGTGGCCCGGAATGAGCCCGAGGTGTTCAAGCGCATCGCCACGGTGCTGCTGCCCAAGGACTATCTGCGCTACCGGCTGAGCGGAGAGCGTGTGGCGGAGATGTCCGACGCATCCGGAACTCTCTGGCTCGATGTGGGAAACCGCTGCTGGTCCGACCAGATGCTCGCTGCCACCGGACTCGGCGCCGGGCATATGCCCCGGCTCGTGGAAGGCAGCGCGCCTTCGGCCGCCCTGTCGCCCGCTCTTGCCCGGCGCTGGGGCCTCTCGGGCGAGGTGGTCATCGCCGGCGGGGCCGGCGACAATGCGGCGGGCGCCGTCGGGATCGGAACGGTGACGCCGGGGCTCGCTTTCCTCTCTCTGGGCACGTCGGGGGTGCTCTTCGCCTCAAACCGCGCCTTCACGCCCAATCCGGACCGTGCAGTCCACGCGTTCTGCCATTGCATCCCGGACACCTGGCACCAGATGTCGGTCATTCTGAGCGCCGGCGCCTGCCTATCCTGGGCCGCGACGGCGACCGGCGCCGCAAACGAGGGCGAACTCGCCATGGAGGCGGAACCGACGGAGGCGCGCCTGGAGCGCACGCCACTGTTCCTGCCCTACCTTGCCGGCGAGCGCACTCCGCACGCCGACCCGCACGCCAAGGGCGTGTTCTTCGGCCTCGATCTGGCGGCGCGCCGCGGTGACCTCGGGTGGGCGGTCCTCGAGGGTGTAGCCTTCGCCTTTGCGGACGGATACGAGGCCCTGGTCGAGGCCGGGTCGGACATCGACGAGATTTCGGTCATCGGCGGCGGGGCGCGCAGTGTGCTGTGGAGCCGCATTCTCGCCGCCACTCTCCGGCGCCCGCTGACCTATCACGCGGGCAGCGAAGTCGGCCCGGCGCTGGGCGCCGCGCGTCTCGCGCGCCTTGCCGCGACCGGCGAGCGGCCGGAGGCCGTGTGCACACGGCCGGACATCGAACGGGTGGCCGAGCCCGAGGAAGAACTTGCCGACCGGCTCGCCGGACGACTGGAACGCTGGCGTGCCCTCTATCGCGTCCTCAGGCCGGAGATGCGACGGATCCACGCCGCCTGAGCCGGCGGCCGCAACGACCCTCGCTCCGCCGCGGGCGGGAGCGAGGGTCGCTGATGCGCAGAGGTCACTCGGCGAGCTTGGCGTCGATGTCGAGCATCGCCTTGGGAACCCACTTGCGGATCGAGTCGACCGAATCGAGCGTCCGCAGGGCCGTGTAGAGGACCTTGGGGATGTCCTGTTCCTGCCCCTCGGCGTGCATGATCAGGGCGTTCGCCGTGTTTTCCCCCATGTTGCGCGGGTCGCGGGAGACAGCAACACCGATCTTCCCGCGGGCAACCATCTCCAGCTCGTCCGGCTGGCCGCCCATCCCGGTCACCAGGACGTCGTCGAGCTTGCCCTCGGCCTCGAGCGCGGACATGGAACCCAGCGCCATGACGGAGTTCATCCCGACGATGACCTCGACACTCGGATAGGCGATCAGCGCACGCTCGACTTCGGCGTAGGCCTTCTCGCGCTGGAAGTCGCCATAGCCGTCGTAGATGACGTTCGGGACAAAGCCCTCGACCTCGTTCATCCCCTTCAGAACACCGTTTCCACGGTCCTGGCTGATCTCGGAGGCAACCGGTCCCCAGATCATGATGACGTCCGCGGTGTCCTTGCCCTGCGACTTCATGTGCTCGGCGATCCAGCGCCCGGTCGCCTCGCCCATCTGACCGTGGTTGTAGACTGACCAGTTCAGGACCGCGTCCTCAAACGGAAAGCTGGACCCTTCCTTTGGCTCGTAGTCGACCATCAGGATCTTGGTGCCTGCGTCGGCGACCATGACCAGGCCGGGCGTGTTCTGCTCGAGACTGGACGGTCCGAACACCATGTAGTCGAGGTTCAGGTTCGCCATGTTCTCGAGGATATTGAGCATCTCGTCGTGGCGGTTGGATGCTGTCGGCGCGGCCTGGAAGAGTTCGTACTTGAAGCCCTTTGCATCGAGCGCTTCGCGAAAGCCGATTTCCAGCTGGCCGAACAGGTCCGTGATGTCGTGCTGGTGCGACACGAACCCGATGCGCAGCGGCTTGTCCTGGGCGACCGCAGCGGTCGCGGCGGCGAGCGTGACAGCCGCGGCCACGAACAGCCCCGTGAGTATCTTTCTCATGACATTTTCCTCCCGTTTCCCGATTACCGGTTCTTTGTACGCCTGCATGTCTGCACCGGCCTTGATCGCTTCCGCGTCGCTGTGACCGCGGCCGGGCTTTCTTCGCAACGGCTATCTCATGGCACTGCCTCCTGCTTCGCGGCCCGGTTTTCCGCAATCCCGTCGGCCCGGCCTATCCCGGCCCACTCCTGCGCTGCTGCAGCTGCAGCGCCACGGCGGCAATGATGAGAAGACCGAGAATGATGCGCTGGACGAAGAATCCCGCGCCTGTCTGGATCAGGCCGTTCTCGAGCATGCCGATGAGATAGACGCCAAGCAGCGTGCCGATCATCGTCGAGCGACCGCCGAAGAGGTAGGTTCCGCCCAGCACGACGGCCGCGATCACGTGCAGTTCGACGCCCTCGCCCATTGCAGCGGACGCGGAGTCGAGGCGGCCCATGAGCACGAGCGCCGCAACGCCCGCGAGCGCACCCTGAATCACATAGGTCGATGCAGTGATGGCCTTCACGTTGATGCGGGTCGCCTCGGCCGCACTCGGATTCGATCCGATCGCGGTGATGTAGCGGCCATAGAGCGTGCGGTTCAGGACAAACCATCCGAGCGCGGCGATCACGAGAGCCACGATGACGGAAACCGGCAGGCCGAGCACATTCGCGCGTCCTACCGCTACGACCACGTCCGGCAGGCCGGTGACGAGGTTGACCCCCATGTAGTACTGGGTGAAGCCGCGATAGGCGACGAAGGTACCGAGCGTGGCCAGCAGCGGCGGTACGCCCAGCACCGTGATGTTGAAGCCGTTGAACGCGCCGAGCACCGCACCGACGAGGATCGCGGACGGAATGGCATAGATCGGATCCATCCAGCCCAGCTCGAGTCCCGAACCGACGATTGCGCCGACGACACCGATCATGGAACCGGTCGAAATGTCGATCCCGCCCGTGGTCATGGCGAAGGTCTGGCCGACGCCAAGGATCAGGAAGACCGCCGCGGCGCGCATGATCGTGATCTGGTTGTTGGCCGTGTTGAAGGTCTCGCCGGTGATGGCGGTGAACACCGCGTAGAGGACCACGATCGCGACGGCAACGTTGAAGAAAGGCAGGGCAAGTGCCCGCTCCGCGGTGCCGCCCGCTCCGAGAAAGCGGTTCCGGGCGCCACCCGCAGGCCCGTTCACGCGACCGCATCCTCGATATCGCCGACGATCAGACGCACGATGTCGGTCTTCGTGACCTCGCCCGTGCGAACCACCGCCTGAACGCGGCCCTGGCGCATCACGGCGATGCGATCGGATACCTGGAAGACATGTTCCAGGTCATGCGAGACGATGATCATCGTCTGGCCTTCGTCCCGCAGGCTCCTGAGGAGCGCCAGAACCTTGCGCACCTCCTCGACGCCCAGCGCCGCGGTAGGCTCGTCGAGAATGAGAAGCTCGCGGCGTCCCCGGCGAATGGTCCGTCCGATGGCTACCGCCTGACGCTGTCCGCCAGAGAGATTGGCCACTGGCCGTTTCGGATCGGGAATGTCGATACGCAGCCGATCCAGCGTGACGGCCGTCTCGGAATCCATCCGACGGGTGTCGGGGACCGAGAACCACCCCAGCTTCAGCCACAGCGGTTCGTCGCCGAGAAACACGTTCGCCGCCACGTCGAGCGTGTTGGCGAGGGCCAGGTCCTGGTAGAGGACCTCGACGCCGAGCGCGCCGGCGTCCTTCGCCGAGCGGATCGCCACGTCCCGTCCACGTAACCGGATCGTGCCGGTGTCGGCCGGTTGCACGCCGGCGATGGCCTTGACCAGCGTGGACTTGCCGGCCCCGTTGTCTCCGACGAGCGCGACCGTCTCGCCCTCCGCAATTGACAGTGAAACCCCTTGCAGCGCCCGCACACCGCCAAAGCGCTTCTCGATGTTCTCCACTTCCAGGAGCGGTGGTCCCGCTTCTACCATGCCGTGTGACTCCCGACCTCGCGGCGTCAGGACTGCTGTCCGACAACCCCAGCGGCTCCGCACACCGCTTCGTTTCGGGTCAGGAAAGCATGATGCACAATCGGTTCGCTTTCGACAACGTGGCCCATATGCCAGGGCCGTTCGTCCTTCGACCTGAACCGTCGATGCACTAGTATCGATACAGGACCGGTTACCGGGGATCGGTGGATTGCGAAGCGTGTTCGCGGACCGCCGGCACCGCTGGAAGGAGACAACCATGCCGTTTTACGAGAAGGGTGACGTGCGGATCCGTTACGAGGAGACCGGGAGCGGTTTTCCGCTTCTGGTCACTCCGGGAGGCGGCCTCAACTCTCGAGTGGACAACTGGCCGAGTGCGGTCTTCAACGCCATGGACGCCTTCCAGAGCGACTTCCGGTGCATCACGATGGATCAGCGCAACGCAAACGGCGGCCAGAGTACTGGACCGATCTCCGTCGACGATCCGTGGGGCGGCTTTGCCGACGACCAGCTCGGCCTGATGGATCACCTGGGCATCCGTGAGTTCGCCTACATGGGCTACTGTATCGGCGGCTGTTTCGCTGGAACGCTTCTTGATCGGGCCCCCGAGCGCGTTGTCGCCGCGGTATTCTGTCAATCAGTGGGGCACTTTCCGGAAGACCCCGATGTCATGTACCGGTCGGGCCGGGACGGGTGGGCTCCCGGGTTGCTCGCGCAACGGCCCGACCTGAAGCAGGACGCAATCGATGCGTATCTGCACAACCTGTACCGGTCGAACCCAGACTTTCTCTACAGCGTGTCGCGCGACGTCATCCGCAACTGCCAGACACCGATTCTCGTGCTGCCGGACGATATTCCCGCTCACCCGTACCAGACCTCGGTCGACGTTGCCTCGCTGGCGCCCAACGCCGAGATCACGGTCTTCCCGTGGACGTCTCCGCCCGAACTGAAGGAGCGTACGATCGACCGTGTGCGCAGGTTCATACACGCCCACGGCGTCACACCGTAGCAGCGGGACGCATCGGCCTGCGTGACGCACGTCTGAAGGTCCCCCTGACTTCCGGTTGTTATTCGTGCCAAGCGGACGATCGGGCGAGGTTTGTGCGGCCTATTGCGGCAACGGGCGCGAAGCGACGGCTTCTTCAAGGTCCAGTCCGTCGCCGGCAGCCGCGTACCTGCCCTCCGGGTCACCGGCCATCGCTTCGGCCACCAGATCCGGCCGGTGGAGTACATGAGAGATCCGCTTGAACGGTAGCGGATCGAGGCCCCGGACCAGCTTCAGATTCCGGGCGCCGTCTTCGGAACCGTCGAAGAACCCCGCCGGTGTCAGCTGCAACCAGGAACCATCGACCAGCTTGATGAGCGTTGCCAGTTTCCGCCCGGTGCCTGCATCCCAGATGCGTGCGGTGTTGTCTCTCGACGCCGTCACGACGGTGCGTCCATCCGGACTGAAGGCGATGCCATCAACAATAGCCGATTGCCCTTCCATCACCTTCAGTTGCCTGCCTGTTGCGACGTCCCAGGTCCGCACGGTGTCGGACGCTGTCGCGACCGTCCGCCCGTCGGGGCTGAACGCCACGCCATAGACATTCGTCAGGTGTCCTTCGAGCACCTGCAGCTGCCGGCCGGTTGCGACGTCCCAGATGCGCGCCGTGTTGTCCCAGGAAGTCGTCGCCAGCAGGTGCCCATCGGGGCTGAAGGAGACGCCGATGACGGCGGTGGTACGCTCCTCCAGTACCTTTAGCTCGCGACCCGTCGCGGGGTCCCAGAGCCGCGCGGTTCCGTCCCGGGACGCCGTTGCCAGCAGGCGTCCGTCGGGGCTGAAGGCGATGCTTTCAATACCATCCGAGTGGCCCTCGATCACCTTCAGTTCCTCGCCTGACGAGATGTCCCAGAGTCGTGCGGTGCTGTCCCAGGCTCCGGACGCGGTCGCCAGCCGGCGTCCGTCGGGACTGAACGCGACAGCAGTAACGCCGTCCGAATGATCGCCGAACACTCTCGGCTCCCCGCCGTCCGCGAGATCCCAGATCCGGGCAGTACTGTTGCTCAGGCCGGCCGCCAGCATGCGGCCGTTCGCACTGAAGGCGACGCTGGTGACACTGTCCCAGTTTCCTCCCAACTCAAGCTCCCGCCCGCCCCCGTCTATGTCCCAGATCCGTACACCGCCGGACGAGAGAAATCCCGTTGCTCCCGGGATCGTGCGCCCGTAACCGTTTGCGATCATGCGCCCGGCGGGACTGATCGCAACGGCACGCACATCCCTTGATCGCTTTCCCAGCACTTTCTGCAGCCGCCCGGCGGCCACATCCCAGATGCGTGCGCTGCCGCTGAGCCGAAAGCTCACGCGGGTCTGGATCGCGGTGCCGTGACCGGTCGCAATCATGCTTCCGTCGGGACTGAATGCGACACTGGTGGTGTCGAACAGATCCCGCCCCTTCATCACTTTCAGGTGCCAGCCGGTCTCGACGTCCCAGATCCGCGACGTGCCTTCCAGGGAGGTCGTTGCCAGCAGGCGTCCGTCGGGACTGAAGGCAACGTCGGTCACCTCATCCGGATGATCCCTCTCGACCTCCAGCCTGCGCAACAGCCGGCCGGTCCCGATGTCCCAGAGCCGGGCGATGCCGTCTGAAGACGCAGTCGCCAGAAAGCGTGCATCGGGGCTGAAAACTGTCCTGACGATCACTGACCCCGGCCCCTCCAGGACTCTCAGCTCCCGTTCGGTCCCGGTGTCCCATATCCGCATGGTGCCATTGTCGCCGCTCGCGGTCGCAATCATGCGCCCGTCGGGGCTGCTGGCGAAGCTGGTGGCGCCGTATTCCCCAATGACATCCAGCTTCTTAAGGGCCCGGCCGGTTTCCAAGTCCCAGAGGGTTGCCGTCTGTCCGGTGGAAGTCACGATGCTGCGCCCGTCGGGGCTGAAGGACACGGTTGCCAGAAGTGGAAAGGGCCGCCACTCCTCCACCAGGACGATCTGTTGGCGGCCGGACACCGGATCCCAGATGCGGGTGGTGCCGTCGTAGGACGCGGTTGCCAGGAAACGTCCGTCGGGGCTGAATGCGATACCGCTGACGGTTGCCCAGTGCCCCCTCAGCACCTTCAGCTCCACGCCCGTCTCGACGTCCCAGAGCCAGGCGGTCCGGTCGCTGGACGCGGTCGCGAGCAAGCGTCCATCGCGACTGAAAGCGATATCGGTGACCTGACCCGGGTGCCCCAATTGCGGAACGATGCTCAAATCCGGCCCATCCGCCTGAGCCCGCTCCGGCGGTTTGCGGACAGTGTCGTCAGCGACGAGGTCGCCAATGTTGACGAAGCCGACACGGCCATCGGAAGTCAGTATCTGGCTCCACCCGTCCACACGCCTGACCTCTTCGACCACGGCGCCGGAAGGCAATATGGCAGCGAGATCGTATCTCGTTGATGGACCGCGGTATGCATTGACATGATCGGCTCCGTCCTTGACGCGCCGGGTTTCGGCTGCAACGGACATGGCCATCGCCAGCATCGCGAGCATCATCCACAACAGGCGCACCACGCGACCGACACCAGGTCGGGTCGGGATTGAAGACCGGATCGCATACCTCACGGTGTTTCTATCTCGAAGGGAAGTGAACTCGTCCCAGCTTGTTCCTGGCAGCGCTCTGTCATCAATGTGAAGTCTCATGGCCTTCTCCACTCCGTCCCTTCGGAAACAACACTGGCTCATGGAAATTCCGCAGGCAATGCGTCCAACCGCCACGGTCACTGCCGGATCGAAGCCATGGGCCGTGTCGCTCCAGAGTCCCGATCCCGCGATGACGATGCTCCGCGTCGATGAAGAGTACGACAGGCGGTGGGCCGCGATGCCGGGAAGAGCCGGCGAGGCAGCTGATGGAATGCTCGGCGTCGCATGCATGCGCATGAGCTTCCGGGTTTTGGACGGTTCCGGAGTGTACGCCGTGCAGATTCGCCTGGCGCGGGCAGGGGCCGTGTCCTCGCGGCTGCGCACGCTGATGAGACGGGCTTCGGACCCGGTGAGTGCCGCGAGGAACTTCGCGAGCACCGTTTCGACAGGATATCGGCCGGCTCGAAGGGTGTTCGGCCGGGGAGCAACTTCGCACGCCGTTCCTGGCCCCGATCTGCGCTGGAGCGGATCTCGGGATCGAAACTGCCGCTCGGTCGCGCCTCGAGACGACGGGCATGTCGCTCTCGCGCACCACGATGAGAGCGTGTTCGAGTCCGGACCGGTGAGTTCGTGATCGGAGCAGACGTGATCCCCGGCGATGACCGGCGTCGCGAGCGTCTTGTATTTCGCCCCCGGATCCCGTCTGCCGGCGGGGCAGAACGAAGATCGCATGTGCCTTGCCGTGCGGGAACGACCTGCCGGGACCCTCCTTCTTCAACAGTGCTCCTCGTGCCTCTCATACGAGACCGGCCCGGCCCCGGTTTCCCGGAGGTCGAGACAACGCACCATGCCTTTCGCTGATCGATCCCCCTCGTGAACTCCCACGCCGGTATGCGGACCCAACCGGAAGCCCCGGAGCTTGACCTGTTCACCCCGGCCCGGCCTCCTTGAGTCGGCGGTACACGGCAGTTCCCTCAAGCCGGGCGCTGTCGCGTGCAAGGTCCCAGGGACTCCGGCCGTCCGCTGTCAGCGCCCGCGGATCGGCGCCGGCGTCCAGCAGCGCCTCAAGGACGGGAGGCTTGCTGCTGTGAGCGGCCGCCAGGTGCAGGGGAGTGTGGCCGTTCCTGTCCCGCGCCTCGAGGGAGGTGCCGGCATCCAGCAGCGTCGCGACGATCTCCGGGACCGTGTTCGCTGCCACGGCACGGTGCAGGGGTGTTCGTCCATTCGCGTCTTCTGCCAGGGGATCAGCGCCGGCGTCCAGCAACAGGCGCATGAGTGCGGGGATCTTCTCGTACTCAGTCGTGAACCCCGTGGGTCTGAATTCCGCCACCAGGTGCAGCGGTGTCGCTCCCTCGCTGTTGCGGGCCGCCGGGTCGGCGCCGACCTCCAGCAGTGCCGCGGTGATCGACAGGGCTGCGTCACTGGTGTTTTCCGCCACCCGGTGCAGGGGCGTGTTGCCGTCCCGGTTCCCCGCCGCCGGGTCGGCGCCGGCGCTCGTCAGCAAGGTTGCGACCGAGGGGATCGGACTGGCCGCCGCCGCCAGATGCAGTGGCGTCTCTCCGCTGGCCGTTCGCGCCTTCGGGTCGGCTCCGGCGGTCAGGAGCGCTTCGACCACCGAAGCGGCTCCGCTGGATGCCGCGGCGCGATGCAGCGGCGTTGTTTTGCCATTGTCCTGCGTGCTTGCGTCGGCCCCGGCCGCCAGGAGCGCCTCGACGACCGCAGTCTTGCCGGTTGCCGCGGCATCGTGCAGAGGCGTTCCTCCCTCATTGTCGCGAGCCCCTGTGTCGGCTCCGGCCTCCAGCAGGAGCGCGACGCTCTCAAGACCGCCGAAATATGCCGCCATATGCAGAGGCGTCGATCCGTAACTGTTCCGCGCCTCCAGCTCGGCGCCGGCATCCAGCAGCATCGCCATGATCGACGGACTGTGCCCCGCGCCGTGCAGGGGCGTCGATCCGTCTCTGTTCCGCACCTTCGGGTCGGCGCCGGCATCCAGCAACGCCTTGACAACCGCCGGGCGGTTGTTCGTCCGGGCGGCCAGGAACAGTGGTGTCTGGTCTTCCCGGTCCCGCGCCTCGAGCTCAGCCCCGGCTTCCAGCAATGCAACGATGACCGAAGGGGCCTCGCTGAACCAGGCCGCCATGTGAAGAGCGGTCTTGCCGTCATTCCTCAGCGCCTTCAGGTCGCTGCCGGCTGTCAGCAGCACCGCGATGATGTCCGGATTCTCGTTGAACGCCGTCGCCAGGTGCAGGGGTGTCTCCCCGTCACGATTACGCGCCATCGGATCCGCGCCAGCCTCCAGAAGTGCTACAACGACCGGAGGCGCAGAATTGGCCGACGCGGCGCTGTGAAGCGGCGTGCCGCCGGACTGCGCTCGCGCTTCCAGTTCGACACCGACATCAAGAAGGATCGCAATGACCGAAGGGTCCGTGCTGAAGGCTGCTGCCAGATGCAGGGGGGTGTCGGAGGTTCGGCCCTGCCGGCCCGTCAGCGCACGCGCAGCATCCAGCAGTGCGCCCAGGAATGCATCGACAAACCAGTTTCCGCGCTGCCAAGAGCCTCCGGCGCGCGCGCGGGGGTTGGCCCCTGCATCCAGACATCGCGATACGTCGGCGGCCGTCGCTTCCTGGAAGAATGACCTGGTAAGCCAGGCGGTGCAGGGCAACCCTGCGTTCACTGAAGCGGCTGTCCCGAAGCAGAGCGCGGCCGACACCATGATTGCCGCCAGACGCGCACAGGCCATCACTTCTCCACCTCCTCCGGTGTACGTATTGACGTTGGTCAATGTTACCATGGCGCGACTGGACGCATGCGGTCATCTTCTGTCGGTGCGAATTCCGGGATGTCGGACCAGGGCCGCGATCCGGTACCCGAACGTCCTTGAGGAGCATCATGCCGGCAGGAGTCATACGAACCGGCGGAATACTCGCCTTCGCCATGGTCTTGATTGTTCTTTTCCTCGGTCTCCTGGTTGCGATCATGGCCTTTGGCTCGTTGTCGGGAAGCCCGGGCGCCCTGGATGATGTCCGATCGATGCTCGTCCTGATGTATGTCGTCTGTGTGCCCATCGGGGCCTTTGTGGCCTGGACGACGAAGGCCCTGTTCGACGCATCCGGCTATCGAGGCGCAGGGCCGCCGGTCGTAGTGTTGGTGCTCCTTCTGGTGATCAATCTGATCCACCTTCTCGACAGTGGATTCCATCCAACGGTCGTGGACATGTGGGAGATGGGTCTGGTTACGTTTTATGGAATTCTCTCAGAGGTTGGCCCGCCGCTTGCGGTTCTGTCATGGATGTGGCTCTCCGTCCGGATAACTGGTTTCGGGAGGCGGTCAGGTTCCCGCCTGTGGCAGACGACAGGCGTCATCTACCTGGTCGGCATGGCCCTGCTGGCAGCCGCCATGGTTTCGATGTCACTCGGGGACAACCTGCGGCCCATAGGGCTGGTGACGTACGCCGTACCGGTACTGCTTGTCGGCTGGGTCTGTCATGCCGTCGGGCTGATCGTCGGCGCACGCCGGCTGACCCGGGCCAGGTCGCAAGCCTCGGCGCCTTGCGTCTCGACGACCTCGTAGCCTTCTTCCGAACGCACCTGAAGCGCGGCTGACCCGGGAGCGATGCGGAACTCCCGAGTGCCGGCACCCGGGCACCGCCCACAGCGATCGCCGGCAGGTCGGACACAACAGGGATATTGCGCGGTTGGCGGCCGACCAGACAGGGTCAACGG
This sequence comes from Alphaproteobacteria bacterium bin52, assembly GCA_002238645.1. GTDB lineage: Bacteria > Pseudomonadota > Alphaproteobacteria > Thalassobaculales > Thalassobaculaceae > Bin52. Next base: position 1,819 of record MPMT01000076.1, on the reverse strand, counting down.
CGATACTGTCGAACCGGTCCGTCGGAACCCGCCGGTAACCCAGGAGCCGCGCAACCTCGCCAAGGGGCCTGGATCTCACATCATCAACCAACCGCCGCAGTGCCTGACCCGAACCTCCCCTCATCCCTCGTCCTCCCGATAACCACAACCGCCAAAACAAGCCTACCGGGAAAGAAGTGCCTGAACAGGCGGGTCACTATTGGAGGAGCATGGTGGGTCAATTTTGGAAGAGCATTGACAGGTGTTGCAAACCCGCTCAACGACGTCCAGCAATGACGGCTGCTCGGCGCAACATCGGCGAAGCAGTACCCAGTCGCGCCACGATCCGCGCTCGATGATGTCATCGATCGCCGTTGGCGACCGGGCAGCGATTTCCGTATCTACAAGGTGACGATGCCGCATGTTACGCCGCTTCGAAACGCTCCACCGTGATCTCGCCGGCGCGGGACCGGGCCTGCCAGAGATCATGGGCCATCTGCATCCCGAGCCAGGTTTCGGGCGTCGACCCGAAGGCTTTTGAAAGCCGGATCGCCATCTCCACCGAAATCCCCGTGCGTTCGTTCACCAGCTCCGACAGCGTCTGGCGCGTCACCCCAAGGCCCTCGGCGGCCCGCGTCACCGTAAGGCCCAATGGCTCGAGACACTGCCGCTTCACGATGCCGCCCGGATGCGGCGGGTCTTGCATGCCCATGACCGTCTCCTCAGTGATAGTCCACATAGTCCACGTCGACCGCCGATCCGTCCTCGAACCGGAAGGTCACCCGCCAGTTGCCGGAGACCGACACCGCCCAGTGCCTCTCCAGCCTCCCCGCAAGCCGGTGCAGACGGAAGCCCGGCAGGTTCATGCCCTCGGGCCCCTGGCACATGTCGAGCGCCGCCAGGATGTCGAGCAACCTCACGACATGCGCCGGCGCCAAGCGCCGTGCCGTCCTGCCCTCATACAGCGCCTTCAGGCCGCGGTGACGGAACGATGCGATCACGAACCGACTCTAGACTGTCGCCTATCAAGTGACAACTGACATCGGCGCTTCTGCGGGTCCGTTCCGGTACAGATCGGCCGCCTCAATGCAGCGTCGGACGGCTGGCCAGGTTCCTGAGAGACCGGCCCCGCCAGTCTCATCGCTCGAGGTCGTTCAGCGCCGCGGCGCACCGCGCCGCGCTCGCCACCAGCCCCGCCCGGTCGCAGGCGCTGGCAAGCCCGTCCATCGCCCGGCGCGAGGACATTCCGGCGCCGAGCCCGGCCGGCAGCGGTTCCGGGCGCGGTGCTGGCCGCCAATGCGGCGCTCTACGAGGCGCTGCGCGAAGAGCGGCTGTCCAACAGCGCCTTCGCGTCGGCAATGGGCGTCCAGGAAAGCGAGGTCCCCGCATGCTCGACCCCCGCCACGCCACCAAGATCGGCCGTCTGGAAGAAGCCCTGGCCCGCTTCAGTGTCCGAAACCGGGCAGGCGGCACGTGCTGACGGACCCCGGGCAGGCTGGCACGTGTGCATGTGTATGTGTGTGCAAGCGTGCATGTGTGCACGTGTACCGGCTATGTCGTGCAAGAGATAGGCGTCACTATCTCGACTGCATGACTATGTCTTGTAGTCCCGGCTGATTCTGGTTTTGCCGGCAAGTGAGCGCAGTGATGGCGACATAGTTCGGACTCCATAGATCAGCCCCGAGAGGGGGGAGGAGTCCATCATGAGACATATCATCAATCACCAGGTGGTTCTGTCGCAGGCACCGGTTGGTCCGCTTGCAACATGGCTCGGCAGGTTTGCGGACGCGGCGAGTAGACAGGGATACACCCGTTCGTCGATCTGTCGACGGATTCGGTT
>MPMT01000075.1 GCA_002238645.1 Alphaproteobacteria bacterium bin52 | reverse complement strand
CAGAATGGAGGCCCTTGGCATTCTCGTCCGTCCCACAAATCAGCTTCATGTGGGGGTGTCATTTCGGGGCTTCATCCAATCGTTCGCTTTCGCTACGGCCCTCCGGTTCGCTCGCCACCCTGGCTGATCGGACCAGCAGGGCTCTGTGTCTCTGCCGGCCCACGGTGGCTTTCTGCGTCCCAGCTCGCTGGCCGCGGGTTGCCCCGGGACCAGTGGGATATGCTACGGCACCAAACTGAGAACTGTGCCGGCGGGACTTTCACCCGCAAGTTCAGCAGCTAGACTCGCTGCACCCGTTCCTCGACACCGAGGCGAAACGCAACATCCTGGGCATGAACGCGGTCAGGCTGTTCGGCCTCGATCCGGAGGGTCCGGGCCGGAACCGGTAGCCGGTCAGTCGCCGCGCAGTCGCCTGAGCACGTTGTCGATCATGCGCGAGATGCTGTTCGCGTAGTTCTGGTGTGACAGGCTGCCGCAGAAGGTGATCGAGCCAACCGAGAACACCGCCCCGCCGTTCGCGGTCTCGAAGAAGACGATGTCGGCCCGGATCAGGCTCGCGTGCGGGACACCGGTATAGGTGTTGCGCTGGGAGAGCTGGTCCTCGAGCACAGGGATGAAACTCGGCTGGTGGTTCTCGGAAGAGGCGATCACCACCGCGTGTTCCGGGGTCCCGAGCAGGACATCGGCGCGGTCGAGTTCGAACCCTGCCGCGCCGCCGCCGGAGAGCCCGAAGTTGCCCAGGATCTCCTCGTTGATCCCTTCGAGGATCCATGCGACGCGCGGATCGTCCGACCCGGGGGCCCGGCGGTAGTACGATCCCTCGAAGGCGCCCTGCGAGGAGAACCCCACGCCGGCCAGCAGCTGCGGGGGCCGCCCGTTGCGGCGCCACAGTCCGCCGTAGCTTGCGTCGAACGCGTTGTAGTACTCGCCGGGCTCCGCCGCCCAGGTCCTGATCCCGTTCTCGGCCCGGCGGATCTCCAGTGAGCCTGGCCAGTCCGCGTTCCGCGCCACCCGCCAGTAGAACCCGTTACCGCCCATGTACATGAGCCGGCCGCCGCGCCGGTGCGCATACTCGTGCAACGCGTCCAGGGTGCCACTGGTGTGATACTCGGGGTGCGAGCCCGTGATCACCACCCGGTAGGGCGCGATCAGCTCCACTCCCTCGTCATCGAGATCCTCGTCGGTCACGATGTCCACCCCGTGGCCCATGGCGTCGAGCCAGTCGATCAGGTGGGTGTCGGCCGGGAGGTGCCGCATTCCCGACCCGAAGGGATCGTCGAAGGTCAGGAAGTTGTGCCGCATGGTCAAGATCGGCCGCAGCCGCGAGGAATAGGCGACACCGCTGCCGTCGAGATGCTTGTTGTAGGTCGAATGCGCGTAGTCGGAGTGATCGTCCGGCAGGTGCTGCGACGCGCCCCAGCTCAGCCCCTTCTCCCTGAACCGGTGGTCGGTGTTATCGCGCCGGTGGTTGGCATAGACCTGGTAGGTGAAGGTCGAGGCCAGGAACACGACGTCGCTGGTCGGCCGGCCGGTGTGCGGACGCACGTAGAACGGGATCACGTCCTCGACGTGACGACAGCGCAGCCTGCAGCCGTAGATGCCGCTCGGTATGTCGTCGGGCACCTCGAAGACGAAGTCGTCCTCCCATCCGCAGTCATGCAGGTCATCCTCGTGAAAGTGGATGGCGCCATAGTGTTCGGGCCGGTGGGCAAAGCACATCTCCGAGCCGTCCCAGCCCGACGCTGTCATCGCGCGCGCCGGCAGGTTGAGCAGGATGCCGTGCAGGCCGTTCGGCCCGGTATCCTCGACGCGCCGGGTGGTGATCGCGCGGCTGAAGTCCCAGCGCGCGACCAGGGCTGCGGGCGCGTCCCCGGCGAAGACGGCTGCAACAGTCTGCGGATCGGTCGACGCGAGCAGGAACGGCGCCTCGATCTTGCCGTTGAAATGCTGGTCGCGGGTACGCGCGGCGCGGGCGGCAATCAGCAGGCTCGGAGCGCCCTGGCCTCCCGTCGTCCCGCCGGAGGAAACGCTCCCCGCACCGGCGTCATCGCACATGAACCGCGGCTCGACCGGATCCTGGTGCACCGTGATCCGTCCGGCGTCCGGCTCGATGCAGGCCCAGACCCGGTACCACTGGTGGCGGACCAACGGCGTGCCCGTCGAGGCCGAGACGGTCTCGCCCGTATCGCTCGCGACATCGATCGCGGCGCCGTCCGGACCGATGGAAAGCCAGAACCCGCCGCCGGTCGCCGGGTCGCGGACCGAGACCACGGTCTGGGGTCCCCGGTCGGGCAGGGTCGGCCAGATCACCGCCCCGACAGTCCTGCTACCCTCCAACCCGGCGGGCATCGCGGCGAGCGGGATCTCGGCACAGGAGCCGAGTTGCACCGGCTGGTAGCGCGACGGGTATGGTCCCTCGATTGCGGACGCGACCGGGCGCAGCTTGATCCCGGGGCCCTCGGGATTGGGATCACCGTGGATGATCCGGACCAGATCGACCTGGTAGTCCTCCTCGAAGGCACTGCTGATCCTGAAGGCGATGCGCCCGCCCGGCGGCGCAGAGAAGCGGTCGGTATATCCGGTCAGGGCAAGCATGTGCGGTCTCCTCAAGCAAAGTGGGTCAGCGGCCGCGGATGCGCGGATCGAGCGCGTCGCGCAGGCCGTCACCCATGTAGTTCACGCTCAGCACCGTGAGCGAGATCGCCAGTCCCGGCCAGATCACCCGGTCGGGCGTCAGGTTAAGGAACGGCACCCCGTCATAGAGCAGCCGTCCCCAGGTCGGAAAGTCCGACGGAAACCCGAGACCGAGGAAGCTCAGCGCGCTTTCGGTGATGATCGCCTGGGCAACCCCGAGGGTCGCGGAGACCATGATCGGGCTCAGCACGTTCGGAAACAGGTGCCGCAGGATGATGCGGTGCGGCCTGGTTCCGATGCTGCGGGCCGCCAGGACGAACTCGCGTTCCTTGATGGCGAGGACCTCGCCGCGCACGATGCGCGCGGTCTGCATCCAGCTGGTGATCCCGATCACGAACACGATCAGGATGAAGATGCCGATCTCCGGTCCGAACGCCGTTCTGAGCGGGTCGCGGAACAGCATGATGATGACCAGCAGCAACGGCAGGATCGGCAGGGCAAGGAACAGGTCGGTAAACCGCATCAGCGGGCCTTCAAGCGGACGGAAGAACCCGGCCATCACGCCGACGAAGGTCCCGAGCGTGAGCGAGAGCGCCATGGCCGTGACCCCGACGGCAAGCGAGGTCCGCCCGCCGGCCAGCACCTGGGCGAACATGTCGCGGCCAAGGTTGTCGGTCCCCATCGGATGCGCCCAGGACATTCCCTGGTTCTTGGACTTGTAGTCGAGATACTGCGGATCGACGTCGTGGATCAGCGGCCCGAAGAGAACTCCGACCACGATGAGGCCGAAGACCACCACGCCGACCAGCGCACCGCGGTGGGTGCGGAACTGCAGCCAGACATCCAGCCACAGGGACCGGTGCCGCGCCGCTGCGCGCTCCGGAGCCAATGCGTCAGTCATAACGGATCCTCGGGTCAAGCATGCCGTAGAGCAGGTCGGCCACGAGGTTGAACATGACGATCAGGATCGCAAAGATGAAGGTCACCGTCTGGACGGTGGGAATGTCGGCACTCTCGATGGCGCCGATCAGCAACTGCCCGACCCCGTTGATGCGGAAGATCTGCTCGGTGATGATCGCGCCCGCGAAGGTTGCGGGCAGTCCCAGCGCGATCACGGTGATCACCGGAATCATGCTGTTGCGCAGGACGTGGATCAGCACCACCACCGGTTCGGTCATGCCCTTGGCGCGCGCGGTACGGACATATTCCTGGTTGAGATTGTCCAGCATCGAGGAGCGCATGAACCGGCTGAGCTGTGCGGCATTGAACAGGCCCAGCACCATGACCGGCATGATCATCTGCTTGACCTGGACGATGAAGCTGTCGAAGTCCTCGACCACGTGGGTGGTGTCGTAGATCGACGGCAGCCAGCCGAGCATCACGCTGAAGATCACGATCAGCACCGTGCCGGTGAAGAACGTGGGGACCGAGAACCCCACCATGGAAATGAAGGTGCCCACCTGGTCGAAGATCGAATACTGGCGGTAGGCGGAGACCACGCCGATCGGCACCGCGATCAGGATGGCGACCATGTAGGAAACGCCGACCACCATCAGGGTCTGGGGCAGGCGCTCGGCGATGAGGTCGATCACAGGTGCGCGCGTCGACCAGGACCGGACGCGCAGCCTCTGCTCGGAATCGCCGATCCGGACGTCCCAGTAGGTCTCGATCAGGTTGAGCGGCTCGTTGACCAGGAACTGCTCGAGCCAGCGCACGTAGCGGATGTGAAACGGTTCGCCCAGCCCCAGGCTGAGCTTGATCATCTCGCGGACCTCTTCGGGAATGGTGAGCGGAAGCTGTGCCGTCGGGTCACTCGGGGCGAGGTCGAGCAACGCGAAGATGATGAAGCTGATGACGAGCAGCGTCGGGACCGCAAATATCAGCCGTCGCACCGCGTACCGGAACATGGCAGACCCCGCGAGACCGGTGGGAAGGGCCGGCGGCCCGCCACCGGGGCGGGCCGCCGGGCCTGAAGGTCGCTGCTACTTGCGATGCCAGTCCTGGATGTTCCAGGGGGTCGCATCCCAGACATTGGGATAGGCGCCGCCACCGAGGCTGTTGGCCCGGGCGGCAACCCCGCCGCGGTGGATCAGCGGGATCATCGCGCCGTAGTCGATGAGCATGTCGTTCATCTGCTTGGCGATGCGGGCCCGGTCCTTCAGCTCCGCGGTCTGCGAAAGTTCGGACGCCAGCTCGTCATACTGCGCGCTGCAGTAGCGGGGCATGTTCTGGCCGATCCACTGGGTTTCCGGCGACGGCATCTTGTCGCAGGTCCAACGCAGCATGTAGTTCTCCGGGTCCGTGCCGTTGAAATTGTTGGTGTACATTTCAATGTCGGCAAAGAACTTCTGGAACGTATCCGGGCTGGACTGATCTCCGCCGAAGAACACCGAAGCGCTGATGTTGCGCAGTTCGGTTTCCACCCCGATTTCCTGCCACATCTGCTTGATCAGGGCCTGGGTGCCCTGGCGGACCGAGTTGGTCGATGTCTGGTACAGGATCGAGAGGCGGACCCCGTCCTTGGCGCGCACGCCGTCGGACCCATGCTCCCAGCCAGCATCATCCAGGAGCTTGTTCGCGCCTTCGATGTTCTGCGTCTTGCACCAGTCGTTGGCCTTCGACGCGTAGATGGCGGGCGCCGGCAGCACGTTGCAGGTCACCCGGCCGGCGGGGCCATAGCCCGCATCGACCAGGATCTGGCGGTCGATCGCCATCGACAGCGCACGGCGGACGGCGGGATCGGACAGGAACGGGTGCGGGTTGTTGCCGTTCTGGTAGGTCGCCCGCTTGTCGCCGAGCGTCTTGTCGGGGTTGGTCAGCTGCACCATCAGCCGTTCGACCGAGGTCCCGAACGCGGAGAGCACCTCGCCCTTGCCGGCGGATTCCATGGTGGAGAGGATTTCCGGCTCCACCTGCAGGTTCCACGCGTAGTCGAACTCGCCGGTCTCGAGAACCGCACGTGCGGCCGAGACCGCGTCACCGCCGCCCTTGAGCAGCACCGAGGAGAAGTGCGGCTTGCCGGGGATCCGGTAGTTCTCGTTCATCTCGTAGAGCACGACGTCGTTCGGACGGAATTCACGGACCTTGAACGGGCCGGTGCCGATGGTTCCGAAGTTCTGCTCGGTGCACTCGGGCGCCTTCGCACCCATGCAGTCCTGGTACTGCGCCTTCTGGAACACCGGCACCTCGGACCCGACGAACGGTCCGTAGGGGAACGGCTTGGCCACTCCGAAGGTGATCTTGACGGTGTGATCGTCAAGCGCTTCGACCGACTCGACATCCTGGAACCGCTCGGCGGCGTTGCAGCCACCCTCGGGATGCAGGCAGTAGTCGGCGGTGAAGACGACGTCATGGGCGGTAAACGGCGAGCCGTCCGACCAGACGACACCCTGCTTGAGCTTCCACGTGATCGTGCGCAGGTCGGCCGAGACGCCGCCGTTGCCGACCGTGGGGATCTCCTCGGCAAGGGTGGGCACGAGGTTGCCGTCGGTGTCGTAGTGCGCGAGCGGCTCGATAATGAGCGAGGAGGCGTGGATGTCCTTGGTTCCGCCCGAGAGGAACGGGTTCAGGATCGACGGCGCCTGCCAGTACAGGATCTTCAGCTCGCCGTCGCTTCCGCGTTCGGCATGGGCAGCGGACGCGAACATCATTGCCGCTGCCAGGGGTATCAGGACTGATCGCTTCATCAACGTTGTCTCCTCACGCTGTCGGGACGGACGGTGACGCGCCATCCGTTCCGGTTGCGGCGCCGACCGGCGGCTGCAGGTCGGGTCCACGGGCCCCGTTGCCGACCGTCACGTGGTGACAGGCGACGAAACGTCCGGGTTCGGTCTCCCTCCACTCCGGTTCGGCCTCGCGGCAGATCGACGTGGCGACCGGACACCGGGTGGAGAAGTTGCAGCCCAGCGGCGGATTGGCCGGACTTGGCAGGTCGCCGCGCAGGACGATATGCGAGCGCGTGGCCTCGACCTTCGGATCGGGGATCGGGACCGCCGAAAGCAGTGCCTGGGTGTAGGGGTGAAGCGGTGACGCGTACAGCACGTCGCGCGGCGCGAGTTCGACGATCCGGCCAAGGTACATCACCGCGACCCGGTTCGCGATGTGCCGGATCATGCCGAGGTCGTGGCTGATGAAAAGGTAGGTGAGCGTGCGCTGTTCCTGCAGGTCCTCGAGCAGGTTGACCACCTGGGCCTGGATCGACACGTCGAGGGCCGCGATCGGTTCGTCGCAGACGATGAAGTCGGGGTTCAGCGCGAGCGCGCGCGCGATCCCGATGCGCTGGCGCTGGCCTCCGGAGAACTCGTGCGGATAGCGGTTGGAGAACGTCGGGTCCAGCCCGACCGATTCGAGCAGCTGCTCAACGCGCTCCTGCCGCTCGGCGCCGGCGAGCAGGTTGTGCTCGTCGAGCGGCTCTGACACGATCGAACTCACCGTCATGCGCGGGTTGAGGCTCGCATGCGGGTCCTGGAACACCATCTGCATACGCGGCCGCACCCGGCGCAGCGCTTCACCCTCGAGCGCGAGAAGGTCCTCGCCGTCCAGACGCACCCGTCCGGCGGTGGCGTCCTGCAACCGGAGGATGGTCCGCCCCGCGGTCGACTTGCCGCACCCGCTCTCTCCGACCAGTCCCAGAGTCTCGCCGCGCTTAAGCGTGAAGCTGATGCCGTCGACAGCCTTCACGATGCCGACCTGCCGGCGAAAAATCCCGGCGAGGATCGGGAAGTGGGTCTTCAGGTCCTCGACCTCGAGCAGGGCAGAGGATGACGCATCAGGCGTCATTGCGCGGCGCTCCCCGGTCGACGTCCCACCAGCAGGCAACGTCATGGACAAGGTGGTCCCGGTCCGGCGCGACGGGGCGCAGCGCCGGGTTCTCGTTCCAGCAGCGTTCGAAGGCGTGAGCGCACCGCGGCGCGAACGGGCACGAGGTCGGGGCGGCGTCGAGCAGCGGTGGCTGCCCGGAAATGGTGTTGAGCCGGACCGCCCGCATTCCGCCGGTACCCGGCAGGGTGTCGAGCAGTGCGCGGGTGTACGGGTGTCTCGGTTCGGCGTACAGCCGGTCGACCGTCGAGTGTTCGACCACCATGCCGCCGTACATTACCATCACCCGGTCGGCGATTCCCGCCACCACACCGAGGTCATGGGTGATCCAGATCATCGACATGCCGAGCTCCCGGCGCAGTCGGCGGATCAGCTCCAGGATCTGGGCCTGGATGGTCACGTCGAGCGCTGTGGTCGGCTCGTCGGCGATCAGCAGCCTGGGATCACAGGCAAGCGCAATCGCGATCATGACCCGCTGGCGCATGCCGCCGGAGAACTGGTGCGGAAAGTCCGCGAGCCGGTCGTCGGCCGAGGGAATTCCGACCAGCTCGAGCAGTTCGACCGCCCGTTCCCGCGCCTTGCGGCGCGAGAGGCCCAGATGCTTGCGCAGCGGTTCGATCAGCTGGAAACCGACGGTAAACACCGGGTTGAGCGACGTCATCGGGTCCTGGAAGATGAACCCGATCTCGCCTCCGCGGATGCGGCGTATGTCGCCCGGGGGCAGCTGCAGGATGTCTCGGCCGCCGAAGCGGACCTGGCCGGAGACGATCCTGGCCGGCGGCATTGGAACCAGCTTGAGCAGCGACATCATGCTCACGCTCTTGCCGGAACCGCTCTCGCCGACGATTCCCAGCAGCTCGCCCTCGCGCAGGTGGAAGGAGATACCGTTTACGGCATGTATGGCGCCGTCGCGGGTGTCGAAGACCGTGCGCAGGTCCTCGACCTCAAGTATGGTGGCGCGCCCTGCCGGATCCTGGTTCATGTCTGCCCGGCCCCAGCGCATATGACCCCATCGGAACCCCGGACCGCCCTGCCCCGCCAACCGGGACTCCGCGGCTGCTGCTGCCCCGGACAACCGGAAGGCGCCGGAAAGCTGAAACCACGAGCCGAACTCCCTGCCGTGCGGACTGTACATGCTCATTCCACGCCATATCAAGCTCGCCAGGCCACGCTCGCGCGCGTTCCGGCGGCGCTGAGCGGGACGGGTCCGGCATGAGTCACCATCCCCTCGCGGCCGCGCTCGGAGGCTGTCTCTCGCTGGCAACGGCACTCGGGATCGGGCGTTTCGTCTACACCCCGATCCTGCCCTACATGGCCGACGGGCTTGACCTTTCGCGCGCCGACGCCGGGCTGATCGCGTCGGCGAATTTCCTCGGCTACCTCGCCGGCGCGCTGCTGGTGAGCCTGGGCTCCCTGCCGGGGGAACGACGCACCTGGCTGCTTGGCGGGCTTGCGCTCGCCGCCGTGTCGACCGCCGCCATGGCCGCGGTGCAGACCATGGCGATGTTCCTGGCACTGAGATTCGCAAGCGGAGTCGCCGGCGCGGTGGTCATGGTGTTCGCATCCGCCATGGTGATGGACCGGCTTGCCATAGCCGGACGACCGTCGCTCGCCGCGGTGCTCTACGCCGGGGTCGGAACGGGCATCGCGATCTCGGCACTGGTGGCGCCGCTGCTTGCGACCGCCGGGGACGACTGGGAACCGCTGTGGCTCGCGGGAGGCGGTATCGCGCTCCTGCTGGCGATCCCGGTGGCGTGGCTGCTGCCCGACACCCGTCCGGAGGACCGGGCAGCGCGGCACCGCGGGCACGGTGCCGTGCGGCGGTCGACCTACTGGCGCTGGATCCTGGGCTACGGCCTCGTCGGCTTCGGGTACGTGGTGACCGCCACCTTCATCTCCGACCTGATGCGCGCGAGCCCGTCGCTGCGTCCGGCCGAGGCCTGGGTCTGGCTGGTGGTCGGGGTCTCGGCCATCCCGTCGGTCGCATTGTGGACCTGGTGCGGGCGGCGGTGGAGCAACAGGGTTGCCTTTGCGGCCGCGAGCGTGTGCGAGGCGGTCGGTGTCGCGGTCAGCGTGCTCAGCGAGTCGATCGCGATGCTGCTGCTCGCGTCGGCCCTGCTCGGCGGCACGGTGATGGGCCTGACCGCGCTGGGCCTGATCGAGATGGCAAGGCTCGCCGCCTCGGATCCCAGGCGGGTGCTCGCGATCATGACGGTGGCGTTCGGGCTCGGCCAGATGGTCGGCCCGACACTCGCGGGGTTGTTGCACGACGCGACCGGTACCTACCTGATCGCCTCGATGATCACCGCGGGCGGGCTGCTGGTCGGCGCGGTTGCGACGGCCACCGCGCCGGCGCACCCTGACCCGGGGCCGTGAGCGGAGCGACATCCGGCCGGTGATTTCCGCGGACCGTTCGGCAGAAACCTGGTTCCCCCGGCGCCGGATGCCGGTACGCTCACACCGCAAGAACCGCAGACGAGAAAGGACGGCCCCATGTCGCTTGCAAGCGTTTCCGACCACGACGCGAGTTCGCCCCGGAACCTCAGGGGCAGGTACGCCATCTGCGGCGTGGGCGAGACGTCCTACCGCCGCGGGTCGCAGGAGAGCACCCGGTCGCTTGCGACCTGGGCAGTCTCCAACGCCATGCGCGATGCCGGCATGACGGCGGGCGACATCGACGGCATGCTGAGCTACTCCGGCAACGACTCGACCTTCGCCCCCTTCGTCGCCGGCGACCTCGGGATCCGGCTGAACTTCTACATGGACGTCCACGGCGGCGGATCCTCGACCGAGGCGCTGGTCGGGATCGCGATGGGGGTGATCGAGGCGGGAATGTGCCGGACGGTGGCCATCTACCGGGCGATGAACGGCTACTCGGCCGTGCGGATCGGAGGTACCGGGGCACGGTCGGCGGTTCCGATCGTCGGCGACCAGATCCACCACCGCGCCTACGGCTGGCAGAGCGCCGGACAGATGTTCGCGCCGACCTTCCTGCGGCACATGTACGACTACGGGACCACGCCGGAACAGGTCGCGGCCGTCAAGGTCGCCCATTCGAAACACGCCTCCAACAATCCGAAGGCGTACTACCGTCGGCGCTACACGGTCGAGGACGTGGTCTCCTCGCGCATGATCTGCACGCCACTGCACCTGCTCGACTGCTGTGTCGAGACCGACAATGCGACCTGCATCATCGTGACCAGCGTCGAACGCGCGCGCGACTGCCCCAGCCCGCCGGCGGTAATCCTTGCGGTGGTCGGGCGCTGCTGCAAGCCGCGGATCGACATGCACTACCAGCACGGACCGATCTCGACCGTGGCCGGCCGCTACGCCAGGGAGCTGCTGTGGCCCAACGCCGGGGTGGGACCGGAGGACATCGACATCACGGGGTCGTACGACGCCTTCACCTTCACCACCATGCTGCAGCTCGAGGACTACGGGTTCTGCCGCAAGGGCGAGGGCGGCCACTACGTGTCCGACGGGACCATCGAGCTCGGCGGCCGGCGGCCCAACAACACGTCGGGCGGACACCTGTGCGAGGGCTACACCCACGGCATGAACATGGTGATCGAGAACACACGCCAGCTGCGCGGCGACGTCGATGACAGCTGTCCCGTCGGCCCGGACGGCCGGCGCCAGCACACCCATGACCACGGCGAGGGCGGATGCCGGCAGGTGCACGGTGCGGAACTCACCGCCAATCTCGGGTGGGCGATGCCGGGAACCGGTTCGGCCATGGTGATGGCGAAGGACATCCGATAGGAGCAGACGATGCCGATCCAGGGAGACTACATGGGCATGACACTCACGATCGAGGATCTCGATCGGGAGAACCGCGAGTTCTTTCGCTACTGTGCGGCCCGCGACTTCAGGCTGCAGCGCGGGACCGCGAGCGGCCTGCTCCGCTACCCGCCGACCACGGCGTGCCCGTGGACCGGAGAACGCGAGAGCGAATGGGTGCCGGTGGACGCCGCGGGCACCGTGCACTCCTACGTCCAGGTGCACCACCCGATCCAGCCGGCGTTCCGCGACACGGTCCCCTACATGATCATCCTGGCCGACCTTGACACCCAGAAGGGCGCGCCGACGGAACACGAGGCCCTGCGGGTTGCCGGCAACCTGGTGACCGCCGACGGCGCCTTCGCGCCGCCCGACATGATCGCACGGGTCGGGATCGGCACCCGGGTCAGAATGGTGTTCGTGGACGTGACCGACGAGTTCGCCCTGCCGCAGTGGACGATCGACGAGGGCGCGGAACAGCCCGAGCGGCCCTGGCGCTACCCCGAGGAATAGGTCGCCATGGCCGGCCGGTGGTCCGGTCTTCTCCGCTCCGGGTTCGGTCCGCCGGATTTCCTGCGCCTTGCCGCTGCCTCGAGCTTTTCGGGCGCCGGCATGTCGGGCGAGCAGGTCATTCTCGGGTTGCTGGTCTACCGCATCACGGATTCCTCGGCCTGGGTCGGCACCTCGCTCGCCGCCTATTACCTGCCGCTGTTCATCGCCGGCACGCTCGCGGGAGCCGCCGCCGACCGGTTTGACCGCCGCATCCTGATCCGCGGGCTCGAGATCTGCCACTGCGTGGCGCTTGCGGCCGTCGCCGGCGTGATTGCAGCCGGTCTCGGCGGTCTCGCGATGATGATGGCGATCAGCGTCGTGCTCGGGTCCCTGCGCGCCTCGACCCAGCCGCTCCGGGTCAGTTACGTCTACGACCTGTTCGGCCGTACCGCCATCGTGAGCGCGCTGGGGCGGATCAACTTCGCGGTGCGGTTCGGCCACCTCGTCGGCGCACTGGCCGCCGGCCGGATCACCGAGGCGGCGGGGGCTGACGCCGCCTTCCTCGTCCTTGCTGCGGGCCATGCCGTCGCCTGGCTTCTGGTCAGCAGGCTGAAGTCGGCCGGACAGGCGTCCGTCAACCCCGCCGAGCGGGTTCCGCTCCGGCGCAACCTCGCGGAATACCTGAACGAACTCGCAGTCAACCGCACGCTCACCATGCTGGTGCTGCTGACCGCCGCGGTCGAACTGTTCGGGTTCTCGTTCCAGACCGGTGTTCCGGAACTGGCCGCCGACCGGCTGGAACTGGGCGCGGACGGGCTCGGCGACCTCAATGCGGCGCGGGCGGCAGGTGGCGTGGCGGCGAGCCTCATGCTGTCGGCCGGCCTCGGGCCGCTGCACAGGCCGGGCCGGCTCTACATCGGCGTCATCCTGGTCTTCGGGCTCGGCATGATCCTGCTTGGCAGTGCCGACAGTTTCCCGTGGGCGCTTGCCGCCCTGTTCCTGGTGTCCGCCATGGCGACCGCGTCCGACGTGCTGACCCAGTCGATGGTGCAGATGAGCGTGCCGAATGCGCTCCGGGGCCGGGCAATGGGCGCCTGGTCACTCGCGATCGGGATCTCGCCGCTCGGCCACATCGAGATGGGGCTGCTGATCGGCTCGCTCGGGCTTGCGGGTGCCTACGCGGTCAACGGCTCGGTGCTGATCCTGCTCTCGGTCGGCGTCGCACTCGGCCTGCCGGCCCTCAGGCGTCTGTGACCTGCCACGCCTCGAACACCAGGTAGGTCCTGGTCTCGATGCTCTCACGTGACGGCATGTCCGGGGTCTCGCCGGGATGGACGAAGGCGCCGTGCGGCGTGAACCGGGCCCTCCCGTCGTCGAGGCTGTCCCAGCCCTTGATCAGGATCACCTCGTCCGGCGTCATTTCCGGCGCGTAGTACCAGCGATGCCCGGGACCGTGCGCGAGCTGGTAGATCTCCCCGACCCGGTCCGGGAACCGCTGGTCGGTGGCCACGAGGTCCGAGGCCGGTATGCTGGCGGCATCGGCGAGCGCGAGCGGCGAGCGCAGGACCGGGCCCGTGATCGGCCGCCACACGTTGACCTGCACGATCCGGCCACCGGAGGCGAGGATGCGGTCGACCTCGGCCTCACCGAGCGAATCCCGGGCGCGCTGCGGTCCCGACCGTACCGTGTAGTCGACATGCACCCTGCTCGCCGGCCGACGCACGCCGCCGGGGTTGTTCGCCCCCTCCGTGCGGTCCGACCGGCGGGTATGGTCGAAGATCGCGACGGCGTCGGCCCCGGTCATGGTCTTCAGCATCTCCACCAGGCCGGGCTCGTAGCGGGCCGCGACGTCGTCATCGTCGTACAGGTCGATGTCACCGGCCGACCAGGTCCTGAGTTCGAACCCGTGCACGTCGATGGAGAGCCCGGCTGCGATCCCGCGCATGTCGGCGATGCACGAGGGGACCTCCTCGGTGCTGAAGAACACCTCCGGATCCCCGCCGGTCAGGGCGGAGCTCAGGAAGTAGGGCTTGGTGTCCTGGCGCACGATATAGGTCAGATCCGCCGTGACCTCGCCCATCGCCTCGCGGCCAGGTCCGGACGCGGCGGCGCTTGTGACAATACCCATGCTCATGATCGCATCCTCCTGCACTCGGTCTTGACACCATCTATTTGTTCCGGACCGCAACCGAAAGTTCAGATACAACACAGGTGTCGCGCCGTACCGGCATCAATCCGGCCCGGGCGACGCGAAACCTCCGCGGCCTGGCGGCGGGATGCCGGTACGGTCCCGTACAACTCCCGCTACATGCGTTTGCCGGCGGTCCAGCCCCCGTCCACGACCAGATGTGTCCCGGTACAGAAGCTCGCCTCGTCGCTCGCAAGGAAGAGCACCGCGCTCGCGATCTCCGCAGGCACCCCCCAGCGGTTCATGGCGTGCAGGCTGCGCACCGTCTCGGCCATCTCCGGGTCCTGGAAATAGCGTTCGGTGAGCGGCGTGCGGATCACCCCGGGCCCGACGGCGTTGACCCGGATGTCGTGCGGTGCCAGGTCGAGCGCCAGCGCCTTGGTCATGCCCACCACCGCATGTTTCGACGTGGCGTAGGCACAGCGCGACGTCGACGCCACCACACCGAGCGTCGATGCGGTAATCACGATCGCGCCGGGCCGGCCGGCGGCGATGCGGTGCCGGGCGAAGGCCTGGGCCGAGATGAAGACACCGGTGACGTTGACCTCGATCACCGAGCGCCATTCCTCGATCGCGAGATCCTGCGGCGGGGAGATCTCCCTGATCCCCGCATTGCAGAAGATCACGTCGAGCGAGCCCATCTCGCGTGCCGCCTCGGCGACCACTGCCTCGGTCGCCGGAGCATCGGTGACGTCAAGCACGACACCACACGCCCGCCCGCCCTCACCGTTGATGAAGTCGGCAACCTCCCGGGCCTGCTCGCCCTCGCGATCGGCGACGGTCACCGCCGCACCCTCGCGCGCGAACTGTATCGCGGTCTCCCGTCCGATACCGCCGGCACCGCCCGTTACGATCACACCCCTGTTCTCGAACCGCATTCTCGCTGTCTCCCATGCAACCCGGCAGGTCAGTCCACCATGGTCAGCCCGCCGCTCACGCTCAGAACCTGCCCGGTAATGTAGTCGGACATCGGCGAGCAGAAGAACACGATCGCATCGGCGATCTCTTCCGGCTCGCCGATGCGGCGAAACGGCACGGCGCGCGCGAGCTTCTCGCGCATGCTCTCGGGCTGTGCCATCAGCAGTGGTGTATTGGTCGGGCCCGGACACACGCAGTTCACGTTGATGCGGTGGCGTGCGGTCTCGCGGGCGAGCGACTTGGTAAAGGCGATTACCCCGCCCTTGGCCCCGGCATAGATGGTCTCGCCCATCGATCCGACCCGGCCGGCGTCACTGGCGACATTCACGATCTTGCCGGCGTTGGCCTCGACCATCGCCGGCAGAAAACAGCGGGTCACGTTGATCGGACCGGCGAGGTTGATGTCAATCACCCGGTCCATGAAGTCCGGCGTGGCATCGAGGAAGGGCTGGATACGGTCCCAGCCCGCGACGTTGACCAGCAGGTCGATCCGGGTCCCGCCGCTCCCGGCCATCCGGCGGGCAAACCCGGCGATGCTGTCGCGCGATGCGACGTCGAGATGAAGCGCCGTGACACGCCCGTCCGGTGCGGCCGCGGCCGTCTCCCGGTTGCCGGCCTGATCGAGGTCACCGGACCATACCCTGGCCCCCGCCGTGGCCAGGCGCAGCACCGTTGCCCGGCCAATTCCGGACGCGCCGCCGGTGACAACCGCATACCTGCCAGTCAAGTCGATCACGTCCCGCCGCTCCCGTTCCAGTCCCGGTATTGACATCCCGACCGCCATTGCGTGCTATGCGCGGCGGATCGACGCCACCTTCATCCAGGCTGGCGATGCGGTCAACCGGTCGGCACGCCGGCCCGGGCAGACCGCGCGGTCCAGGACATGCCGCATGCCATCACGGCATGCCGACCGCCGGACAACGCATCCCCGGGAGCGCCGGCGGTGGCGAGACGGGAGGAAATCATGACATCCACCACGCGAATCACAGCTGCCGCTGCGGCACTGCTTGCGGGCAGCATCGGAGCGGCACAGGCCGATATCAAGATCGGCGTTCTCTACCCGACGTCGGGAACCGGCGCCGTGTACGGCGTTCCGGCGATGCAGGGCCACGACATGGCAGTCGACGAGATCAATGGCGGCGGCGGCGTGGGCGGCGAGATGCTGGTCACCTTCGCCCGCGATACCAAGCTGAAGCCTGCCGCAGCGGCGGCGGCGGCGAAGGAACTGATCACCAAGGACAACGTCGACGTGCTGGTCGGCGGGCTGAGCTCCGCGGTCGGACTGGCGATCTCGGAAGTGGCGCGCCAGGAGGGCGTGATCTACATCGCGACCATTCCCAAGACCATCCAGATGACCACGACCAAGCTTCACAAGCACGTGTTCCGGACATCCTCGCATACCGACTTCGAGGGTGACGCGATGGCGCAGATCGTCGCCCAGCTCGGCAAGACGAAGCTCTGCGACATCCAGCTCGACTACGCCTACGGCCACGATCTTGCCGCCGGCATCGAAAAGGGCCTGAAGCGGCACGCCCCGAACGTGGAGAAGGTGATCGACCTGCGTTCCAAGCTGGGCGCGACCGACTACAACGCCCAGATCACCCAGATCCTCGGTACCGGATGCGACGTTGTCACCAGCGGCCTGTGGGGATCGCACTTCGTGAACTTCGCGCAGCAGGCGCAGCCGTTCGGACTGTTCGACCAGGTGGTCTACATCTCCGGCGGCGAGATCGCGAGCCACGAGATCGCAGGGCGGATGGGCAAGGACTACCCGGACAACGTGTGGTCCAACACCTACGAGCTCTGGTACGACCACACGGTGCCCGCGCACGAGAAGTTCCAGGCCGACCTCGCGGCCCGGGCCGGCACCAAGGAGACCGCGATGTGGCCGGTTCTGGCCTACATCGGGGTGAAGTTCATCGCCGCGGCGGCCGAGAAGGCCGGCAGCACCGACGCCGATGAGCTGGCGGCTGCGCTCGAGGGCATGTCGATCGACACCCCGGTCGGCCCGCGCACCATCGACCCGGAGACCCACCAGGCCGATACCGGCCAGTTCTGGGGACCGATGGTCCGGAAGGAAGGGGTCGACTACCGGGTCATGAACCCCGTGACCTACATTCCCGCGAAGATCGACTGACGGATCAGACCCCTCTCGCCGGCATCCGGCCGGTGAGAGGGGACCCCGCGCCACTCCCTGGGAGTTCCGGCCCCGATGGACATGCTCCTGTCCAACCCGACCTTCGTGCTGATCCAGGTTCTGAACTCGATATCGCTGGGGATGAACCTGTTCATCATCGCGGCCGGGCTCTCGCTGATCTTCGGAGTGCTCCGGGTCATCAACTTCGCACACGGCGCCTTCTACATGTTCGGCGCCTACATCATGTTCACGGTCGCCCAGGAGGCCGAGCTCGGCTTCGTGACCGGTGTCGTGGCCGCGGCCGCCGGGCTTGCCGCGATCGCGGTGATCGTGGAGCGCGGACTGTTTCGCTGGCTGTACGACAAGGAGCACCTGATGCAGCTGCTCCTGACCTTCGCCATCGTGCTGCTGATGGGTGACATCGCCAAGATCCTGTGGGGGACCGACCAGTTGAGCGTCTCCTACCCCGACGCGCTGCGCGGCGCCACGGATCTCGGCGTGACCTTCTATCCGAGCTACCGGCTGATGCTGGCGGTGATCGGTCCGCTGATCTTCCTCGGCCTGTGGCTGCTGATCGAGCGAACGCGCTGGGGTCGGCTGACCAGGGCGGCGACCCAGGACATGGAGATGCTCTCGGCGCTCGGCATCAACGTGCCGATGATCTACATCGTCATCTTCGTGATCGGCTCGGCGCTGGCGGGTGTCGGGGGTGCGCTGGCGGCCCCGATCAACAGCCCGACGCCGGGCATGGACGCGACCATCATCGTCGAGTGTTTCGTGATCGTGATCATCGGCGGGCTGGGTTCCCTGTGGGGAAGCTTCGTCGGGGCGCTGATCTACGGCTTCGTGTTCAACTTCGGCTCGGTCATCGTGCCGAACTGGCAGGACGTGTTCGCCTTCCTGCTGCTGATGGCGGTCCTTCTGGTCCGGCCGTGGGGCCTGTACGGCAAGCCGGAGCGCGAGGGGCACTGAGCCATGGGCCTGCACATGCCGCGCGGCACTCTCGTTGTGTGCCTCCTGATCGTCGGCGCACTGGCGCTTCTGCCGCTGCTCGAGTCGCGCTACCTGATCGATCTCGCCACCGAGATCATGGTCTACGCCCTGTTCGCGCTCAGCCTGAATGTCATCATCGGGTTCTCGGGCAACGTCTCGTTCGGCCACGCCGCCTACTTCGCGATCGGCGGCTACGTCAACGCGATCCTGCTGACCACCTACGGCTGGCCACTGTGGCTGTCGTTTCCGGCCGCGGTGGTCCTTTCGGCCCTCGCGGCCGCCTTCGTCGCGTATTTCTGCACCCGGCTGACGGACATCTACTTCGCCATGCTGACACTCGCATTCTCGATGCTGGTGTGGGCCATCGCCTTCAAGTGGCGTTCGGTGACGGGCGGCGATGACGGTTTCGTGGGCGTGGCGGTGCCGGCGTTCATCGACAGCCGGGTCCCGTTCTTCTACTTCACGCTGGTAATCGTCACCGGGTCGATCGCCCTGCTGTGGACCATCTGCCACTCGGCCTTCGGCCAGGCCCTGGTCGCGGTCCGCGAAAACCTGACCAGGGCCGGGTTCATCGGGGTGAACACCCGCATGATGCGCGGGCTTGCCTTCGTGGTCGCGGGAACATTCGCCGGCGTGGCCGGCGCGATCTTCGCCATGTACAACCGCGGGGTCTATACCGAGTCGGCGTTCTGGACCGAGTCGGCCCAGGTGCTGATCATGACGCTGCTCGGCGGCATGTACTCGTTCTTCGGACCGGCGATCGGTGCGGCGGTGCTCTACATCCTCGAGCGGTTTGCCAACGAGTACACCCAGTACTGGCCCACGGTGCTCGGGGTGATCCTGCTGGTCATCGTGCTGGTCCTGCCCGAGGGGCTGGTGGGACTGGCGCGCCGGCTCGGAGCGCGCCTCGTCAGGAGGAGCGGCGCTTAACATCTTCCCCGGCCAGAAGGCCGGAGATTTCCGGTAGGGCTTGTCGCTCCACCGATAGTTCTCGCTTCACCGGAGGGCCAATGCCTTTCCTCCACGAGCATAGACGCCGTGTTCCGACGCAGGATGACCTTTGCCGCATTGATGTCCGCGTGGTCTCGATGTCCGCAGGTGGTGCAGACGAAGCTCGCTTGGTTCTTGCGACTCCGGCTGTCCACCGCGCCGCACGCGAAGCATGTGCGCGAGGTGTTGTGGGCGGGCACTTTGACAAGCATTCCGCCGCGTTCTTCCAGCTTGTAGGCCAGCAGGGTTTCAAGGAGATGCCAGCCCTGGTTCAGGATCGCCCGATTCAGACCGGCCTTCTGGCGAACAGTGCGCCCCGGTTCCTCCATCGTCCCACGAGCGGAACCGGTCATGTTCCGGGTGTTCAGGTCTTCGATCACGACCGTGCCGAAGCGCCGCGAGAGATCGAAGCTGGCCCGGTGGAGCCAATCGCGGCGGATACGGGCGCGCCGCGCCGACAGCGCCGCCACACGCCGTCTGGCCCTGGCATATCGCCTGGACCCCCGTTTGCGGCGAGACAGGACGCGCTGCGCCCTGCGTTGCCTGCGCTCCAGATCCGCAAGACTGGCCGGAACCGAGATATGCTCGCCCGTGGACAGCGAAAGCGTGTTGGCCACGCCCCGGTCGATGCCCACGGCTGGCGCGA
>MPMT01000074.1 GCA_002238645.1 Alphaproteobacteria bacterium bin52 | reverse complement strand
TGGAAGAACGGGGCGGAACGCTTGTGAAAATGCCCGCCCGCAACACCTCGCGCACATGCTTCGCGTGCGGCGCGGGGGACAGCCGGAGTCGCAAGAACCAAGCGAGCTTCGTCTGCACCACCTGCGGACATCGAGACCACGCGGACATCAATGCGGCAAAGGTCATCCTGCGTCGGAACACGGCGTCCATGCTCGTGGAGGAAAGGCATTAGCCCTCCGGTGAAGCGAGAACTATCGGTGGAGCGACAAGCCCTACCGGAAATCTCCGGCCTTCTGGCCGGGGAAGATGTTAAGCCATCCTCCCCCGCCTGATGCGCTGTATGCGCCGCTCCGACGCATGCCAGCATCGGGTGCGACACCGCCCGTGTTGCCTCTGGACGCCCGACGCGGAGATCGCCTCGCAGCGGTACGCCTGCACTGGCTGCGTCCTGCCAAATGGCGCCTGGCGCTGTACGGACCGGCGAAACGCACCTGCACGTGTCCGGACCTGGCCGACCCCGGCACCATCGGGTACTTCGAGCCGTTCGGGCGGACCGGCCGCAGCCCCGGAACTTCCGGTAGCGCGCACGCATCTTCCCGCCGGCGGGTCTTGCTGCAACGTCCCTGCCGGCCCGTCCGCGGCCTGCGACGGGGTGGGCGCGGGCGCGGCGTCGCTGCAGGCCAACCCCGGGAGCCCTGACCGGGCAGGCCGGCAGGATCACGACGCCCCGCGACGTTGTGAACCCTCCCGTGTCACCAGGCCGGTTCTCCCGAGTGCAGCGGCGCGCGGGATCAGCTGACGAGGATACCAGGCAGTCTCAATCCGTGCTCCCTGGCACAGGCGATGGCTTCGCCATAGCCTGCATCCGCGTGGCGCCAGACACCCGAGGCCGGATCGTTCCAGAGCACGCGTTCAAGCCGGGCGGCGGCCGCCTCGGAGCCATCGGCAACGATCACCACCCCGGCATGCTGGGAAAATCCCATGCCGACACCGCCTCCATGGTGGATCGAGACCCATGTAGCCCCGCTCGCGGTATTGACCAGCGCATTGAGAAGCGGCCAGTCGCTGACGGCGTCCGATCCGTCCTTCATCGACTCGGTCTCGCGGTTGGGGCTGGCGACCGACCCGGCGTCGAGGTGATCACGACCGATCACGATCGGCGCCGCGAGCTCGCCGCTTGCCACCATCTGGTTGAACTTCAGCCCTGCCAGGTGCCGTTCGCCGAGGCCGAGCCAGCAGATACGCGCGGGCAGGCCCTGGAAACCGATCCGTTCCCTGGCCATATCGAGCCAGTTGTGCAGGTGCCCGTGGTCGGGAAAGAGCTCCTTGATTGCCTGGTCAGTGCGGTAGATGTCCTCCGGATCGCCGGAAAGCGCGCACCAGCGGAAGGGCCCGATACCGCGGCAGAAGAGAGGGCGAACATAGGCCGGCACGAAACCGGGGAAGGCGAAGGCGTTTTCCAGCCCCTCTTCCAGGGCAACCTGCCGGATGTTATTGCCGTAATCGAGCGTCGGCACACCATCGTTCCAGAAGTCGACCATCGCCTTCACGTGGATCTTCATCGACGCCCGGGCCGCGGCTTCGACCGCCCGCGGGTCGCTCGCGCGCCTTTCGCGCCATTCGGCGATGCCCCAGCCCTGCGGCAGGTAGCCGTTGACGGGATCATGGGCGCTTGTCTGGTCCGTCACGATGTCTGGGCGTATGCCGCGCCTGTGGATTTCGGGGACGATGTCGGCCGCATTGCCCAGGAGTCCGACCGACCGTGCCTCGCCCGCCCTGGTCCAGCGCCCGATCATCTCGAGCGCCTCGTCGAGACTGTCGGTCTTCTCGTCGAGGTATTTGGTCCGAAGCCGGAAATCGATGCTGTCCGGATTGCATTCCACCGCGAGGCAGCAGGCGCCGGCAAAGACCGCTGCCAGGGGCTGGGCTCCACCCATTCCTCCGAGGCCCGCAGTCAGGATCCAGCGGCCCTTGAGAACACCGCCGTAGTGCTGGCGTCCGGCCTCCGCGAGCGTCTCGTAGGTACCCTGAACGATGCCCTGCGAGCCAATGTAGATCCAGGACCCCGCGGTCATCTGGCCGAACATCATCAGCCCCTTGCGGTCGAGTTCGCTGAAGTGTTCCCAGTTGGCCCAGTGCGGCACGATGTTGGAATTGGCGATCAGCACGCGCGGCGCATCGGGGTGCGTGCGCACGATTGCGACCGGCCTGCCCGACTGGACGACGAGTGTCTCGTGCTCCTCCAGTTCCTTCAGGCTTTCCACGATCCGGTCGAAGTCGTTCCAGGACCGTGCGGCGCGACCCATCCCACCGTAGACAACCAGTTCCTGCGGGTTCTCCGCCACGTCCGGATGCAGGTTGTTCATGAGCATCCGCAGCGGAGCCTCGGTCAGCCAGCTCCGTGCGTTGAGCTCAGGCCCGGTTGGAGGAAAGATGTCGCGGGTGTTGCGAGGGGGATCAACCATGGTCTCGGACCTCCAGGTTTGACGCCGGTCACTCCACGGCTTCGGGGACGGCCGCGCGGCGCGGTTCCGGCTCGCGCAGTCGTTGTCCCGTTGGACCGTTGTGCCGACCTGTACAGGACGGACTTCTCCCCCGGACATCGATCCGTGCAGGGACCATGCGGTTCGACCAGGTGCCGGGCCGGGCCCGGACTGGGGGTCCGCCGCCCCGCAGCGCCCCGGCCGCACTCATCGAACACCTTCCAGACCTGGAAGCCGCAGACCCTCGATGAACGCGCCCGCACTGACCAGTTCCTTCGCGGTCGCCAGTTCCGCCGCCATGTAGCGATCCTCGGCCAGGGGCGGGATCGCCGCTCGCAGTCTTGCAATCACCCTCTGCAGTGGATCACTCGTTTCGACCGGGGCGCGATATTCCACGCCCGCGGCGGCGCACAGCAATTCGATCCCGAGGATGTGGTCCAGGTTCTCCACCATGCGGCCGAGGCGGCGGGCGCCGTGAGCGGACATCGACACGTGGTCTTCCTGGTTCGCGGAGGTCGGCGTGCTGTCGGTCACGCAGGGATTTGCCAGGTGCTTGTTCTCGCTCATCAGCGCCGCGGAGGTCACCTCGGCGATCATCAGTCCGGAATTGAGGCCCGGATCGGGAGTGAGAAATGGCGGCAGGTCGTAGCTCAGCACGGGATCCACCATCAGCGCGATCCGCCGCTGGGCAATCGAGCCGATCTCGGCCACCGCCAGGGCGATGATGTCGGCGGCAATGCCGACGGGCTCGGCATGGAAATTTCCGCCCGACACGATCAGGTCTGCCTGGGGCAAGACCAGCGGATTGTCGGTCGCCGCATTGGCCTCGATCTCCAGCGTGCGCGCCGCGTGGCGAAGGATGTCCATGGCGGCCCCGATCACCTGGGGCTGACAGCGGATGCAGTAGGGATCCTGCACGCGGCTGTCGTCTTCGCGGTGACTTTCGCGGATTGCCGAACCGATCAGCAGCGCCCTCATGACCGACGCAGCCTCGATCTGGCCCCGATGTCCGCGCAGGGCGTGGATCTCGGGCTGCAGGGGTGCGGTCGAACCCATGATCGCATCGGTCGAGACGGCGGATATCACCAGCGAGTTCTGGGCCGCCCGCCAGGCGCCGAACAGCCCGACAAGCGCGAACGCCGTGGAAAACTGCGTGCCGTTGATACAGGCGAGCCCCTCCTTCGCACCCAGCACCACCGGCGCCAGTCCCGCGCGGGACAGGGCCTCCGCGCCGGAAAGCGTCTCGCCCCCGTACTCCGCCTCGCCCGCACCGATCATCACTGCCGTCATGTGTGCAAGGGGTGCGAGATCACCAGACGCTCCCACCGATCCCTGTTCGGGTACGACCGGGGTAACGTTTCTGGCCAGCATCCCCTCCAGCAGCTCGACCAGTGGCCATCGAACCCCGGACGCGCCTCGCCCGAAGGACAGGAGCTTCAACGCCATCATCAAGCGCACGACGGCGCGCGGTATCGGCGCGCCGACTCCGCAGGCATGGCTGAGGATCAGGTTGCGCTGCAGCGTGGCCGTGTCGGCAGTGGCGATCTTCACGTTGGCGAGTTTGCCGAAACCGGTATTCACCCCGTAGACGGCAGTCGTGCCCGCGGCGGCGGCGGCGATGCGCGCGGCAGCGTTCTCCATGGCGTCGCGGCAGGAAGGGCTCAGCCGGGCGGCGCTCCCGTCGCGATAGATCGCCTCCAGAGTTCTCAGCGACGTGCTGCCGGGCGTGAGTGTGAGCGGTGTCATGAAGCTCCGCCAATGACCCGTCCCAAACGTGGAGTGTAACCTCAGCGACCGACAATTCCGAGGAGTGCTCCACCGTGCACCTGACCGGGCCCGGACGCTTGGCGCCGGCGTTGTCATTCCGGCAACAGTCCTGCCGGGGACCTGCCCGACATCGCGCGAATAACCGGACCGCGGTACCGGGGGACCGGCACATCGCCGGGAGCTGCCGCCCGCGGACCGGGAGACCCGCACCCGCATCGTCGATGACAGGACCGGGGCCCTGCCGCGGACGGCGGCGGCGGACATCATGTCCGCGTTCGGCATCCGGGCTTCCGGGTGGCGGACCACTCCCGAGAGGGCCAGTTCGACATGATGAATGCGAGGCCCTGGCATCATTGCCAAACCCGCGGTCGGAGAGAGGAGCGAGGGCACGCAACGGGTACCGGCCCTTTACTTGGACCTCGCGTCGGCAGACACTGGACCCACTGTACCCGGACGACACGCGAGCAGGACCATGACCACAGGGTGGACGTTGAAGGGCGAGTACGCGGAAAGCTGCAACTGCGACTATCTTTGCCCGTGCATTTACACCAACCCGCAGGGCGAGGTGACGCACGATCACTGCACTGCATTGATGATCTACCGGATCGACAGCGGCCGCTGCGCGGATGTCAGGCTCGACGGACTGCATTTCGCGCTGGTGATCCGGTCGGGCAAGGTGATGGCCGACGGCAACTGGATCTTCGCCTGCGTCATTGACGAGGAGGCCGACGAAACCCAGCGTGCGGCCCTCGGCCGCATTCTCGAGGGCGAGCTGGGTGGCAGGCCGGCAATGATTCACCAGGCGTTGGTGGGGGACTTCCGCGGTATCGCGTTTGCGCCGTTCAGCTTTGCGGTCGACGACCTCGACCGGACCGGCGAGGTCGGCTCGCTGCTGTCTTTCGCCATCAGCGGCGTGCCGTCGCGAACCGGCAGCGGCCTGCCGGTCACCATCGACAACACGGCGCACCCTGCCAACTCCCGCCTGGCGCTGGCCCGGAGCAGCGAAATGCACCTGCACGGGTTCGGTCTCGACCTCGACATGTCCGGACTTGGCAACAACGGGCATTTCGCACCCTTCGAGTGGAGCGACTGACCCGGCTCCATTCAAGGAACCGCAGGTGACCCGCGAGCGCGTCATCCCGCTGGGGGGTATTGCTGCCGCTTCCTTCCTCGCCTGGCTGTGGCTGGTCGCCATGGCCCGCGACATGGATACGATGGCAGCGATGATGCAGGTCGCGCCCCGAGCCTGGTCGCCGGACGAGGCCGCCGCCATGCTGGTGATGTGGTGGGTCATGATGGTCGCCATGATGCTTCCGAGCGCGACCATGATGATCCTGACGATCGCGCGGGTCAGCCGTCGGCGTGGCGACCGTGCCACCCCGGTGCTGTTCGCGTCGGGCTATCTGATCGCCTGGGGCGGCTTCAGCATCTTCGCAACAGGGCTGCAGTTCGCTCTCGAGACGCTGGCGCTGCTCGGGCCGGTGTCGATGGCCGCGACGGCGCCGGCAGGCGGCGTGCTGCTGGTACTGGCCGGGATCTACCAGTTCACGCCGCTCAAGCACGCCTGCCTGCGCCACTGCCGGTCACCGCTGTCCTTCGTGCTCAACCGCTGGCGCGATGGCAGGACCGGAGCCGTGGCCATGGGAACCGAGCACGGAGCCTACTGTCTTGGCTGCTGCTGGGTCCTGATGCTGCTTCTGTTCGTCTTCGGGGTGATGAACCTGCTGTGGATCGCGGCCCTCACGATCGCGGTACTCGTCGAGAAGGCGGTCCCGGGCGGACCGCTGCTCGCCAGGATCGCCGGTGCCGGAATGATCGCGGCAGGTGCCCCGATGATCGCGGGTCTCGCCTGATCCGTCGCCCCGTCACTTGTACATGGTCTGGTTGCGGGTTCCCGGCGCATACTCGTTGGGGTCGATCCAGACATTGACCACGGCACATTTTCCGGTCGCCGCGATCGCCTCGCGCGCGCGGCGCAGTGCCGGGCCGATCCTGGACGCCTCGGTCACTTCCTCGCCATATCCGCCGATCATCTCGCCGAACCGGGAGAACGGCACGTCACCGAGCTTGTTGCCGATGTCGCCGCGATTGGGTCCGTACTTGGCGATCTGGCCGTACCGGATCTGGTTCATCGCCGAATTGTTGCCCACCACCGCCAGGTAGGGCGCACCGAAGCGCTGCGCGGTCTCCATGTCGAAGGCGGTCATGCCGAAGGACCCGTCGCCGTAGAGGCACACGACTTCCTTGTCCGGATGGGCCAACTTGGCGGCCATCGAGAACCCGGTGCCGACCCCGAGCGAGCCGAGCGCGCCCGGGTCCATCCACTGGCCGGGACCGCGCGGGCGCACGGCCTGGGCCGAAATCGTGACCACGTCCCCGCCGTCACCGATGTAGATGGTGTCCTCGCCGAGAAACTCGTTGATCTCCCACGCCAGCCGGTACGGATGGATCGGGTTCGAATCGGAGGTGAAGAGCGGCATCAGCCGCTCGAGCTTGGACGCCTCGATCTCGCGCAGCTGTTTCATCCAGGCCTGGCGCTGGACCCGGGCGCCACCGTCGATCCGGCCCGACGCGGCAGCCGCGACCGCGGAAAGGATGGCGCCGGGGTGGCCGGCGAGCCCGAGGCTGATGTCCCGGTTCTTGCCGACGGTGCGGTAGTCGAGATCGATCTGGACCAGGGTGGCCTCGCTGGAGATTCGCCGGCCGTACCCCATGCGGAAGTCGAACGGCGTACCCACGATCAGGATGACATCTGCCTCGCGGAACGCGTCCGACCGGGTGCGGTCGAAGTGATGCGGGTCGGTTGCGGGCAACATGCCCCGGCTCGCTCCGTTCATGTAGGCCGGGATGTCGAGGGCGCGGATGAAGGCAATCGCCTCGTCCTGGCTGCGCGAGGCCCAGACCTGCTGTCCGAACAGCACCGCCGGACGTTCGGAACGGACCAGGATGTCCGCGAGTGCCTCGATGTCGGCCGGGTCGCCGATCGAGCGGACCGAGCTGCGGTAGGAGCCCGGTTCCGGGATCCTGGCGCGCTCGACGGGAATCTCGGCGTCGAGGATGTCGCGGGGAATCTCCAGGTAGGCCGGGCCGTAGGCGCCGGCGAAACACTCGCGTGCCGCCATGGAGATCATGTCGGCCACGCGCTCTGTCGAGAACACGCCGGAGGCAAACTTCGTGATCGGCGTCATCATGTCGACATGCGGCAGGTCCTGCAGCGATCCCTGGCGATGCTGGGCGAGCGAGCTCTGCCCGCCGATGTGCAGGATCGGACTCTCGGACCGGAACGCCGTTGCCACGCCGGTGACCGCGTTGGTGCACCCGGGACCGGCGGTCGTCACCACGCAGCCGAGCTTGCCGGTCTGGCGGGCGTAGCCATCGGCCGCGTGGGCCGCGGTCTGCTCGTGGCGGACATCGACGATGCGGATGCCCTCGTCAATGCACCCGTCATAGATGTCGATGATGTGCCCTCCGCACAGGGTGAAGATGGTATCGACACCCTCGTTCCGGAGAGCCCTGGCGACCAGTCCGCCACCGGAGATCACGCTTCCGTCCTTGGTCTTCTGCGCAAGCGTGTCGCGTGCGGTTGCAGATGCGGTGCTCATGACCTCTCCTCCGGTTGCGGCGCACGGCGCGGGATATAGCACATGGCCGGGCGGGTTCAACAATCCGCGCCCCGCGCCCGGTCAACCGGTCCTGAACCGACGCACGAGGCGCCGGATCAGCGGCAGCGCCAGAAGCGCGATCGCGACCACCATGATCGGACCCGAATAGGGCCTGGTGAAGAAGATCGCGAGGTCACCACCGCTCATCAGCAGGGACTGGCGCAGCGCCGGTTCGGTCATCGGACCGAGCACGATGGCAAGGACCGCGGGTGCGAGCGGGTAGTCCAGCTTTCGCAGCAGGTAGCCCACGAATCCGAACACCAGGATCAGCCAGACATCGAACATGCGATTGGTCGGCGCGTAACCGCCGACCAGGCAGAGCACGAAGATGACAGGCGCGAGAATGGTAAACGGCAGCCGCAGGACCGCGATGAAGGCCGGGATGAAGGTGAGGTTCAGCAACAGCGCGAACAGGTTGGCGGCGTAGAGCGACGCGATGAGCCCCCACACGAACGCCTTTTCGTCAACGAACAGCTGCGGGCCGGGCTCCAGTCCCCAGATCACCATGCCGCCGAGCAGGATCGCGGTGGTCGGGGAGCCGGGAATCCCGAGGGTCAGCATCGGCAGCATCGAGCCGGTCGACGCGGCATTGTTCGCCGCCTCCGGCGCGGAAACCCCCTCCGGGTTGCCCTTGCCGAAGCTGTCGGGGTTGGCCGACAACTGCTTCGCGACACCGTAGGCCATCATTGATCCCGGCGTGGCGCCGGCAGCAGGCAGGATGCCGACGAAATAGCCGAGCAGCGAGCCCATCAGGGTTGCCTTCCACAACGTCAGCTGGTCGCGCAGGTGCGCAAGCACGCGGCGTACCGATACCGTGGCTCGTGACAGCATCGAGGCGCCACCGGCCTTGGCGGTCTGCTCGATGGTCCACAGCATCTCGCCGATGCCGTAGATGCCAATCGCAAGCACGAGGAAGTTGATGTTGCTGAAAAAGCCGGTCAGGCCGAACAGCTGCAGGCGCGGCTCGCCGCTGACGATGTCGGTGCCGACTGCGGCCAGCACCAGGCCGATGCAGATCGAGAAGATCGTCTTCCAGATGTCGTCGCCACCGAGCCCGACGAAGGTTGCGAACGCCAGCAGCATCAGGGCCAGGGTCTCGGGCGGTCCGAACACCAGGGCAACGTGGGCAAGCGGCGGTGCGGCAAGGGTAAACAGGATGACGGAGATCGTTCCGCCGACGAACGACGCGGTCGCCGCCGTGATCAGCGCCTTGTCGGCCAGCCCCTGCAGTGCCAGCGGCCGGCCGTCGAAGGTGGTCGCCACCGCGGTGGAAGCGCCTGGAATGCCCAGCATGATCGACGAGATGGCGCCGCCGTACATGGCGCCGTAGTAGAGCGCGGCAAGGAAGATGATGGCGCTGGCGGGAGGAACGACGAAGGTGAGCGGCAACAGGATTGCCACGCCGTTGACCGATCCCAGTCCCGGCATGGCGCCGATGAACAGCCCGACCGAGCAGCCGAGCACGATCAGGATCAGGTTCAGCGGCTGGAGCGCGATGCCGAAGCCGTCCGCCAGCAGGGCGAGGATTTCAACCATCGTGCGTCACACCGCGGTGATGCGACCGGCAGACCGGGAACACGCGCACATCAGATCCCACCCATGCCGAAGAACCTGAAGATCGGGTAGAACAGCGGTTCGGTCACGCCCTTGGGCAGGATCACCTTGATCAGGATTTCGAAGAACAGGAAGGTCACAACCGGGGTTGTGACCGCCCACGCGAGGGCGACCGGCAGCCGGTGGCTGCCAATGACCGCGAGGTAGACCAGCATGAACAGGAACAGCGCACAGTAGGTCCCGATCACGTCGAACAGCGCGACGACAACAGTGAGCAGGACAACGACCTGGAGCACGATCCGGAGTGCAGCGGACCCGATGAAGGGCTCCGTTGAACGCGCGAGCGGCGTGCTCCGGCGCCACCAGTTCCAGGCAATCCCGGCACACGACAGCAGCATGACCGCCGAAAGCCAGAACGGCCAGGCACCGCCTCCCGGCCCCTCGTCCTCGATCCAGCCGATGTTGAGCTCCGCGCTCTTCCACATCAGGTAGACGGAGAACGCCGCCATGACGCAAGCCATGACTATCTCGGCGAAGCGCACGGACATCGTGTCCCTCCGCAACGGCCGGCGCGCGTGCGCCGACGGTTCTGCCTCAGGCAACGGGACAGCCGCAGCGCCTGGCTGCGACCGTCCCCTTCGAGTGCGTTCGTGCTGCTACTTGCCCGCTAGCTTGTCGAGCATGCCCCGGTGGATCTCGCGTTCCCGCTTCCAGTACTCCATCAGGTCGTCGCCGGTGAGCGGATCACCGACCAGTGCCCGCTTCTTGCGGTATTCCTGCCAGTCGCTGGAGTGGAACACGTCGGTAAAGAGGTCCTGGTAATAGGTCGCCGCCTCGGCACTCATGCCGGGGGCGCCGACCACGGTGCGCTGCATGAAGTAGACGAAATCTTGTCCGAGTTCCTTCATGGTCGGCGCGTCCGCAAACAGCCCTATCCGTTCCGGCGTCATGCAGGCCAGCGGCCGCACGGTGCCGGCCACGAAGAACCCCTGGGCTTCCGACGGGTTGTTGACCGTGGAGTCGGCGTTGTTGCCGGCAAGGGCCTTCGCAACCGCACCGCCGCCCTTGTAGGGCACGTACTTCATGTCGAGGCCGAAGGTCGTGTTGAGGAAATCGGTAATCAGGTTGTCCTCCGACGCCTTGCCGGTTCCGGCCATGATCCACTTGTCTCCGGCCGCCTTCGCCGCCGCAACGAAGTCTTCGAAGGTGTTGATGTCCTCACCGTCCTTGCGCCCGGTGTTGACCCAGAGACAGAAGGTATCCTCAGCCATGCGCATGACCGGGGTGAAGGTCTCGATGTCGACCTCGAGACCCGGCTGACGCAGCGGTGTGGTGTAGAAGCTGTTCAGGGTGAACATCAGCGTGTGATTGTCACCTTCCTTGCCCTTCAGGTAGAGCAGCGCCTCCGCGCCCGAGCCGCCCGGCTTGTTGACCGGCAACACCGTCGGGCCAAGGTTTTCCTTGGCAATGATCGACTGGATGAAGCGGACCGCCTTGTCGGCGCCGCCTCCCTTGCCCGCCATGATGACGAATTCGACCGGCTTGGCCGGCTCCCACGCATGTGCGGCAAAGGGCGCCATCACTGCCCCGGCGAGCCCGACAAGGCTCGCGATCATCCTGACTTTCATCTGCCGTCTCCCTCCCTCTCTCGATGAACGGCCTGCACGGTGCAGTCCCCGGTTCATCCGTCGGGGACCCTCATCGACTGGCTGACAGCGACACGCTGTCTTCCTTCGATCGTCCTCGCGGTTCACAGGCCGGGTAGCCCCGCCGCCTCCCCGCGCAGCAACCCCGGTCCCCGGGGCCGGTACATTCGCCGCTCCATTCAGGCCGCCGTCACCGGCGTGGTTGCAGGCCACGCCGCGGAACCTGTCCCGTAACTGTCGTGATCCGGCGTCGGCAACACCGCACGCAGCACGGTCCGGGAGGTGAATCCTACAGGCACCACCCAGAAAAACACAAGCACGCGACCCGTCCGTCAACCCTTCCTGAAGCACTCTTCATCCGTTGCACCCGGCACCGGCCGGTCGCGGCCGCACCCGGCGGTATCGGCTGACAGTAGCAACCCGTACGGCTCAGCTTCAACAACGTGGTCGCGGGTGCGGCGAGATATCGGCCGGTTCCCCACCGGCGGGCAGTGAGCAAATGACGGTTCAACGCGGGAAGCGAACCGGGACCACCCCCCGACCGGCGCCTCCAGCGGGAAGTGCCTGTCTGTCCCGCACGCCTTGCGGGCACCCCGGAGATCCCCGATCACGGCTGTTCGACGATCAGGGTTGTCGACACCGACTTGACGCCGTGCCTAGACTGCGACTTGCACCGCTTTTAGCGGTATCGGCACTGTCAGGGAGAATTGCGATGGCCGATTCGGGCACACGGGCGAGGACCTCCGCGGTCGCGCAGACCGGGTTCTGGGGCGGACTACACCCCGGGATGGGAATTGCAGCAAAGGCGATGGTCGTGGTGTTCGTTGTCTTCACTGTGCTCAACGTCGAACTGGCCAGCGAAGTCTACAGTGCAATACGCGGATGGATCGAGGGTGCTCTCAACTGGTACTACATCACGACGTTGACCATCATCTTCTTCGTCTGCATGTACCTGATGTTCAGCCGGCACGGCAGCGTTCGGCTGGGCGACGATACCTCGCGTCCCGAGTTCAGCAACTTCTCCTGGTTTGCGATGCTTTTCTCGGCCGGCGTCGCGATCGGCCTGTTGTTCTTCGGTATCGCCGAGCCGATGTACTATTTCGACAATACCCAGCCCTGGGGCTACACGAACAACCCTTTCGCGGACAACTCCGGCTACACCGAGATGACCGTCGAGCGTGGCATTGCCGCCATGCGGGTCACCTACTTCCACTGGGGGTTCCACGCCTGGGCGGTCTACGTGCTGGTCGGGCTGTGCCTCGCGTATTTCGGGTTTCGCAAGAAGCTGCCTCTCACGCTGCGCTCCTCGCTCTACCCGGTGATCGGCGAGCGGATCTACGGCCCGCTCGGACATGCCGTCGATCTGCTGGCGGTATTCGGCACCGTGTTCGGTGTCGCCACCTCGCTCGGTCTCGGGGTGAGCCAGATGGCCGTCGGGCTCAACCACCTGTTCGGCATCGATCCGGGCCTGGTCACCCAGGTCATCCTGATCGCGGTGATTTCCGTGGTCGCCACGCTGTCAGCGGTTTCCGGCGTCGGCAAGGGAATCCGGATCATCTCGGAGTGGAACATCTACCTCAGTATCGTCCTGCTCGCCTACTTCCTGTTCGGCGGACCACTGCAGTGGCTGCTGGGGTTCTTCGTCACCACCATCGGCGACTACCTGTGGAACATGATCCCGATGGGGTTCCATATCTTCAATTCAGGTGGCGCTGCCCAGTGGCAGGGTGACTGGACCATCTTCTACTGGGGCTGGTGGATCTCGTGGGCGCCGTTCGTCGGCATGTTCATCGCCAGGATCAGCCGCGGGCGCACCATCCGGGAGTTCATGGTCGGGGTGATGTTCGTTCCCACCACCATCGCCTTCTTCTGGCTGTGCGTGCTCGGTGGCAACGCAATCTACATGGAACTGCATGCCGAGGGCGGCGTAGGCACCGCGGGCGTGGCGCAGCTGGTCCGTGACTGGAACCTGCCGGCAGCGCTCTACGGCACCATCGACCAGCTGACCGATGTCTCCACACTCAACTGGCTCATGGCGGCGCTCGCAACCCTGCTTCTTGCGACGTGGTTCATCACGTCGTCGGATTCCGGCACGCTGGTCATCACCACCATGCTGTCGATGGGATCGGACAATCCGCCACAGCGGTTTCGAATCGTGTGGGGACTGGGCGAGGGCTTCGTCGCCGCGGTGCTGCTGCTGGCAGGCGGCCTGAAGGCGCTGCAGACCGCATCCATCGCGGCCGCACTGCCGGTGAGCGTCATCCTGCTGTTCATGGCGTTCGGCATCCTGAAGTCGCTCAGGGAGGACCCGAGCGCCGTGCCGCCAAACGAGGCAACCCGCGCTCCGGACGGAACCGGTCTGTCGGGCGAACTGCGGGCCTGATCGTCACACCCCGCAGCTCGGTGCCGTCCCGGGGGGCAGGCGTCCCCTGCCCCCCGGAACCGGGGAACCGGGTGTACCGGAGGCCCGGATTCCGCACGGCGTGGCGTGGGGTGCGACAGTTTTGACAGCCGACTGCACCTCGGCATCCATCCGGACGCGAACGAGGGGCGGCCGGCGCAACGCCGATGCCCACACAACATGAGGAACCTGCGATGAGTTTCATGCACCGCATGGTTCCCACGGCAGCCATTGCCGCGCTGCTGAGCCTGGGAACGACACAGCTCTCGGCTGCCGAGTAGGACCTGCCGCTCGCCTGGCCGGACGGCAACTTCCACGTCGAGAACTCGAAGATCTTCGCTGCCGAAGTCGAGAAGGCGACAGAGGGCCGGGTCAAGATCAACATCCACCCCGGCGGATCACTCGGATTCAAGGGCCCGAAGATACTGCGCGCGGTCCGTGACGGCCTGGTTCCGATCGGCGACATCCTGCTCAACCAACAGGTCGGCGACGCGCCGATCGTCGGCATCGAGGCCCAGCCCTACGTGGTGGCGGGGTTTGACCAGCTGCGGATGCTGCACAAGCACTTCCGCCCGCTGCTGAATGACATCGCGGCCCGGTTCAAC
Organism: Alphaproteobacteria bacterium bin52; assembly: GCA_002238645.1. Lineage (GTDB taxonomy): Bacteria > Pseudomonadota > Alphaproteobacteria > Thalassobaculales > Thalassobaculaceae > Bin52. The sequence continues at coordinate 5,543 of MPMT01000074.1, read as the reverse complement.
CAGAAGGTACTGTACCTGGTTCCATGGCCGCGCCAGTACGTCTACACCAAGGTGCCGATCGGCAAGCTGGAAGATCTCGCGGGCATCAAGATCCGCACCTACAACAAGACCACCACCGAGCTGTTCAATGCCGTCGGCATGACCGCGGTGCAGCTGCCATGGGGCGAGGTCGTGCCCTCGCTCACCGCCGGAACCATCGACGCGGTGACCAGGTCGGCGAGTTCGGGTGTTGACGGCAAATTCTGGGAATTCCTGAAGTTCATGTATCCGACCAGCCATGTCTGGGGCTCGAACATGGTCAACGTCATCCTCGATGCCCGCAACGGTCTGGAGGAACGGGACCGCATGGCCATCGAAGAGGTTGCGATGCGGCTGGAGCCGCAGTTCTGGGACGTGAGCCGGGGCGAGGACGAGGCCACGTCGGCACTCCTGAACAAGAACGGTGTCGCGATGGGCGAGGTGACCGACGCCATGCTCACCGGTATGCAGGGCGCAACCCGTCCGATGACGGCGACGTTCTTCAAGGAACATCCCAAGGCCCAGGAAGTGATTGACGCCTTCAGGGCCGAACTCGGCGGCCGATCGCGGCAGGACCGCTACCGCGGCTCTCCGGCCCCGCCGGAGAGCTGCAGCCAGGGGATGCCGATGCACAGAGTGCTCAACGCCGTGGATGGGCTTTCCCGGCTTGCCGGCTTCGTCGCCGTGCTGCTGGTGCTGATGATCGTGGTGCTGATCATCACCGAGATCATCTGCCGGACGCTGTTCAATCTCTCGCTGAGCTTCGCGTGGGAATACAGCTCCTACTTTCTCGGCTGTGCCATATTCCTGGGCGCGGCGTTCACCCTTCGAACCGGCGGCCATGTCAGGGTCGCCTTCCAGACCACGAGCCGGATCCCGGGGGTGGCCCGGACCGTCGAGTTCCTGGCCACCATCTTCGGGGTCGGGGTGGCCACCTACCTCTCCTGGGCCATGGTGCTGTTTGCGTGGCGCGCCTGGGCCACCGGCAGCTTTTCGCCAACCACCGACGAAACACCGCTGGTCTACCCGACGTCGGGGCTCGCCATTGGCGCGGTGCTGCTGACCCTGCAGATGCTGGTCCGCTTGATCCGACTGGTCATCGGAGACGAACCCGATGACCGGGAGGCCATGCAGTCGTACAGCGTCGAATAGGACACGGCCGCGACCATCACCATCGTCATTACGGTGCTCGGCCTGCTGGCCGTCACCCTCGCCGCCGGGGTCTGGGTGACCGTGTCGCTGATCTCGGTCGGACTGATCTCACTCGGCATCTTCCGGTCGGTGCCGGTGGAAAAGCTGCTCTCGCAGATGGTCTGGAACGTGACCACGACGCCGGAGCTGCTGGCCCCGCCGATGTTCATCCTGATGGCGGAGATCCTGTTTCGCACCCGCCTGTCCGAGATACTGTTAACCGGGATCACACCCTGGACCACCCGGCTGCCCGGCCGGCTGCTCCACGTCAACGTGCTCGGCTGTACCCTGTTTGCCGCCGTCTCCGGCTCCTCGGCCGCCACCACGGCGACAGTGAGCCGGATCACGCTCACCGAGCTGTTCCGGCGCGGCTACGACCGCGACCTGTCGATGGGATCGCTCGCAGGCGCCGGCACCCTTGGCCTGCTGATCCCGCCAAGCCTGGTGCTCATCGTCCACGGCGTGCTGTCGGAGACATCGATCCTGAAGCTGTTCATCGCCGGCGTGGTCCCGGGCCTGTTGCTGGCGCTGGGCTACATGCTCTACATCGCCGTCCGTACCCTGACGCGGCCGGCCGACGAGAGCGCCACCGACGACTCGATCCCGCTCGCCGAACGGATTGCCGGGCTCCGGCACCTGACGCCGGTGGTATTCCTGATCCTGCTGGTTCTGGGGTCGATGTACGGTGGGTATGCCAGCCCGTCCGAGGCGGCCGCTGTCGGCGTGGTCGGCGCGCTGATCGTGAGCGGGCTGCAGGGCACGCTCACCATCGGCAACATCCGCCAGGCCTTTTATGGCGCGGTCCGGACCATCTCGATGATCGGGCTGATCGTGGCCGGTGCGTATTTTCTCTCGATCGCGATCGGTTACCTCGGCGTACCGCGGATCGTTGCCGGGGAGATCGCGGCTCTCGGCCTCTCTCCCTTCGGGTTGATCATGCTGCTGCTGGTGTTCTACGCCATTCTCGGCTGCGTGCTCGAAGGCATGTCGAGCATCGTGATGACCCTGCCGATCACCCTGGCCCTGGTCACCCAGGCCGGATTCGACAAGATCTGGTTCGGCATCTTCCCCGAAATCGTGATGTTCCTGCCCGATACCATCAGGCTCTCGGGCTGACCGGCGGGCCCGGATCCGACGCGGCACGGGATCGGACTGCACGGTCCGCGCGCAGCTCCGTCGGGCCGCCGCGCACGACGCTCGTGCGTCAGTCGGCCGCGGGTGACGCCCGGGCGATCAGCTGTGCGGCTGCCAGGCGTAGTCGGCACCGGCTGCCGCCTCGCTGACAATGCCGTCGGCAACGTCGGCCGCGACCGCCTCGGGCGGGCGGGCGGACGCGGGTCCATGCCCTCCGCCACCCGGCGTGTGGACCACGAGCCGTTCGCCGGCCGGGATCACCTGGGTACCCTTGCCCTTCAGCCTGGTTCCGGAGGCAAGGTATACCGCGCCCGGCTCGCCGGTACCGCCGCCAGCCCGGCCACGTGCCGGGTGATCGATGCGTTCGTAGGCTGCCAGCAGGTCCATGTCGGTCTTGTTCGCGGTCTCGACCTCGATGATCTGCCCGGCACCGCCGCGCCAGGTGCCGGCACCGGCCGAGTCGGTGCGCAGTTCCTTGCGGTGGAACAGCACCGGCGTCATGGTCTCGACGATCTCCACCGGAGTCCCCTTCACCCCGCTCGGGTAGGCCGTGCCGTTCAGCCCGTCCTTCACACCACGCGCTCCGGTCCCGCCGTTGGTGACCGCGGTGAAGGCAAACATGGTCCGTTCGTTCGCGCCCCGGTCGGTCTCTCCGCGGAAGGTCAGGTTCCACAGCGCCGACGCACCCTCGGCCGGGACCCGCTCCGGGACCACCTGTTCCAGGCAACCGAACACGACGTCGGGCAGCAGCTGGCCGATCAGGTGGCGCGCGCAGACCGCAGCCGGATACGGCGCGTTCAGGATCGAGCGTTCCGGCGCCGTCACCCGGAAGGCGGACAGCGAGCCGGCGTTGTTCGGCACCCCCGGCACAATCGCACAGCCGAGCCCGAAACAGGTATAGGCCTTGGTGTAGGCCATCGGCACGTTGACCCCGTATCGCGACATCGCAGAGGTGCCGTCATAGTCGACCCGGACACCGTCGTCGGCGATCTCGAGCGTTGCCACCAGATCGATCGGCCGGTCGTAGCCATCGACCGTCATGACGTTGTGGTAGCGGCCCTTCGGCAGTGCGGCGACCTCGTCGAGCACCGCGCGCCGCGAGCTGGTGACAATGTAATCGGCCAGTTCGCCGAGATCCTCCAGTCCGAACTCGTCCATCATCTCGACGAGACGCACGCAGCCGACCTCGTTGCAGGCGGCGAGCGAGTAGACGTCGCCCTCGCACTCGATCGGCTCGCGGGTATTGCGCCGGATCATCGCCATCAGCGTCCGGTCGATGCGGCCGCGGTCGGCGAGCTTCAGCATCGGAATGTAAATCCCTTCCATGTGCACGTCGGTTGCATCGGGACCGGTGCCGAGACCGCCGATGTCGGTCAGGTGCGACGTACACGAAAACATCCCGACCAACCGGCCGTTACGGAAGGTGGGTGTGGTCAGCACGAAGTCATTCAGGTGGCCGGTCCCCATCCACGGGTCGTTGGTGATGTAGATGTCGCCCTCGTTCATCTCCGCGATCGGGAAATGACGGATGAAGTGCTGCACGGACTCGGCCATCGAGTTCACGTGGCCGGGCGTTCCCGTCACCGCCTGGGCCAGCATCCGGCCCTTCAGGTCGAACACCCCGGCTGACAGGTCGCCGCACTCGCGCACGATCGGGGCAAAGGCGGTGCGAAGCAGGGTCTGGGCTTGTTCCTCCACCACCGAGATCAGCCGGTTCCACATGACCTGGCGTTCGATGACATCAAGTCCGTTGCTGCGTGCCATTGCCCTGGTCCTCACTGCTGCCGTTCGAGCACGATATTGCCACCGGAAACCAGCGTTGCCCGGAATCCGTGGGTCACGAAGGTCGACGTCTGTTCCTCGACGATCAGCGCCGGCCCGGCGAGTTCTCCGCCGACCGGCATGTCCGCACGGCGATAGAGCGGAATGCTGATGGTGGCACCACTTCGGGTATCGTGGATCTGCCGTTGTCCGGCCGGCTTGACCGAATGACGCGCGGCGGTGCCGGTCTCGGGCGCCGGCAGCTGCCGGGCTGTCGAGACGGTCAGCCCCCAGGAGAGGATCTCCACGTCGGCGTCGGGAATGATCCGCTTGTACAGCCGCCGGTATTCACGGTCGTAGGCTTCCTGCAGGGTCCGTGCGTCATCCGCGCGCAACTCGCTCGCCTCGAGTGGAACCGTGATCTCGTGGCCCTGGCCGAGGTAACGCATGTAGGCAACCCGGCGTTCCTCGAGCGGTGCACCGAAGGCGCCCGACTGCACGACGCCGCGCGCTTCCTCGCGCATCTCCGTCAGCACCCGGTTGACGGCGTCGATGTCGAGGCTCGACAGGCGCATGTTCAGGCTGCGTACCACCTCGTAGGCAACCGGTGCGCGCAGGAAGCCGATCGCCGAACCGACCCCGGCGTCGACCGGCACCAGGATCCGGTCGATCCCGAGCTTCTCGGCGATGCGGCACGCATGCAGCGGCGCCGCCCCGCCGAAGGCAATGATTGTCTGCTCCGAGGCGACCTTGCCCTCCTCGACCGCCAGCACCCGGGCCGCGTTCGACATGGTCTCGTCAACGATCTCGACGATCCCGTGCGCCGCCTCACCGGCGTCGAGTTCCAGGCTGACGCCCACGGCGCGGGTAACCGCCTCGACCGAGAGTGCGGGCTGCAACTCGATACGTCCGCCGGCAAAGCCGTCGGGGTCGATGCGCCCGAGCACGATGTCGGCATCGGTGATGGTCGCATCCTCACCGCCGCGGCCGTATCCTGCCGGTCCCGGCTCGGCGCCAGCGCTCTCCGGTCCGACCGAGATGCGTCCGAGCTGGTCGATACACGCGATCGAGCCGCCGCCGGCCCCGATTTCCACCATCTCGATGACCGGGATGCGCAGCGGCAGTCCGCTGCCCTTCATGAACCGCGCCTGGCGGTCGACCTCGAATTCCCGGGCCCGGCGCGGCTCGAGGTTCTCGATGAAACAGATTTTCGCCGTGGTTCCGCCCATGTCGAAGGACATCACCTTGTCGAGCCCGGCCCGGGCGGCGATGTCGCGCGCCAGCAGCCCGCCCCCCGCGCCCGAGTGGACGGGGCGCCCCGGCTGGCGCCGCGCGGTCTCGATCGTGGCAAGGCCTCCGCCCGACGTCATCAGCAGGATCGGGCAGCGAAGTCCGAGGCCTGCAACCAGTTCCTCGAGGCGCGCGAGGTAGCCCTCCAT
>MPMT01000073.1 GCA_002238645.1 Alphaproteobacteria bacterium bin52 | reverse complement strand
CGCAGCGAATGCGAACACGTCCCTGCGGAACGGCTTCATCCCGGCACACGCCCGGCGCACCCGGATCCGGCCCAGGCCGGCAGGACGGAGATCACCGGCGTTCGCTCCCGTGCGTCGTTCTGGCGCACTCGCACAGATTCCCGCCGCACGGTCCGGTGGTCCCGCGCGGTCGCACCTGAACGCGGCTTCGATGAACGCGCGCCGGAGTCTGGGCCCGGCACGGTACCGGCGACCGGTATCTGCGCATGCGCTGTAGAGGCGTCTCGCTGACATCCAGGTCCTTGACGGGTCAATGCCACGCACTATTCTTCCCAGCCTGACAATTCCTCGGCAACGGATCCCGACAATGGCCAAGCCAGCAACCGTTCTGATCAAGCTCGTGAGTACGGCCGACACCGGCCACTACTACGTCACCAAGAAGAACCCGCGGACCCAGACCGGCAAGCTCGAGTTCCGCAAGTACGATCCGGTGGCGCGCAAGCACGTGCTCTACAAGGAAGGCAAGATCAAGTAGCGCGCACCGCTACTCACTCGTCTCCCGGCGGCGCCACCGGTTCCTGGCGCGGCAGGGGAATGCCTCCGCCCCGGGTCGGGTCCACATAGGCATTGCCGGGCGACTGTCCGGCGTCCTCGAGCGCCCGCGCCATTGACTTGATTACCGGCAGGTCCTCGTCGGCAGGCATCTCCATGCGTGGCTTGCGTGCGAGCGCCGCCTTGATCCACGGTGCCAGTTCCTCGGCCTTGCGCGCTTCCCGTTCCGGTTCGGCCGCCTTGAAGCGCGGCATGATCTCCGATGCGAACAACCCGAGACACTCGCAGATGTGCTCGTGCCTGTTCTTGCCGTGCTGCTGCACGAAGATCATCTGGTCCATTCCCACCTTGTCATAGGCTTCGAGATGGGACCGGACCTGTTCCGGCGTCCCGATGCCGCCGCGCCCGGCATTGTCCGGCATCTGCTCGCGCAGCGGCTCGAACCGGCCCCAGATGTCGGCGCGTCCCGGCTTGTGCTCACCGAAACTCACGTAGTAGGCCAGCGAATAGCCGAAGAACCGGAACCCGTCGAGACCGCGCCGGACCGCTTCCTGCTCGTCCTCGTGCACCGACAAAGACGAGACGGCCGCGATGTTGGCGTTGACCGAGTGGCCGATCGGCACGCACTCGTCCGACTTGATGATCGCGTAGTAGTCCCGCACCCACTCGGCTGCCTGGTCCGGCTCGACGAAGCCGAACACCAGCGCCCCGACCCCGGCCCTGGCGGCCCGCAGGATGCTCTCGCGGCGCGAACACCCCATCCACAGCGGCGGATGCGGCTTCTGCACCGGTTTCGGCACGACGTTGCGGCACGGCATCGAGAAGTACTCGCCCTCGAACCCCGGGTATGGCGTCATCGCCATCATGTTGGCGGCCTGTTCGGTGCCTTCCCTCCACATCCGGGTCTTCTGTTCCCGGTCGATTCCGAACCCGTCCATCTCGATCAGTGTCGCCGACTCGCCTGTGCCCCAGTCGACCCGTCCGCGACTGACAAGGTCGAGCGTGGCAACCCGTTCCGCAAGACGCGCCGGGTGGTTGTAGCCCGGTGGTGTGAGTGTCACGCCGTGGCCGAGACGGATGCTGTTCGTCCGCTGCGACACCGCGGCCAGAAACACCTCGGGGGCGCCGGAGTGCGAATACTCCTCGAGGAAGTGATGCTCCACTTCCCATACGTAGTCGAACCCCAGGCGGTCGGCCAGTTCGATCTGGTCAAGTGCCTGGTGAAACAGGCGCGACTCGGTATCCTCGTGCCACGGCTTGGGCACCGGCAACTCGTAGAACAGGCCGAACTTCATTCCGCTTCCCTTTCCGGTCGAGATGTCGGGGTCAGAGCGCCGGAGCGATCCTGATGGACTCCGGAATGCTCCGCTTCAGATACTGCCCGTCCGCCAGACCACCCTTGAAGACACCGTTCTCGACCACGACCTTGCCGCGGAGCAGTGTCGTCACCGGCCAGGCGGTGATGTCGTGTCCTTCCCACGGACTGTAGTCCGCCTCGTGCAGGTCCTCGAGCCGGACCTTGCGACGTACCGACGTGTCCAGGATCGCGATGTCGGCGTCACTGCCCACGGCAATCGCCCCCTTCCGGGGATACAGTCCCATGATCCGCGCGGCGTTGGTCGAGACGAGGTCGACGAAACGCTCGAGCGAGTAGCCGCGCCGGGTCACCATCTCGTGGTACATGACCGCCACGCGGGGCTCGACCCCGGCGTTGCCACCGGTGGTGTCGTCGATGCGGTTGCCCACCGTCTTCAGCTTCAGCGTGCAGCAGATCTCGTCGGTCGCCACGGAGTTGATCGCGCCGTCCAGCGTTCCCGCCCACAGCTCCGCCTGGTCGGCAGGCGACTTCAGCGAGGGGTATGTGTGGTAGATCTGCCCGTTCGGCCGCTTGTAGTCCTCGGTGTTGAACAGCATGTACTGGTGCAGGGTCTCACCGTAGATCGCCAGTCCCCTTGCCCTCGCCTCCCGGATCGCGTGGACTCCCGTCGCCGCGCTCACATGCATCATGTAGAGCGGCGTGCGTTCGGATTCGGCCAGCCGGATCACCCGCCTGAACGAAAGGTCTTCCGAGAGTGCGCTGTGCACCTCGGCAAGGTTGTGGAAGCTGACCCGGCCCTCGCGGATCAGCTTCTCGTACATGTGCATGACCAGGTCGTTGTCCTCGGCGTGGATCACGCCGAGGCCGCCGGTCCGGGTAATGATCTTGAACACCTCCCAGATGTCGCCGAAATGCACCATCCGACCCGCCCGGTTCGGCGTGATGTTGGTGGTGAAGATCTTGACCGTCGGGTAGCCATCGGTGATCACGGCCTCGAGTTCGTCCAGGACCGGCGGTTCGACATCGCCGAGCAGCATGACGTGATAGGAATAGTCGCAGTAGCAGTTGTCGACCCAGTCCGCGTCGCGGCGGGCAATCACCTCGCGCAGCGGCAGCTCCTCCATCCGGGCCGCGAAGTCGATGAGCGTCGTCGTGCCGCCGTGGAGCGCGGCCCTGCTCACCACCTCCGGACCATCGGTGTAGCCGACCGATCCGTCCGGCAGCGGCATGTGCCACTTGCAGTGGACATGCGGATCGATACCACCCGGGATCACGATCCTCCCGCCCGCATCGATCACGTGCCCGACGGCATCGTCCGGAATGGCGCCCGGTGCCGTGACGGCGGCTATGGTCTCTCCATCAACCGCAACGTCGGTCACTGCCGCGCCATGTGGTGTGACGACGGTTCCTCCCCTCACGATCAGGTCAAGCATCCTCGTCCTCCCCAGTCCGGCATTTCGCGCAAGTCTCCGCGATCGCCGGCCGGCGGTCCAGAGTGCCCGCGCACCTCGACTTCGGAAATCACGATCTCGAACAGTGCCGTGATCCAGTCGGCATGAACGCCGCGACCGATGACCACCAGGCGCGAGGTCCGGTCCCCGTCCGGCCAGGCGTCCAGCCAGGTCATCGGATGGAACACGTTCTGCACTCCGTGCACCACCGCCGGAAGTTCGGGAGCCTCGGCGATCGACACGATCCCTTTCAGGCGCAGCAGGTCCGGGCCGAGTCCCTCCGAGAGCGCCTGCAGGAACAGCGTGAGCGCCACCGCCGGTACCGGACGCTCCCGGCGCAGCGAAACCGCAGCGTACCCTCCAACCGCGTGACCGTGATGATGGTCGTGGTCATGGTGATGTAGTCGGTGGTCATGGTGGCCGGGATCGCGGTTCTCATCCGAGGGCAGTCTATGCGCATCCGACGCATGGGCCAGCACCGACATCGGGTCGGCACCGCCGTGGCGCGACTCGATCTGGCGGGCAAACGGGTTGGCAACGGCCAGTTGCTCGCGAAACGACGGGAGCGAGCCTGCAATGTCGGTCTTGGTCAGCAGCAGAACATCGGCGAGAGCCACCTGTCGGCGGTTGTCGTCATGGGTGCGCAGGGTCTGCGGACCGGTGACGGCGTCGACGGTGGTCACAACCCGGCCCGGCCGGACCAGCGTGCGCAATGCCGGATCCGCCATGGTCGCCTGGACGATCGGCCCCGGATCGGCAAGGCCCGTGGTCTCGAGGATGATGCGGTCATACCTCAGGCGATCCCGCCCGTTCAGGCGAAGCACCGCCTCGGTCAGGTCGTTGCGCATGACGCAGCAGACACAGCCGGTGGTCAGTTCGACGAAGTCCTCCTCGCTCGAGGCGATAAGCTCGTGATCGAGGCCGATCTCGCCGAACTCGTTGATGATGACCGCGGTCCGGGCCAGTCCAGGGTGTCGCAGCCAGCTGGCAATCAGTGTGGTCTTGCCGCTCCCCAGAAACCCGGTCACCACGATCAGCGGCACCCGGTCCGTCATGTCGTCTGTTCCGCAACGAACAGGATCCGCCCGCCGCCGCGTTCCGGGCTCACGATGCCGCGAAGGGTACGCAGGGCCGCCACCACCGACTCGTGGACCCGGTCCCTGCCTCCCGGCACGGCAATGCGCCACACCGTGCCGAACGGATGGACCTCGACCCCGAGCGCGGCAATCTCGGTGCCGGCGCGCACGAGACGGCAGGAGTTTCCGGCATGAACGGCCCGGACGTCGCACGCCCACACCGTGAGCATCCCGTCAACAAGAGCGCGAAACTGCCCGGGCGTCACTCCGCCCCCGTCGCTCATGTCGCTCCACCGATCGGATGATCGATCCCGGGCGGGCCGACCAGCTCCGGATCCGGTCCGGCCCCCTCGGGGCGATCGGGATAGGGAATGCGGGCAAGGAACGCCTCCATGCTCGCAAGTCGCGCCCGCTTCTTGTCATTCGCCCTGACCACCAGCCATGGCGCCTCAGGAACATGGGTGCACAGGAACATGTCTTCCTTGGCCCGCGTGTACTCGTCCCACTTGTTCGCCGAGGCAAGGTCCACGGGCGAGACCTTCCACTGCTTGAGCGGATCGACGCGCCGCATGCCGATGCGGCGCGCCTGCTCCTCCTGCGAGACCGAGAACCAGAACTTGATCAGCAGGACGCCGCTCCCGACGAGCATGCGCTCGAACTGCGGACACTGGCGCAGGAATTCCCGGTACTCCTCCTCGGTGCAGAAACCCATCACCCTCTCGACGCCGGCCCGGTTGTACCAGGAGCGATCAAACAGGACGATCTCGCCGGCTGAAGGCAGATGGGCGACGTAACGTTGGAAGTACCACTGCGAGCGCTCGCGTTCGGTCGGCTTGTCGAGCGCCACCACCCTGGCACCACGCGGATTGAGGTGCTCCATGAAGCGCGTGATGCTGCCACCCTTGCCGGCCGCATCCCGGCCCTCGAACAGGATCACCACCCTGCTTCCGGTTTCCATGACCCAGCGCTGGGCCTTCAGGAGCTCGACCTGGAGACTGGTCTTGCGCTCTTCGTACTCCCGCCGGTCAAGCCGGTCCTGCGAAACCCCGGACTCTTCCCACGCCGGAGCGGACCCCTGTTCGGGCGGGGTCCCTGCGTTCAGACTCTCCGTCCGCACTGCGGCACCTCCGATCATGTCCAGCGCCGGATCACGACAGTGAAACCGGCTGAATTCCATGGCAGAGTAGACACCACCGGCACCCGTCATCAAGCGTGGTGCGAGCAGCAGGACTCTGAAGCATGATTGTCGATGTGCGCACCTACAACATCGTTCCACGCAAGATGAAGCGGTACCTGGAGCTGTTCGAAAGCTACGCACTGCCGGTGCTGGAGAAGCACCTCGGCAGTCCGCTCGGCTACTTCCTGGTCGAACACGGCCCGCTGCACCAGGTGGTGCACCTGTGGGGCTACCGCGACCTGGCCGACCTGGAAGCGCGCCGTCGCGCCCGGGACGCGGACCCGGCCTGGGACGACTACCTGGAGCGAAGCGAGGGGCTGGTGGTCTCGCAGGACAACAAGCTGTGCCGCCCCGCGCCCTGGTCCGGCATCAGGTAAGGTCAAGCCAATGACCTACGAGGTTACGCTCGCGGCTGACGAAGTCGCCCGCTACCGGCGCGACGGTTTCCTGGTCCCGGATTGCCGGCTGAACACGGACGTCGTCGGACGGATGCGGGACGCGGTGGACGAACTGATCCGGATCTACCCGGACATGCCGACCGAAGGACTGGTCTCGCCGCACATCCGCTACGCCGGGACCATGCGGCCGGACATTCACGACAGGTTCCTCGAATTCTGCCGCCTGCCAGCCCTGCTTGACGTCACCGAGCAACTGATCGGGCCCGACATCATCCTGTGGGGCAGCCGGGTTTTCTCAAAGGCAGCCCGGAGCGGCCGGGCGACGCCGTGGCACCAGGACGGGGAATACTGGCCGATCCGTCCGCTTGCCACCGTCACCGCGTGGATCGCGATCGATCCCGCCACCACCGGGAACGGCTGCCTGCGCCTCGTGGCCGGATCTCACCGAAAGCGCCGGCTCATGCGACATGTCAGCCTCACCGGCCAGGGAGCGGCACTCGACAAGGAGATTGCAGAGGGCGAGTTCGACGAGGCGGACGTGGTGACGGTTCCGCTCGAACCCGGGCAGATGGTGCTGTTCGACGTCTACACCGCGCACGGAGCCGCAGCCAACCGGTCGGGATCCCGCCGGGCCGGGTTCGCCATCCGATACATGCCCGGCACCTCGCTCTACGATCGCGCCATGACGGTCGGCAGCGGCCAGGACGACGTCCAGACCGATCTCGCGCAACGCGCACTGTTCCTGTTGCGGGGTCAGGACCGGACCGGGCAGAACGACTTCGACATCGGTCACGACGGCATGGTGGTGGCTGTCGGCTGAGTGCCGGTCAGGCTGCCCAGACCGGCGGGTGGGTACCGGGTGGAACCGGGCCGCTCTCCCAGCACGACGGGGTGTCGGGCATGACCTGCGGTGTCTGCACGTGCAGCACGTCACCCCACGGCGAGGAATGCACCTCCAGCATGTCGGCGATGTCATCCTCGCCCGGCATCGATACGGACAGACCGTCGACCCTTCCGAGCCGGTCGATCCAGCGACCGGTCTGCGCGAGCGAGACCCGCACCATCCAGCTTCCACCCGTTCGCGCACGGTTAAGCAGTGCGACCATGGCTCCGAACGCCGCCAGGTACCCGGTGGCGTGATCGAGCGCCTGGCAGGGCAGCGGTAGTGGCTGGGCGGCGGCGGCGGCCTCCATCCCTTGCCAGGCGATCCCGCTCGCCGTCTGCACCAGGCTGTCGAACCCCCGCCAGTCGCGCCACGGACCGGCATGGCCGTAGGCCGACAGGGTGACATAGACCATGCCCGGCCGGAGTGCGGCCATCTCCCCGGGCCCGAACCCCCGCCCTTCGAGGGTTCCCGGACGGTAACCCTGCACGAAGATGTCCGCCTGTGACGCCAGTTCGCGAAGAACGCGGCGGCCGTCCTGCTCGCGCAGGTCGACGAAGGTCGAGCGCTTGCCGAGACCGGTATCGATGATCAGCGGTTCCAGCACGGGCAGGTGCGCGGCACCCACCCGCATCACCTCGGCTCCGTGCGACGCCAGGGTCCGGCCACAGATCGGACCGGCGATCACCTTGGTCAGGTCAAGCACGCGAATACCGGAAAGCGGGCGCTCGCCGTCCTGCGGCAGAGGGCGTGGCGGTGCATCCCCGATCCGCTCGATCTCGATGAGCGGCAGGTCCGCGAGCGCGCGGGACTGGGGATGATCGGCCCATTCCCGTGGCGAGCGCAGCAGTGCCACGCACAGCGCCCGATCCCGGCAGGCCCGCTCCAGGGCAGCACCGTCCCACCTGCTCACCGCACGGGCCACGGCGTGCGGGTCCTCTTCGCAGTCAAGGACCGCGAGCACGCCGTCGCGAAGGTGCGGATACTGGCAGTGCAGCTGGATCCAGCGCCCGTCCCGGGTCCGGTAGTAGCCGGAAACCGCCGACCATCGACCGGCAGCCGGCCGGCCCAGGATCCGGGTGAAGGCCTCGCTGCAGAACGCGATGGCTGAGCGCCGCATGTCCACCGACACCTGCTGGCGCCGGTCGCGGCGCTCCCGCCACAGTTCGGCAGCGGCGAGCGACTGCGCGGCGATCACAGTACGTGCCGCCGTGCCGACCCGGAACACCGATGGCAGCACCGGCTCCTCGCCGGACAGCACGCAATCATCCAGTGCGCCGGGATCACACCCGGCGCCGGTCCAGATCTGCCCGAGCGGTTCTGCCGGTTGCGGCGCGCCGGCCATCGCCGGCGGGCTGTTACTCGGCCGCTTCTGCCGGGGCGTCAACGATCCTGGTCTTGAAGTCCGCCGGCGAGACGATCTCGAGGACCTCGAAATCCTTCGAGCAACCGATCTCGCGATGCGGGATGCCGGGCCGCTGGTTGATGCAGTCACCCTTCTCGATCCGTCGCACACCATGTCCGGCGTACTCGAACTCGGCCCAGCCGTTCAGGACCAAGACGAACTGGAAGTCGCAGTCATGCACGTGCCACGACTGGACCTCGTCCTTCATTTCCTTGCCGTTGGCCTTGACGATATGGGCAATATAGTCGCCCTTGGTCGCGTCCTTGATGCCGAGATCACGGTACTCGAAGATCTCCCTCAGTCCCTCTGTCCAGACCGCTTCCTTCGCCTCATTGTGCGAAAATACCCACCTGTCGGTCGAATTGCCCATCATCTCTCTCCAGTTACGTCCGTCGTGCCGTCCTGCGACGCCCCCACCCTAACACGCAAACCGCCCGGAATTCATCACCCGCAGCTGCGTCCCCTCAGATGTCGAGCGAAGTCTGTCGCTCCCACGCGCTGATCGAGCGCGAATAATCGTCCCATTCGCGCATCTTCAACGTGACGTAGGCCGCTGAGACCTCGTCGCCCAGCGCCGCCTTCAGGACCCGGTTACGGTCGAACAGCCGAATCGCATCCAGCAGGTAGCGAGGCAGCCGGCGGGCACGCCGTGCCCTGTGACCCTCGTTGTACATGTCGAGGTCGAGCCGGGGCCCGGGGTCGCGATCCTGCGCCAGTCCGTCGAGACCGGCTGCGAGGAACACCGCCGGCAACAGGTACGGGTTGACCGCCCCGTCAGCCAGCCGGAACTCGAACCGCCCCTCGTCAGGAGTTCGGACCATGTGTGTCCGGTTGTTCCCCGACCAGGTGACGGTGTTCGGAGACCAGGTCGCCCCGGAGACCGTGACCGGGGCGTTGATGCGCTTGTAGGAATTGACGATCGGGTTCGTGACCGCACACATCGACTCGGTGTGGTGCAGCACGCCGCCGAGGAACGCATGTGCGGTGGCCGACAGCCCCAGTTCACCCGCCGGGTCGTGGAACAGGTTCCGGTTTCCGTCCCACAGCGAGACATGGATATGGCATCCGTTGCCGGTCAACTCGGCGAACGGCTTCGGCATGAAGGTGGCGCGCAGCCCGTGCATTTCGGCAATCGACTTGACCATGAACTTGAAGAACGCGTGCCGGTCGGCGGTAACCAGCGCATCGTCGTACTCCCAGTTCATCTCGAACTGGCCGTTCGCGTCCTCGTGGTCGTTCTGGTACGGCGACCAGCCAAGCGACTGCATTCCGTCGCAGATTTCCGAGATCACGTCGTAGCGCCGCATCAGCGCCTGCTGGTCGTAGCACGGCTTGGCCTCGATATCGCGCGGATCCGAGATCCCTGCTCCGTCAGCGTCGATGAGGTGGAACTCGGCCTCGACGCCGCACTTCATGCGGTAGCCGAGGCCGGCGGCGCGTTCGACCAGTCGCTTCAGCGTGACACGGGGCGCCTGCTCGACCGCGCGGCCGTTCATTACCAGGTCACCTGGGACCCATGCCACCTCGGGTTTCCACGGCAGTTGCATGACGCTGCTGACGTCGGGAACGGCGAACATGTCCGGGTTCGCCGGGGTCATGTCGAGGTAAGCGGCAAAGCCCGCAAACCCGGCGCCCGCGACCTCCATCTCCCCCGCTGCGGAGACCGGAACCAGCTTCGAACGCTGCATTCCTCTCAGGTCGGTGAAGTTGAACAGGAAGTACCGGACACCCCGTTCCGCGGCAAACCTCTCGAGAACACCCGTCATCGTCCTTCCCCCTGTTTCTGGGTTCCCTCGTCCCCGTCACGACCGGATCAGCGCGACCAGCCCGGGATCCAGTCGGTTCCGGCCAGCGGCACCCGGGCCATCGCGGCCGCTTCCAGCGTGAGCGCCGCCAGGTCCTCGGGTTCCAGGTTGTGCACGTGGCTCTTGCCGCAGGCCCGGGCCAGCATCTGGCACTCCATCGCCAGGGTCGCGAGGTAGTTGCGCACCCTGCGTCCGCCTTCCTCCGGGTCGAGCCGGCGCTCGAGCACGGGGTCCTGGGTGGTGATGCCGACCGGACACCGCCCGGTCTGGCACTGGTCGCAGTGTCCGGGACTGACACCGAGTGCCGCGTAATCCTCGGGCCACAGAGGAGCGTTGCAATTGAGCGCCATCAGGGCAGCAACGCCGATCGACACCGCATCGGCCCCGAGAGCCAGCGCCTTGGCGACATCGGCCCCGGTACGGATGCCGCCGGAGACGATCAGCTGCACCTTGCGGTGCATGTCGAGTTCCTTGAGCGCATCGACCGCCATGCGGACCGCCGGCAGGGTGGGGATGCCCACGTCCTCTATGAACACGTCCTGGGTGGCGGCGGTTCCACCCTGCATGCCGTCCACCACGACGGCGTCGGCACCGGCCTTGACCGCGAGCCCCACGTCATAGCCGGTGCGCGTGGCACCCACCTTCACGTAGACCGGTTTCTCCCAGTCGGTGATCTCGCGCAGTTCCCGGATCTTGATCTCGAGATCGTCCGGTCCGGTCCAGTCCGGGTGGCGCGACGCGCTGCGCTGGTCAATTCCCGGCGGCAGCACCCGCATGCCGGCGACCCGTTCGCTGACCTTCTGGCCGAGCAGCATGCCGCCGCCGCCGGGCTTCGCGCCCTGGCCGATCACTACCTCGATCGCGTCGGCGCGGCGCAGCTGGTCCGGTGTCATGCCGTAGCGCGACGGCAGGTACTGATAGACCAGGATGTCGGACGCCTCGCGCTCCTCCTCGGTCATGCCGCCGTCACCGGTGGTGGTGCTGGTCCCGGCCGCGCTTGCCCCGAGACCGAGCGCGCGCTTGGCATTGGCGCTGAGCGCCCCGAAACTCATGCCGGCGATGGTGATCGGGATCTTCAGGGTCACCGGCTTGCCCGCAAACCGCGTGCCGATGGTCACGTCGGTGCCGCAGCGCTCGCGGTAGCCCTCGAGCGGGTAGCGCGAAACCGACGCGCCCAGGAACACCAGGTCATCGAAGTTGGGCAGCGGCCGCCTGGCGCCGCCGCCGCGGATCGAATAGATGCCCTGGCCGGCGGCACGGTGGATCTCGGCGATCACGTGCGGCGGAAAGGTCGCCGAGGCCCTCGGCGGGCGGTCACCGGTCATGGCAGTGATCCCCAGCAGGCGACCGCATCAGTAGGCGGCCGCATTGTCGATCCTGAAGTGGTAGAGCTGTCGCGCCGAACCGTAGCGGCGGAACGCACTGGCGTCTGCGGCAAACCCGGCCCGCCCGAGCAGCTCCCCGATGCGTGCGACGTGGCGGTCATCCATGTCCTTCTCTACACAGTCGGCACCGAGAGTCTCGACCTCACCCAGCACGTAGAGTTCGGCTTCGTAGATCGAGTCTCCGAAGGCGGCGCCGGCATCTCCGCACACCACGAGGCAGCCGGCCTGGGCCATGAACCCGGTCATGTGCCCGACCGAACCGCCAACGACGATCTCGATGCCCTTCATCGAGATCCCGCACCGCGCACTGGCGTCACCACCGATCGCCAGCAGGCCGCCCCACCCGGCCGCTCCCGCCGACTGACTGGCGTCCCCATGGACCCGGACCTCGCCCGACATCATGTTCTCGGCCACACCGGTCCCGGCGTTGCCGGCCACGGTTACACGTGCCTGCTGGTTCATCCCGGCGCAGTAGTACCCGGCGTGGCCATGGATCACCACGTCGATCGGATCGACGAGGCCCGCGGCAAGCGCGTGGCGCCCGCGGGGATTGAGTACATCGAATGATCCTGCCTGCCGGGCGCTGTCACGGCCCTGCAACAGGCGGTTCAGCCGGCGGACAGGAACCGCATCGAGATCGATTTCCTCGCGTGCGCTCATGCCCTGCCCCAGGAATAGACCTGGCCCGGGCGCGGTTCCCACACCACGGCGTCATCCACCGACGGCAGCCTGGCGAGCGCGCGGAATTCCGATGCCATGGCGACCCAGTCATCGGTTTCGGCCATGACCGCCGGCTTGCAGGCGATCGGATCGCGCAGCACCGAGAACCCGTCACGGGTGCCCACCGCAAAGGTGTAGAAACCGTCAAGGTCTCGCAGCCCGGCCTCGAGCGCCTCGGCAATGGTCGCGCCCTGCATCAGCCGCCAGGTCAGGTAGCCGGCCGCGACCTCGCTGTCGTTCTCGGTCTGGAACTTGAGACCCTGGTGCTCCCTGAGCCAGTCCCGCAACCGGTGGTGGTTGGACAGGGAACCGTTGTGGACCAGGCACAGGTCATCACCGGTATTGAACGGGTGCGCTCCCTCGGTGGTCACGGCACTTTCCGTGGCCATCCGGGTGTGGCCGATCATGTGGGTGCCGGACATCTGCGGCACGCCGAACCGTTCGAGCACCGCCGCGGGCAGTCCGATTTCCTTGTAGATCTCCAGCGTGGTACCCGAACTGGTCACCCGCAGCGGCGGATCGCCGGCCTGGGCCCAGTCACGCAGCACCTCGCCGTCCACCGCCGCCTCGAGGACCGCGTGGGTCGCCATCGGGGTGACCGTGACAGGGGTTCCGAGTTCACTCGAGGCGCGTTCGCCGGTCGCATGCCAGTCAACCCCGGGAGCGCGGACCGTAACCCGGACCCGGCCCGTCGGTGCCTGGTCGCGATAGACCGCGAGTCCGGCACTGTCTGGACCGCGTTCGGTCATTTCGGTCAGCATGGGAGCGAACAGGCTGCCCAGCCGGGTCCTCAGTTCCGGGTTTTTCAGATAGAGACCGACGATGCCACACATGATCCCTCACCCTGCCTGCCTGCGCCGGCACAGACTATAGCGAAGACGCGGCGCCGACACATCCGCCCTGCGCACGGATCAGCGACCGGCCCGGACCGTCTGCTCCCGGGTACGCAGAAGCCGCAGGCCCGGCCAGTTCTCCTCGGTGTGACGCAGGTGCCACGTGTTGCGCGCGAGGAAAACCGGCATCTCGTCGTGGTCGTGCGCCAGGTCGCCCGGGTTGCTCTCGACGAACCGCTTGACCAGTCCGGGGTCGTCTGCGTCGATCCAGCGCGCGGTGTGCAGGGCCGCCGGCTCGAAGACCGCCGGGATGTCGTACTCGGTGCGGATACGATCGGCCAGCACGTCGAACTGAAGCTGGCCGATCACGCCGACGATCCAGTTCGACCCGATTGCGGTCCTGAATACCCGGGCCACCCCCTCCTCCGCCAGCTGGGTGACGGCGCGTCCCAGGTGCTTGCCGCGCATCGGGTCGACCGGGCGAACCCGTTGCAGCATTTCAGGCGCGAAGCTCGGGATGCCGTTGAACTGCAGCTCCTCGCCCTCGGTCAGCGTGTCGCCGATGCGCAGGTTGCCGTGGTTGGGCAACCCGATGATGTCACCCGGATAGGCCTGTTCCGCCACCTCGCGGTCGCGGGCGAGGAACGTGACCGCGTTGTGGACCGCAAACCGCCGCCTGTCGCGGACATGGCGCAGACGCATTCCGCGGCGGAACTCGCCGGAGCACACCCGGGCAAAGGCGATCCGGTCGCGGTGTTTCGGGTCCATGTTGGCCTGGATCCTGAACACGAAGGCCGAGAACCGGTCCTCGTCGGGCGAGACCACGCGCCCCTCGGCCGGTTGCGGGCGCGGCGGCGGAGCAAACCCGACAATTCCGCGCAACAGTTCCCGGACCCCGAAGTTGTTGAGCGCGCTGCCGAAGTACACCGGCGTCATGTTGCCCTCGAGAAAGGCGTCCCGGTCGAACCGCGGGCAGAGCGCTTCCGCCATCTCCACCTGCTCGCGCAGCTCGGCGGCAACGTCGCCCGGCAACAGTGTCTCAAGTCTGGGATCGTTCAGTCCCTGGCAGATCTGGCCGGGATCCGGTTCCTCGTGACTGCCCCTGGCAACCAGGCAGAGCCGGTCCTCCAGCAGGTCCCAGCAGCCGCGGAACAGCTGACCGGCACCGACCGGCCAACTGACCGGCGACACTTCGATCTGCAGTGTCTGCTCGATCTCGTCGAGCAGGTCCAGGGGATCGCGCGCCTCCCGGTCCATCTTGTTGATGAAGGTGATGATCGGCATGTCACGCAGCCGACACACCTCGAACAGCTTGCGCGTCTGCTCCTGGATGCCGCGGGCGGCATCGATCACCATCACCGCCGAGTCGACCGCGGTCAACGTGCGGTAGGTGTCCTCGGAAAAGTCCTCGTGGCCGGGCGTGTCGAGAAGGTTGCAGGCCTGTCCCTCGTATTCGTAGCTCATTACCGAGGAGGCAACCGAGATGCCCCGTTCGCGCTCGACCGCGAGCCAGTCCGACCGGGCGCGGCGCTGCGCGCCGCGTGCCTTGACCATTCCCGCCATCTGGATGGCGCCGCCGAACAGCAGCAGCTTCTCGGTCAGCGTGGTCTTGCCCGCGTCCGGATGAGAGATGATCGCAAAGGTGCGCCGTCGTGCGATCTCGTGGGTGAGGTCCGCCATGGCCGTGCCGGTCTGGTGATGATGACAGACCTCATAGCGGCTGCGCCCGCAATTGCCAAGGCGCCGCCCCGCTTCATATCATGGCGCCCTGGTGACCACCCTACGGGCGGCGTGATGGACAATCCGGTCGGGCCGCTCAATCTGATTACCGACGTCCCCGGCCTCGCGGTCGGCAACGCCGGCGACCCGGAGCTTGTCAGCGGTGTCACCGTCGTCCTGCCGGATTACCCCGCCATCGCCGCCGTCGACGTTCGCGGCGGCGGCACCGGGTCTCGCGACATCGAGCTGCTCAAGCCGTCCGCCAGCATCGAGACCGTGGACGCCGTTGTGCTCTCGGGGGGTTCCGCCTTCGGCCTCGATGCCGCGGGCGGGGTCATGTCCTGGCTTGCGGCCCGCGGTCGCGGGTTCCCGGTCGGACGGGCGCGGGTGCCGATCGTCCCCCAGGCGATCCTGTTCGACCTTGCGGGGCCGTCCGTCGCCCTGCAGGGCGAGCACTCGCCCTACCGAAAGCTTGCCCGGGAGGCGGCCGGGAGTGCGGGGACGCGGTTTCGCATTGGCAGCGTCGGTGCGGGAACCGGGGCGCGTGCCGGGCACCTCGCGGGAGGGCTCGGAAGCGCCTCGGTCGTGATCGGCGAACTCGGGGTCACTGTCGGCGCCATAGTGGCGGCCAACCCGGTCGGAGACGTGCTGATGCCCGGAACCGGCGTCTTCTGGGCCTGGGACATGGAACGCGAAGGCGAGTTCGGCGGCCGGCGTCCCGACGGCCGGCACGATCCGGCTGCCGTGTCGGTCCCGAAGGCGGCGTCGGCCGGTGCGCACACCACCATCGGCGCGGTCGCAACCGACGCGGCGCTCGACCGGGTACAGGCAACCCGGTTTGCCGCCATCGCCCAGGCCGGGCTTGCCCGCGCCGTCAGGCCGGCCCACACGCCGCTTGACGGCGACATGATCCTTGCGCTGTCAACCGGCAGGGTTCCGCTCGCCAGTCCGGCCCGCGACCTCGCGATTCTCGGCGGACACGCCGCCAACTGCGTCGCCCGCGCCATCGCCCGCGGGGTCCATGCCGCGCGCGGCCGCCGCGGAGCCCCGGCCTACACCGATCTGCACGCAGAGGGCGGCGCATGACCCATTGCCACAGCCTTCAACGGCGATCCGCAGCCGGACCGGGACAGGCCCGCGTTCAGTACTTCCGCGCGCCGGCCTCCGTGGCAACGCGCGGCACCAGCGCCTTGACCAGGTTCGTCATCTCCAGCACGCCGACCGGCGTTCCATCGCGCGTCACGATGTAGGAATGCGAGGTGTCGCCGCCGGAACGCGCAATCGTGTTCTCGAGCGTGTCGTTGATGTCGACCTCGCCGTGCGCATCGCGCGGCAGATCACCGCTGTTCAGGGGGGTCATGATCGAGCGCACCCTGAGAACCCGGGCCCGGTTGATGTCGCTGACGAAATCCTCGATGTAGGGGTCGTTCGGGTTCAGCAGGATATGCTGCGGCTCGCCCTGCTGAACGATGTAGCCGTCCTTCAAGATGACCAGTCGGTCCGCCAGCTTGAGGGCTTCGTCCAGGTCGTGGGTGATGAAGACGATGGTCTTGTGCAGCTCCTTCTGCAATTCCAGCAGAAGGTCCTGCATGTCTGTGCGGATCAGCGGATCGAGAGCGGAGAACGCCTCGTCCATCAGCATGATTGGCGAATTCGAGGTCAGCGCACGCGCAATGCCGACACGCTGTTGCATGCCACCTGACAGCTGGTGCGGATAGTGGTTCTCGTAGCCGCCGAGGCCGACCCGTTCCAGCCACGCCCCTGCGTCCTTCAGATAGTCCCTCTGGCGAACGCCGCGGACCTGGAGCGTCGTTCCGGCGTTCTCGGCCACGGTGCGGTGCGGCAGCAGAGCGAACTTCTGGAACACCATGGACATGGATTCACGCCGCAGCATGCGCAGCCGTTCCTCGCCGTAGGCCAGCACGTCCTCGCCATCGACCTCGACCTCGCCGGAGGTCGGCTCGATCAGCCGGTTGAGATGCCGGATAAGCGTGCTCTTGCCCGACCCGGAAAGACCCATGATGACCGTGATGTCGCTTTCGCGCATCTCGACATTGATGTCGTGCAGGCCGAGTACATGGCCGTACCTTTCCAGCAGGTCTGTCTTGCTGACGCCGGCCCGGACATGTTCCAGCGCCGCCTGCGGGTCGTGCCCGAAGATCTTGTACAGGCTCCGGATCGCGATCTTGACATTCCCGGTCACGCCGCCGCCTCCCCGTCAGACCTTGCGGGCGGCGTTGACACGGTCGAGCGCGGCCTTGGTCACGCGGTCCAGGACGATCGCGAGCAGAACGATACCGAGACCCGAGATCAGTCCGACACCCAGTTCCAGGTTCCGGATGCCGCGCAGCACGAGCACTCCCAGACCCGGTGCCGACACAAGCGATGCGATGACCACCATGGCCAGGCTCATCATGATCGTCTGGTTCACCCCGGCCATGATGTTGGGCAGGGCCAGCGGGATCTGGACGCCGAACAGCTTTTGCCGGTCGGTCATGCCGAAGGAATCCGCGGCCTCGATGACATCCCTGTCCACCAGCCTGATGCCGAGATCGGTGAGCCGGATCACGGGCACGATCGCATAGAGGATGATCGCGATACCGTAGAGCTTCGGTTCGGTCACCGAGAACAGGAAGATCAGCGGGATCAGGTAGACGAAGGGCGGCAGTGTCTGGAGCATGTCCAGAACCGGGATCGTCATGCGCTGCATCCTGTCGCTGCGCGACATGGCAATTCCGATGGGCACGCCGAACAGTACGCAGAGGAAGGCGCAGACGAAGATGATCGCAAGCGTCTGCATGGCGAACCCGTAGTGGTCGATGAAGGCCAGGAACGCGATGCAGGCGGTCACGAAGCCGATCAGCCGGACCGACTTGGTCGCGATGTACACCACAGCCATGAGAATGGGAAACATCACCCACCACGGGGCGGCCTCAAAGACAAGCAGCGCGAATTCGAGTATCCAGCTCAGCGGCTGCGTCATCGGATCGAGCACGAAGCGCAGGACATCCTTGATCGCCAGGAACCCGTCCTCGACGGCCTTTGTCATGTCGCGGGACTGGGCGATCCGACCGCACGCCTCGTTCAGCGCATCGAGCGACGGAAACGGAAACTCCCACCACGGCGTGTCCGTGGCGGCGCCACCCTTCGCGAGCAGGTCCGCCATCGACAGCGGCGCATCACCCGTCTTGCCCGCATCGCACCAGTCGCGCAGGCCGAGCCCGTCAAACAGGAAATCGTAGGTCGCCATGACCGCTCACCCCCGTGCGGGGAACCGGGCCGGAACGGTTCCCGGCCCGGATCGCGCCCATTGCAGGTCGGTCAGGGCGTCGTGTGGAAAACGACCGACGCGCCGAAACCTACTTGATGAAATTCGCAAGCTTCTCGCGCGCGCCGTCGTTGATCCACTGCGACCAGACGTCGGAGCGTGAGGTCAGGAAATAGACTGCCGCCTCCTCCGCCGAGGCGCCGTTTTCCTCCTGCCAGGCAAGGATGCCGCTCAGCAGGCCGACCTCGAAGCTGATCTTGCCCATCAGTTCGGCGACCGCGGGCTCACGCTCGGTCAGCGCGGCCGTCGCAACCGTCAGGACCGGGGCGGGCGGGAAGTCCGACACGCCCGGGCTCGGGTTGTCCTTGTTCTGGTTCGCCGAGTGGACATCACCGTCGATGTCTCCCAGAGAAACCTTGACCATCTCGTACTTGCCAAGCAGCGCGGTCGGTCCCCAGTAGTATCCGAACCAGGGCTCCTGGTCATCGTAGGCAGCCGCGATCGAAGTCGCCAGTGTCTCGCCGGAGCCGTGGTTGAACACCTCGATACCGGCGGCCTCGACACCAAGCGCCTTGACCAGGTTGTCGTTGACAATGCGGCAGCCCCAGCCGTCCGGGCAGTTGTTGAACCGCGCGCCGACCAGGTCGGGATTGGCCAGCACACCGTCGATGGAGGCCAGTTCCGGGTGCGCTTCGACAAGATAGGCGGGAACCCACCACCCCTCGAGTCCGCCCGGTGAGATCACCTCGGTAAGCCGCGATACCTTGCCCTCAGCCTCAAGCTTGGCATAGACGTCACCGGTCGAGTTGAGCCACAACTCGGTGACGATGTCGGGTTCGCCGTTCTCGGCCAGGGACGCGACCGACGTGGTGGTTGCGGACGGTACCTTTTCGACCGAACACCCGTATCCCTGCTCCATCAGGAACTTGGCGACCTCGGTGATGATCTGGGACGATGCCCAGTTCATTTCGGTGATGGACACTTCCCCGCAGTCTGCGGAAGCTTTGCCCGGAACACCGAGTCCAGTAACAGCCACCAAACCGGCAAACGCGGCGACGAGAAGTTTCTTCATGGCCTTGCTCCCTGTTGACATCCCACCGACCGGGACGTGCGGACCCGCGATCATGTTCTCCGTCAGGTAGCGTAGGCCAGACCCCGCATCCGTTCAAGGGAAGCCACCGGTTCGACTGTCGAACCCGCTGTCGCGGAGAAACGCGGACCGGAGCCCTCCGGCCGGCCGGGAAATACCCCGGCTGTTCTCGCCCCCGGCCACCGGGCCCGACCTTTCGAGCCTTCCGTACCATTCTCGTTCGACGGTATTTCCAGCCCCGCATCACTGCACAGGGTCAGAGCGAGCGAGGCCTCCGGCCACGGGACCGGTCAGGCCCTGACCAGGTGGGGCGGAATACAGGGACGCATACCGTCGGGCGGTGTACCGGTCGGTCATGGTCGCCTATCGACGGCACGGCCACTTCGCCGGGGAATGCCCAAACCAGCCTGTCGGACTGCCAGCACGCGTCCGGACATCATCTCGATCGCCGGGACCCGCCAAGACCGACGGGGTTACCTCCTGCCGTCATCTGCCTCGCGAGAGCCTTGGGGTATCGGCCGGAATGTCCCGCCGGCAACTTCCCGGTTTCGCGGCACCGCACCCCCATAAGACCATTCCTGATTCCCACTCAAGCTAAGCGTAGCTTGAGTAGCCGTTCCGGCATCGGCGGCGTCCTCAGGGCCACGTAGACCAGTCTGGGTATGATGTCGGGTAGGTCGAAGCGACGATTGAACCGGTACT
>MPMT01000072.1 GCA_002238645.1 Alphaproteobacteria bacterium bin52 | reverse complement strand
TCATGCTCGACCAGGCCGGATGGCATACCTCCTCCACCCTCGAAGTTCCCGGCAATATCACACTCATGCCGCTTCCGCCCCGATCGCCCGAACTCAATCCGGTCGAAAACGTCTGGCAGTTCATGCGCGAAAACTGGCTCTCCAACCGCGTCTTCAAAAACTACGACGATATCCTCGATCACTGCTGCCATGCCTGGAACAATCTCGTCTCACAGCCGGCTCGCATCGCCTCTATCGGAAACAGAAAATGGGCGCATGGGTTCTAAACTGCGACCGCTGGTATGACGACTGCAGCGAACCGAAATAGTTCGATCAGGGGTCGCTGAGAAACCGGAACAGAGGTTGCGGCAGCTGCCATGGGCAAGGCCGAAACGCCTTGCCATTCCGCAGTCTACGTCTCACCGACGCCTTTCCCGTTGCGGACCTGCCCCGCGAGAGCACCTGGAGCGAGGCGGACGCTCGGATATGTCATCATGCTTTTCCCGGACGGGAAGTAGTGCCGGGGCATCAATCTGCCGGTTGCGGACACTGTCGTCCGGTCGCCGTATTCGGCCACAGGGCAGGTAGATGAGCGAGGTCCGAGCACGGCTCCGGGCCCCGGCGTGGCCAACGACATTTACCCGATCGTACGCGTCACGTCACGTTCCCCGTCCCCGGACTCCCACGAAGAACGGTTCGAACCGGCTCCCGATGCCCTCGGACGCTGCTGACGCACACGCGAACCCTGCAACCGCTTGCCACCGGCGAGCCGCCTTCAGGCACAGCCGCCTTCAGGCACATATGACGTTGCTCGACAACCGCTGACTATAACGGACCGCAGATGGCGAGACACAGAACACAGATGGCGAGACACAGAATTTGACGGTGAAATCGTCGCTGCAGTCACTGGGGTGGTCATCCCGTTGGGTCTCAGGGCCGCAACAAGATGGTCAGGCACGATGGGAGCGGCACGATGGCAAACGAGGCAATCACGAAAGACGGGACTTCTTCGGGGCAGGATGCCGTTGATCTGGCTGACACGGGTTTGACACCGAACGAACGGAATTTTCAACGAGAGATCCTGTTTGGTGAGGAACGGTTCTTTGCTGATGCGACGGATGTCATGTCCTCGAGCGATGAGGATGAAGATGACGACGAGGACGACGACGACGAGGACGACGACGACGACGAGGACGACGACGACGGGGACGAAGGCGACGAAGGCGACGAGGGTGATGAGGGGGATGAGGGTGACGAGGGGGATGAGGGAGACGAGGGAGACGAGGACAACTACGGGGACGAGGGTGACGAGGGCGATGAAAATGATGAAGGCGACGAGGGTGATGAGGGAGACGAAGGCGAAGAGGACGACAACGGGGACGAGGGGGACGAGGGGGACGAGAACGACGAGGGGGACGAGAACGACGAGGGGGACGAGGGCGATGAAAATGATGAAGGCGACGAGGGTGATGAAGGCGACGAGGGCGACTTATACAGGGGTAACGCAACGAGCGAAAACTTCGACGGGGGTAAAGGCGATGACACCATCGCGGGCAATTCCGGAGCTGATCACATAGTTGGAGGACCGGGAAACGACGTGTTGTTCGGCAACGGGGTCGTTTTCACCAGTTTTCTGACCCATCAGGACTACAACGGGACCGACGATCGCGACACCATCCTCGGGGGAGACGGGAACGACCTGATTAACGGTAATGCCGGCGCCGACAGCCTCAATGGCGGTCCAGGAAACGACACGATATTCGGTGGTCAGAATGAGGGCACGTGGTCTCCTGGAAGGACTCGAACCAACACCATCCACCTGCGAAAACAATGGGACACACTCATTGGCGGTGACGGCGACGACTTCCTGCACGGCAACATGGGTCGAGATGAACTGTGGGGTGGCAACGGTAACGACTTCATGCGTGGCGGACAGGACGATGATATCCTGTACGGAGGCGCAGGAAACGATACCCTGTACGGCGACCTTGAAGCCGATTTTCTCTGGGGCGGCGCCGGTGATGACGTGATCGTGACGGGTAACAACACCGTTACGGGTGATGGTGAGGTGGACCATGTGTATCTGTCCCGCGACGATAACGGGATTGATACCGTCTACGGTTTCGAAGCCCATGACCTCGTGTTCATCGATGGATATCTTTCGACGGTCGAGAATGCGGAGAGACTCGGTCTTGCCGAGTTTCACCTCGTGTGATCTGGCTGTTGAACTGGCGCCAGCCGACATCGAAGATATCGGGAACCATCCCCGTTACCCGTCTGTCTCACCTACAGGTCATGGTAGCGCCGTTGGTCTTCCCCCAGTTTTGTCATGCAATCTTGATTGCAGCGGATTCCAACTGGTCATGTGTCCGGGACGGTAATGTACGGCCCTTTTCCCGGATCATGGTGATGCGATGCGGAGGTAGAGAACTGACCGATTCTCTATTGGTGAGTTTGTGTTTTCCATTCCCAAACCACGCTCGGTTCCGACAATCCTTTCCGCCCCGCCCCATGGGTCGGGTTCACCAGATAACGAATGCACCTTTCCCGACTGGCGTCGTCCGCGCCTACGTCTGGCTGATCGGTCCGCGTCAGCGCCTCGCCCCGGAATGGCGCAGTTCGCGCAACTGCCGCGCACCCTTCTCCGCCAGGAGGGCGAGCAGGAACGCGGCCGCACCCGCGAGCAGACCCTGGAATGGGTCGGTCCAGACGGTCACTCCCGCGGTGACCGCGATGACCGGCCAGTGAGACGGCGGACTGCCGAGCAGGCGCCGGCCGAGGGCAAGTTCGCCCGCCGCAACCAGCAGCAGTGCTCCAAGGCCGGCTGCCGGAATCATGGCAACCAGGGCAAGGCCCGACGGTGCCAGTGCGACCGCGGCCAGGGCGAGACCGAGGAGCAGTGGAGCGGTTCCGCTGCGGGCCCCGAACCGGTAGTGGGCGGCGAGGCCACCGGCTCCATGGCACATCGGCAGGGCGCCGAGAGGAGCAAGAAGCAGGTTGGCAATTCCGCTGGTGCATGCCAGCCGGGCCGGCGTGACGTGGGCGGCGCGTTCGCCGAACCGGTCACCGGCGACCAGTGCCGTCAGGAGGATCGCGTTGGTAACTGTGAGCGAGAGCTGCGGCAGCGCGAGCACCGTCAGTGAACGCTTGATCTCGTCGAGCGAGGGAATGATGTCCACAGGCAGGTCAAACAGGTCAGGCCAGGCGGCGGGAGAAAGGCCCGGGACCTCCAGGAGCCGGGCAAGCACGGTCGCTGCCACCAGCGCGAGCAGGGCTGCCGGCAGCCAGGGAGCGACGAGGACAGCCGAGAGGATCAGCAGGGCCGCGATGGCAACCGGCGGCGACGTTCCCATCAGTTCCAGGCTCATCAACGCAAGCGTGATGCCGAGACCGACCTGCAACCCGGCCAGCACCGGTTTCGGGATGACCCGGGCCAGCCACCCGATCCATCCGGTTGCACCGAGAACGAGAAGGGCGACGCCGAGCAGAACCCCCGCGGCCGCGACTTCCGGAGCAGTCGCCCCGGTGGTCAGCAGCACCGCGGCCACCGCCTTCATCGGCTGAACCGGGACCGGCAGCCGGTACACGACGGCGGTGGCGAGGTAGAAGGCGGCGAAGCCAAGCACGACCGGCACAGGGGCGAGACCCGCGAGGAATATCGCGCCCAGCATCAGCGGCAGGAGGGTCCCGAGGTCGCCCAGCGCGCCGTTCAGCTCCCCGATCGAAACCCGGAAACGCTCGCCCCTGTCCCGCACGCCACTACCCCCTGATCAGGTGCGCAGCAGTGCCGGCACCCCGTCCGCCTGACAGGCCGGAGATACCATCCCGGACCGGCTGTGGCCACCGCGCGGCGGGTTGGCAGGCCGCAGGCGGGACCGGCGAACCGACCGCCGCATCCGGGGTACCCCGATGGATCGGTCGTGTTTCGAGCCTGTCCCTTGGGCGTGCAGATGACACGGACCACATGAACGGAGCCAGTCATGGTGACGGCTGGCGCTACAACGAAATCGAAGACGGCTGGCTCCATGCCGGTGAAGACCCTGTTCCCGGTCGCGATGACGGAACCATTGATCCGGGCCTCCATCACAAGACCGGCGGTGATGCCCTCTCTGCCATCGGAGACCATGCTCAAGGTTGGCGGACGATCCCGTACCTCCATCGGAGTCGGTCAATCCCCGGACTGTCCGGACCGTGCGTCAATCCGGACCGGCGCAGTTGGCATTTCACAAGGTAGCGATCGGTAGCAACCTTCCTTGCCATGAGATCGGTCGGCATCAAGGTCCTGAACAGCAAGCTGAGCGAGTACGTCCGGCTTGCGGCGTCTTGTGAGACAATCCTGGTCACCGACCGTGACCGTGTGGTGGCCGAGTTGGGCCCGCTCAGGGAGACCCGGAGCCCGGTCCTCGCCGACGCGTTCCTGGCCGAGGCGGTTCGGTCCGGCGTGCTTGCGCCGCCGGCGGTGACGGGGTCGGGACCACCGCCCAGACCCGCCCCGGTCGCCAGTCTGGACGAGGTTCTGGCCGAACTCGACGAGAGCCGGCGCGACCGGTGACCTATATCGACACGTCCGTCGCGTTGGCCTGATTGCTGACGGAGGACCGCCAGCTCCCGGTTTCGCTTTGGCACGGGACGCTGGTGTCGAGCCGACTCCTCGAATGCGAGCTATGGACACCGCTGCACGCACGCGGTCTTGCAGCCTCGCACGGCGAGGCAGCAAGCCGGCTTGTCGGAAGGGTCGCACTACTTGAGTTGACCCCGAGAGTTCTGGCGCGGGCGCTGGATGCCTTTCCCGGCCCGGCGCCGGTGCGGGCCCTCGATGCCCTGCACCTGGCGTCGTGCGCGTATCTGGTGGATCAGGGTCAGGAAGTGGAACTCGCGAGCCACGACCGGCGGATGAACGACATTGCCCGCACGATGAACATACCGCTCTTCGGTCTGGAGTGAGCAAGCACGGTTCAGGTGATTGTGCGGCTGTCCGCCCCCTGCTTGTAGCGGTCATTCCCCATTGGAATGAATGTGTCCTCGTTTCGGTTCCCCTGACAGGCCGGAGATACCATCGCGAACCGGCCGTGACCACCACGCGGCGGGTCGGCAAGTCCCGGGAGGACCGGGGAGCTGCGGTCCTCACGAACCGTTGCGGATGATGGTCCTGTAGATGTCCAGGGCCCTTGCGCGTGCCGACCCATGATCCACGACGGGGAGGGGCCAGGTGTCGCCGAGCCGTATCCCGGCATCGGCAAGGACGGGCTCCGACGCCTCCCAGGGCGCGTGGATCCACGTGTCGGGCAAGCGTCGCAATTCCGGGAGCCAGCGTCGAAGGTAGTCGCCAGCGGCATCGAAACGCCGCGACTGGGCGAGAGGGTTGAAGACGCGGAAATAGGGTGCGGCGTCCGTGCCGCTCCCGGCAACCCACTGCCAGCCTGCGGTGTTGCTTGCGAGATCGGCATCCACGAGCGTGTCGAGGAACCACTCGGCGCCGAGTCGCCAGTCGATCAGCAGGTGCTTGGTGAGGAAGGATGCAACGACCATCCGGACCCGGTTGTGCATCCAGCCCGTCGTCCAGAGCTCCCGCATTCCCGCATCCACCAGCGGATAGCCCGTCCGGCCGCGCTGCCATGCCCGAAGGCCCTCGGGATCGTTGCGCCAGGGCATGCGGTCGAACGCGCGCCGGAGATTGGCCGTGACCATGTCCGGATTGTGGTGGAGCAGGTGGTAGCTGAATTCGCGCCAGCCGATCTGGAGAAGAAAGGTGTGGGCACCGGTTCCGGGCTCGACCGGACCAATCGCATCAGCGACCTGCCGCGGGCCGATCTCCCCGAAATGCAGGTGGGGAGAGAGCATGCAGGTGCCCCGCCTCGCCGGAAACTCGCGTCCCTGCGCGTAGCTTTGGAGGGGATCCTGCAGGAACCGTTCGAGCCGCTGACGGGCGCCGGCCTCGCCCGGGCTCCACACTTCCCGCAGGCCGGTGGCCCAGTCCGGGGCCTCGGGCCGAAGACGCCAGCCGGCCAGTTCTTCGCCCGCAGGCCAGCGTGCCGGTGGCGACAACCGTCGTACCGTGACCCCGGGCAGTTCGAAGCCGTGGCTCAGGCATTGACGCCAGAACGGTGTGAACACCCGGTAAGGCTCGCCTGCACGCGTGCAGACGGTCCAGGGCTCGAACAGCAGTGCCGCGTTGAAGGACCGGGGTACCAGTCCGATTTCACGACAGCGTGCCTTCAGCTGCGTATCCCGACTGACAAGGGCCGGCTCGTAGAGACGGTTCCAGACAATGCCCGTTGCCCCCGTCTCCCGCGCGAGCGCGGCAATCACCGTACCGGCGGAACCCTGGCGCAGCACCAGTCCGCTGCCGATGCGCGCCAGCTCTTCGCCGAGCGCGCTCAGGCTTCCGTGGAGCCACCATCTCGACGCGCCACCGACCCGCCGCTCCTCATCGTCGAGCACGAAAAAGGGAATGACGGGGCGGCCGGTCTCCCGGGCCCACGTCAGCGCGGGATTGTCGGTCAGCCTCAGATCGCGCCGGAACCAGACGAGAACCGGACCGTCATCCTTCCTGACACCATCTGCCAAGGCGTCTCTCTCCCCTGGCCCCGTGCGGGCAAGGACATGCGATGCGAGCGTTGGTACTAGCCCGGGAACGCAATGTCATTCGTCTCACGTTCGGTTGCAATCGCGATCCGCGCGCTCGGGAGCCCCTGGACCGTAGCGATCGGCAATCGGCTGAGAGTCACGAGGGATCGGGCTGTCCGTCAGGCTGTTGCGGCTTGCCGTGAGACCCCTGATGTCATTCCCTGCGGCTCCGGGGCCGGGCCCCAGGCCGGGGTCCGTCCTGCGCCCTGCTGGAGGCGCAGGTATCGCAATCTTCACCCTTCACCGACCGAGTACTGAATTCCATTGTCGATTGTCTGACCCTTGACCGGCTTCACCCCCAAGGGCCCCGAAACCTGGTCCCCGATATACACATAGTGTCGCCCCCGGTTCGCCCGCTCGACAGAGTGAGCTTTCGGTACGGGTCGGGCATGTGAGACAGATCTTTCCGTTTCAACATCCCCAGGACCGTGCGTGCCTTACCTGGCTATGGGTACGGTCTTCAGATGCGCTTCGATGGCATGGATGACCGTGTCGACGAGCGGCAAATGGATCTTTTCGGAATTCCAGTACTGGTGAAAGAGCGCGACGGTCTCACGGGCGGTATCGAGTGCCAGCCTGCCGGGCAGGCGCGCCTTCGCGGCGAGATGGAACAGTTCATCTTTGGAAAACTGATCGAAACGCCGTGTTCGGCTGAAGTTGAGTGCCGCATTGTCGTCCGCGATATATGGAATCGCAGAACCAAGATCATGGGCAGGCGCAAGCGCCGCATTGCGCCTGTCCGGATAGAGATCAGGGACCAGTTCCTGAGGTGCATGTCGGCATTGACGATCAGGACATTGTAGGTGAGCCGCCGGATAAACTCGGTCGTGTCCACATCATGTCCTTCAAACCCGATGACATGGGCAATGTTGCTGGCGCCGGCTTTCCTGTAATTGTTCTCCGGACAAACGCCGAAGACCTGGGCAAAGTCCTCGACATGCACGAGGGTTCAGTTCCCGAGCCGGTCGGAGCGCTCAATGGCAGGAGCCTGTCCGTTGAGAGCACCGACCACGTCGGGCAGGTTCCCGATGACGTCCGGATCAATGAGCCGGAGCGCTGGTACATCCATGCCGATCAGCCGGGCGAGCGTCATCATTGGGAACTCGCTCTCGGGCACATGTTCAAATTGGCGTGAAGGCAACTTGACGATCCACGATCCGCCCACGCCGCTGACCGGAATCGCCAGCCCTCCTCTCGCGGCCTCGACCGCGGAAAACTTCAACTGGACACCGGCCAGCGAGAACCGCAGTACATGCTCGCGTCCATGACCACCCGGCTCATCGTGACCGTCGACATCGACCGGTCAGACTTCGCCATTAGCCGACGTGACGGTGACGGCTCCGGGCAGATCGCTGCACAGTACCCACTGCAGAAAGAATTCGCGCTTCTCATTCACCCCGGCGCGCTCAGCAAGGTAGCTGCGCATGTACCCCTCGGGCAGCAGGTTCGAAAAGAACGGCAACAGCCTTGTCCGGCTCGGTCTGAACGTGGTGATGAGCTCTCCGAGCCGGTCCTTGAAGGAGAGGCCGCGGACCGACCGGTGTTCGTCCGCCACATAGTCCTCTACGAACGCGAACAGCGTGCGGTCCCCCGGCACCTGCGTCGGCGTGCCGATGTGTGCGCCATGAAGCAGGACATCGAGAACGCGAACCTCAGCCATGGTCATCGTCACCCGGGGCTGTAGGCGGACCGCGCCATTTCGGCGTCATCGCCGCTGTCAGGCAGGGCATGGGCGAGCGAATTGCGCAGGTCGCGCAGCTGCACAAGAGCATCCTGAAGCGTTTCGAGGCCGGCTGTGTTCTCGTGGCAGGCCTTCACCGCCGCGGCCGCTTTGCGGATCGTGTCCGGGCGTTCCCTGACAATCGGGAAATGTCGAAGTTCGCGGACCTGCTGCTGGATCCGGACCAACTCGATTACAGTCGGATGGGCTCGTCTGTCCGGTCCTGTCATGTCCGGCAGCGCTGCCCGAGAGCGGTCGGGGAAAGTATGGGCACGGAAAACGCGTCTGCGAGCGCCAGGATGCCGGAATCACCAGCTGCAAGGTCATCGACACGCCCGGCCAATGAGAGCTTCGGGAACAACCTGTCGAAAGCACCGCAGCATTCCGGATTAACGTGTGCCGGAGCAGAAACGTCAACGGCTTCGCAGCAGGGAAGGTGGTCGTCCGGCATCTCGTCCTGATCGTCGGCAGCGGAATGGGACAGCAGTTGATCGATCGGTGCACAGCACCGGCATTTCATCAGCAGAGCCGGCGTTCCGAGGGCCGGGTACAAAACACTGGTGTCGATCGCTCCAATGCGCCAAACTCCACCTGAAAGTTGCCCGTCCTGGCAGCCCGAGCAGCCCGGTCCTGTTTGCCGGATACTGGGAAGGACGCCACGACGTTTTGCTGCCGGATGGAACATGATCGAACCGTCCCGCAACGTGCGGCAGACGCTGGATTTCAGCACGAGATGCTGTCCGGTCTTCGGTATGCTCGACAGGCTCTCGCGACGCGAATTCAGTCATTGCTACTACCCCGAAATCGGGTCCCTGGCCGGTCGGAACCGGGCCGTTTTTTCTCGAAGCATCGAGAAAAACCGGGTTTGGTCCCTGTCTGCTCCACGGCAACAGTCAGCACGTATTCAGCCCATGGGAGGGTTAAAATGGAGAACTCCACCAGGTCCGGGACAAGCATCCGGGCGATGACGTTCGCCAGCGTGGCCGCGGCCGCACTGGCGGTCACACTGACCGCCTTTGCGCAACCCGCTCTAGCGGAAACCGAACGCACAGTGAAGATCGCGGGCTGGGGCGCGAAGTCCGGGCCGTTGCGCTCGTTCGGGGTCAACTCCGAGGCCGTGCTTACCGCAGCGGTGCAGGCCATCAACGACGCGGGCGGTGTGAAGCTTGGTGACGGCACCATGGCCAAGATGGAGCTGACCTACTACGACTCCGCCTGCAATGCCGATCAGGCCATTTCCGTTGCGCGCAAGGTCGAGTCGCAGACTGAAGCGCTGATCGGCATCGGCCCGACGTGCTCGGGTGCGGCAGCGGCCATGTACGGCATCTTCCAGAAGACGGTGGGCGACGCGTCCGACACCGGCCTCCAGTTTCCCATTCTCACGGACACGGCGATCCGGCCGGGCCTTGCCAAGAAGTCCCAGTGGACCTTCCGCAACGTGCCGAACGAGATCGCAATGTACGACGCGCTGTTCGAGTGGCTGCGTACCCAGTATCCCGACGCCGAGACGATCTACGGCGGAACGGAGACCGATCAGGCCCATTCGAGGCTGACCTTCGCGCTCGTCATCGTCCCCATGGCCAAGAAACACGGTTTCGAATGGGTCGGCGGGGGCATCGAAGGGGTCACCGGCAAGGTGGGAGAAGGCCGCGAGAATGTCATGGAAGCCTCGAAGTCGTCGAACTGGCTGATGGCGGACACGAACTTCTCGGTCCAGGCCCGCGCTTTCAAGAAGTCGGGCGCCGACATGATGATCATCTCCTCGCACCCGTTCACGACCTGCGGCATGCTCAAGGAGATGAAGCGCCAGCGGATCAACCCCAAGGTTCTCGTGGGGCTGACCAGTTCGTCCAGCGCGGAAACCCTCAAGGGCTGCTCGGACGCTGCGGAAGGCATGTACATTCCCACCGGTTTCGCTCCGATCACGGAAGCCGCCGCGCAGGTCGCGGCCCTGGCCGAAGCCAACGGCGGGTCCGCCGACCTGCACAGCGCTGCCGCCTGGGAGAACGCGCACATCATCAAGCAGGTGGTGGAGGCGACGGGCGTCATGGCCAAGCCCGACACCCTCGTGGCCGACCGTCGCAAGGTCCGGGACGGTCTCGAAGCCCTGGCAAATGTCGACGGGCTGATGGGCGCAATCGGACGCGTGCAGGACGAGGGCGAATCCATCAAGCCCTACGTCTTTGTGCAGGCCGACGCCGGTTCGTGGACGGTGGTTCACGATCCTCGTTGACAAGACACCGGCTCTGGCCGTGATCCTCACCGGCGGGCGGTGCCGGGGATCGAACCATCCCCGTCGCCGTGCCGTCGGGCGGAACAGGCCTGTTCGGGACCCGCACGGGACCGTGACCAGGTTGGCCGGCCCGGACCCGTGCGCTGCCGTCCGGGGAGGACGGCCAACCACCTGGCCTCGAGGGCCGCATGACAATGTGCAATGAGTGATTTCTGGTTCGAGTTCGTGGAGATCACGCAGACCGTCGGTGACGGCCTGCTGTTCGGCGCGACCTATGCGCTGATCGGGATCGGCTTCACGCTGATCTTCGGCGCCATGGGGAAGCTCAACATGACCTATGCCGGGGCGTCGCTGGCCGGAGCGTACGCGGGTCTGGCGGCGTTTACCTTCGTCAACGCCCCGGCGCTGGTCGTCTTCCTGGTCTCGGCCCTCGCCTCGGGCTTCATCGGCTTTGTCGTGTACGTGGCCTGCTTCCGGTTCATACCGGTCAACAATCACCTCGCAGCCCTGATGGCCTCGATCGGAGCGCTGTTCTTCATCGACGAAATCGTCATCCATGCCACCGACGGCTCGCCGCTGACATTCCCTGCCATGTTCGAATACGTGATGTTCGACCTGGGTCCCTACGGGATACGCGGCGACCTTCTGTTCGTGTTCGTCGTATGCGTCGTCAGCACCGCCGGCCTGGTCTACGTGCTCTACCGCAGCCGGCTTGGCCTGGCGACACGAGCGGTGTCCCAACAGGACGTGGCGGCCCGTCTCTGCGGTATCGACGTGCACCGGACCAATGCCATCACATTCGTCCTTGCGGGCCTGCTCGGCGGCATCGCGGGCTCGATGACGGCGGCAGCGGTCGGCGTGCTCTCGCCGCTGGTCACAATACCGCTGACGGTCAAGGGCCTGATCGTCACGGTCATCGGGGGCCTGGGATCGATACCCGGCGCCATCGTCGCCGGCCTGCTGGTCGGCGGGCTCGAGAACGTGTTCCTGTACTTCCGGGGCGTCAACGAACGCGACATGTATGTCCTGCTGCTGCTTTTCGTCTTCCTGGTCTTCCGTCCGCACGGGATCTCCGGGACGGCCATCGACCGGGACTGAGCCCAAATGGCGTACTACCTCGGCCTCGTCCAGCTCATCGGGATCCACACCCTTCTCGGGTTGTCCGCGTATGTCCTGATGCTCACCGGCCAGTTGTCCCTGGGACAGGCCGGCTTCTTTGCAATCGGCGCCTACTCGGCGGGGATTCTCACAGTCATCTTCGAGCTGCCCGTTCTTCCGGCCCTGCTCGCCGGCGCGCTGATCGCGGCTTTCTTCGCATTCCTCGTCGGCTTCCCCGCCCTGCGGGTCAAGGGCCTGATGCTCGTCGTGGCGACCATCGCCTTCAGCGAGTTCGTTCGCCTGTTCTTCTTCAACCTGAGCTGGCGTGTGCCGCGCGGTGACATTTCGGTGGGACCGGACAGCACCAACGGTTTTCGCGAGATCCGCTACTTCGTGGCGAACGGCTGGTCGGCGTTCGAGATCACCGCCTTCGTCTGGATCTTCGTCATACTGGTCATGGCATTGCTGTGGTGGGCGGACCGTTCCCGCGCCGGAGCGGTGCTGCGCGCGGTTGGCGAGGACGAGCTCGCGGCGCAGAGCGTCGGGATCAACCT
Organism: Alphaproteobacteria bacterium bin52; assembly: GCA_002238645.1. GTDB lineage: Bacteria > Pseudomonadota > Alphaproteobacteria > Thalassobaculales > Thalassobaculaceae > Bin52. Next base: position 7,936 of record MPMT01000072.1, on the reverse strand, counting down.
GACGGCGGTGAAGGTCGCAGCCATGACCGCCGGCGGATTCATCGCCGGCATTGGCGGGGCGCTCTACGCACACACCGCGACCTATATCGATCACCTTACCTTCACGGTGCTGCTCGCGACCTTCGCGATCGCCTATCCAATCCTCGGCGGGCTTTCGAGCGTGTTCGGTACCCTCGTGGCGGTCATCTTCATTCAGGGAGTGCTGGTGGAAGGGCTTCGCTTTCTCGGAGACTGGCGCAACATCGTGTTCGGGCTGCTGATCATCGCCGCGATGAACCTGAAACCTTCCGGTCTGTTCGATGCACCCACTGCCCGCATGCTGAAACGCGCGGTGGGCCTGGACGGACGGGGGTAGGCCGGTGCTCGAACTGCGCGGACTGTCGAAGCACTTCGGCGGGGTGAAAGCCCTCGACAGGCTGGACCTGACCATCGACGAGGGAGAGATCTTCGGCCTGATCGGACCCAACGGATCCGGGAAGAGCACCACGATCAACGTGATCTGCGGCGTCTATCCCCAGACCGCCGGCAGCGTTCTGTTCCGCGGGGAGCTGATGAACGGAAAACCGCCGCACCAGCGCCTGCGGGCCGGACTCGCCCGTACCTTCCAGAACATCCGCCTGTTTCCGACGCTGACGGTGTGGCAGAACCTGTGGGTGGCGCAGAACTCGCCCGGGGACATCGCCCGGCAGGGCTTCCTGCCGCGCTGGTTCGGCACCACGCGGCGGACGCGCCAGGAGATCGCCGAGTTGCTCGAACTTGCCGACCTCGGGCACAAGAGCGACGAACTTGCGGCCAATCTCGCCTTCGGAGAGCAGAGGCGCCTGGAGTTCGCGCGTGCCGCGGCGGCCCGTCCGAAGCTGCTGCTGCTCGACGAGCCGGCAGCCGGCATGAACAGTCAGGAGATCGACGACCTGAGCTGGCGTATCCGCAGGGTACGCGACTCAGGAGTGACCGTGCTGCTCGTCGAACACGTGATGGAACTGGTCATGGGTGTGACGGAGCGGATCGCGGTGCTCAACTTTGGACACAGGATCGCCTTCGGTACGCCGAGCGAGGTACAGCGCAACCGCGCGGTGCAGGAGGCGTACCTCGGGACATCCGCCGCAGAGGCCGGACCGGCCGACGGGAGCGCCTGAACCGATGCTCAGCATTCGCGACCTCGTCACATCCTACGGCAACATCGAGGCGCTGCGAGGCGTGAGCCTCGACGCGGTGGAGGGAGAGATCACCTGTCTGCTCGGCCCCAACGGGGCGGGCAAGACCACGACCATGTTTACCATCGCGGGGATCCTGTCTCCCACCTCCGGCTCCGTGGTCCTGAACGGCGAGGACCTGACCCGGTTGCCGGCCGCCAGGGTGGTGTCGAAGGGCATCGCGCTGGTACCAGAGAACCGCCTGGTGTTTCCGCGCATGAACGTCGAGGAGAACCTGCGCGCCGGCGCGTACGCCAGACGGGCCTCCGCAACCGAGGTATCGGCTGACATCGAGGGCATGTACCGGCGGTTCCCCCGCCTGGAGGAACGAAGAGGGCAGCTTGCCGGCACCCTGTCCGGAGGCGAGCAGCAGATGCTGGCCATCGCCAGGGGGCTCATGACCCGTCCCAGGATCCTGCTCATGGACGAGCCTTCCGTGGGCCTGGCCCCGCTGGTCGTCGAGGAGATATTCCGCATCATCCGCGAGCTGAACGCGGAAGGGGTCACCATATTCCTCGTCGAACAGAACGTCCGCATGGCGTTGACGGTGGCCCACAGGTTCTATCTCATCGAAGGTGGCGAGATCACCTTTTCGGGCTCGCCCGGTGAGCTCGAGGAGGACGAGGTCATCCACCGGGCCTATCTCGGGGCGCGGAAGGAGTAGTCATCTTCGGGCTGGGGGTGTCGTGATAGATTTCGTCCAGAATACCGTCGACGGCATCATGTTCGGCTCGTCCTACGCGCTGCTGGCGATCGGCTTCACGATCATCTTCGGCGTGATGCGCCGGCTCAACCTCGCCTACGGTGCCACGATCATGCTCGGCGCGTATGCCGGCACCTGGCTGCACGTGCACTACCAGGTCAACGCGCTGGTCGTCGCGATGACGATTCTGGCATGCACCGTTCTCGCCGGCATCTATGTCGAGCGCCTGTGCTTCCGTGCCGTGCGTCGCGATGCCGTGCTCGCGTCCATGGTGTCGAGCTTCGTGATCTGGATGCAGCTGGAAGAAGTCGCGATTCACCTCCTGCCCGAGCGCACCTATCCCTTCCCCTCGCTGTTCGTCGCCGGTTCCTTCGAACTCGGCCCCTTCCTGTTCCGTGCGGAGCAGATCACGATGCTGGCGCTGGCCGTGGTCATGGTCGCAGCCCTGAATCTGCTGCTCCACCGCACCCGGTACGGCCTTGCGCTGCGGGCGGTCTGCGAGAGTCCGCAGGCCGCCGGCTACATGGGCATCGATACCAGGTGGGTCATGTTGTGCGCCTTCGCGCTGGTCTCCCTGGTCGGCGGCGTCGCCGGCTACGCCATTCTCGCCACGGACGAACAGGTCACGCCCTTCTTCGGTCTGTGGGCGACCTTCAAGGGCCTCATCGCGATGATGCTGGGCGGCATGGGATCCCTGCCGGGGGCGATCCTCGGCGGTCTCGTGCTCGGCGTGGTCGAGGCCCATGCCCAGTGGTATCTGGGCAACGAGTACAAGGACCTGAGCGCCTACGTCCTGCTTTTTGCGATACTGGTGCTACGGCCGGGCGGACTGATGGGCCGGCGCATTCTCGGCCGAGAGGAACTCGCCTTCAGGCGGGTCTGAGCCATGGACGGCTACGTCATCACGGTGCTGTCGAACATCGGGATGATCTCGTTCATCGCGCTGTCGGCCTACCTGTTGCTGATTACCGGCGAGATTTCCTTCGGCCAACAGGCCTATTTCGGCCTGGGCGCCTACGCGGCGGGCGCCGCAACGGCGATGTTCGCACAGCCGATCTGGGTGGGGATTCTCATTGGCGCATGCGTTGCCGGGTTCGTGGCGGTGCTCGTGGGGGCCCTGACACTGCGGCTCAGCGGCCTGTACTTCTCGATCTCGACACTGGCGTTCGCGGAGATGGTGCGCCTCGTGCTCCTGATCGTGGAGGTGCAGGTCGAGGTCGATGGCGAGATGGTGGGCCCGGACGGCGCCAACGGGTTCCATGACATCCGGTGGATGTTCGAACGCGACATCAGCCTGACCGAGTTCATGTTCATCATCTACGCGCTGCTGGCCGTGGTGCTGATCGCCCTGTTGCTCATGGAGCGTTCCCGCCTGGGCTCGGTGTTCAGAATGCTTGGCTCCGACGACCTGCTGGCCGAGATGCAGGGTCTGAACACGGTGCGATACCGCATTCTGGCAGCCGGGATGGCGGGCGCCATCGCCGGCATCGGCGGCGCGCTCTACGCCCACTTCACCACCTACGTGGAACCGCAGTTCTTCAACGCGATGCTGGGCGTCCACGCTCTCGCCTACGGTCTGATCGGCGGCCTGGGTACCGCGTTCGGGCCCCTCATCGGCGTGGCCATCGATCTCGGCTTTCTCGAGGCGGTGCGCTTCATCCAGGGCTACCGGATGATCGTGTTTGGCGGCCTGGTGGCGGTGCTGCTGATCCTCATGCCCCGGGGCATCCTCGACGAGGAGCGGGTGCACCGGCTGAAGGTGCTGTTCTCGCGCCGGAACGATGCTGGCGCTCGAGGGCGTTGAGAAACGCTTCGGCGCGTTGTCGGCGCTTGCCAGCGTCGACCTCGACGTTGCGGACGGGGAGGTGCTTGGCATCATCGGACCCAACGGCTCGGGCAAGACCACCCTGTTGAACACGGTGACCGGGGTGTATGCGCCGAGCGCGGGACGCATTTGCTTCCGGGGCACGGACATCACCGGGTGGAAGGGGCACCGGATTGCACGGCTCGGGATCGCGCGCACGTTTCAGAACATCCGACTGTTTCCGACCATGACGGTCTTCCAGAACGTTCAGGCCGCGCAGTACGGCCGGGAAGCGGGCGTCCCGGTTCGCTTGCAGCGCAACCGGCCGTCAGCCGCACACGCGTGTGTGCGCGACGTCGAGGTCGTCCTCGAGCAGGTCGGGCTCCTGGGTGAACGGGGGGTTCTCGCGAAGCACCTGCCGCTTCCGGCCCGCAGGCGTCTCGAGATCGCACGCACGCTCGCCGTCGATGCGCCCCTGGTGCTGCTCGACGAGCCCGCGGGCGGGATGACGCCGGCCGAGACCGCGGACATGGCGCACCTCATCCGCGAAGTGGTCGCTCCCGGACGCACCTGCGTGGTGATCGAGCACAAGATGGCGCTGATCGCGGGCGTCTGCACCCGACTGTGCGTACTCGACTTCGGCCGCAAGATTGCGGACGGGCTTCCGGACGAGGTGCTTGCGGATCCGGGGGTCCGGGAGGTCTATCTGGGAACGGGCGATGACTTCGCTGCTTGACGTGCGCCGGCTGTCGGTTTCCTACGGCGGCCTGCGCGCGGTCGACGGGGTGTCGCTGGAGGTACGGCAAGGGGAGATCGTGTCCATCATCGGCATGAACGGGGCCGGCAAGACATCGATCCTCAACGCTGTCTCGGGCATGGTGCCGGCCGACGGTGGCGAAATCCTGTTCGAAGGAGAGTCGATCGGCGGACTGCCCGCACACGCTGTCGTCGCCCGGGGAATTGTCCAGGTGCCGGAAGGACGCATGATCCTCGGCACCCTGAGCGTGGAGGAGAATCTGCGCGTTGCCGCCCATCATCGGGACGGATTCCTGCTTCGGCGGCGTACCCGGCCAGGCCTTCGCCGGCTGTTCCCCACCCTTGCGGACAAGCTGGACCGGCCGGCGGCCAGCCTGAGCGGCGGCGAAGCGCAGATGCTGGCGCTCGCCCGCGGGCTCGAGGCTGCGCCCTGGCTGCTGTTGCTGGACGAGCCTTCACTCGGCCTGTCGCCGAAACTGGCGGCAGGTGTCTTCGATCTGGTCCGTCGGCTGCGCGAGAAGGGACTGACCATACTCATGGTCGAACAGAATATCCGGCGCGCCCTGGAGCTTGCCGATCGCGCCTATGTGCTCGAGAGCGGGCGCATCAGGCTTCACGGACCGGCGGCGGAGCTGTTGTCCGATGACCGGCTGGTATCGGACTACCTGGGATACCCGTCGGCGGCGCCGTTCACTTCGGCCTGATGGAGGGAGAATCGCGATGGACTCTCGAATTCTGGCAGTGCTGGCGGTTGCGGCGGCGGGGTGCCTGTCGGCAGTCGCGGATGCCGGCGAACGCAAGGCGGCCCGGGTGGAGTGCACGCCGGTAGAGCAGCAGGCGCTGGTGTACGACTGCATGTTTGCGCTGAAGGGCAGGAAGAGCGGCAGTCCGATCGCCGGTGCCGAGTTCACGGTCGGCGCTGAAATGCCGTCGATGCCGGGCGCCCACAACATCCTCCCGGTGACCGCCGAACCGCACGGAAAACCCGGGATGTACCGGGCCCGCATCACGCTTGACATGACCGGCGAGTGGGCGCTGAAGCTTGACTTCACCAGGCCTGACCGCGACCGGCTGGTCGAGAAGCTTCACTTCGGCGGAACGCAGAAAGGCGGCGGGCACAGGCATTAGGGCGCAGTCCGGGCACCGGCGATGACGGCTCGCGCTGATCGACGTGAAGACGGGACCGAGGGGCGTTCTGCCTGCTGGGGGGTGTGCTTGCTGTTGAATGGCCTTGCCGAAACGGTGTCCGGGTGGTGGGAGTTTCCGGGCAGGAACGGAGACGAACCGCTGACCAGAGACGATCTCTGCTCGTTCCCGATTGAGGCGCGGGATGCCGCCGCGGGCATTGAAGGCGCGTTCCATGGCACGGGCCAAGAGGGCGCTGCCGGCACCTTCGAGCGGGACGGCCTCGGCGGTGACGGCCTGGTCATCACCAAGTGCGGAAAGCCGGTCGCGTACCTGCTTCCCTATGAGCTACGGCATGCCGAACTCATCGGCAGCCTCGGCCACAAGGTGAAGGTCCGGGGCGATATCTTCAGCACGGGACTCGAACGGGAAGCCGGTGCTGAATCTTGACACCTATTCGATGCAGGAAGACGTCGAAACATCTAATCGACTGATTTGTCAGTTTAATCCGGATCGCATTTTGAGACTTCCACTCCCTCGGCAAGCATACCGATTGCGGTTCGTTCCGAATCGGCTTGCCACAGGCGCCCGCAAGCCGATTTCCGGCAACCGTTCCGCGAAGCCGTCGAATCGATTACGGGCTGCCAGGTTCGATTCGCCCGCACGACGGTCTTCCACGCACTGCGCGGGAGACCGGCTCCGTTCGTTGCTGTCGGCGTGGCCTGCCGGAACGGTCACTGTTGTTCATCCTTCGCCCGGACGAGGCGGACGGGCAGACGGTTCGCGCGTCGGCGCGCCCGGTGGGGTCCATGCGGCGCGGGCGATGGACAATCCCGAACCGATCCGTTTGGCGGAGGACGGTCGCGGGGACCAGGCTCGACGCCGGGACCAGCGACGCGAACGCGAGGGAGTGACCGGCATGGGTCACGACAGCGGCGGGTTCATGAACACAGGCGCTGCGACGGCCTGCCTCGGGCTCTCACCGCGCACGCTGGAGGGCTACCGCGTGAGCGGCGCGGGGCCGGCGTTCCACCGGTTCGGCAACCGGGTGCCGCATCTCCGCCCGGACCTCGATGTCTGGGCGGCGATGCGGCGCGCGACCACGACCGCGGCGGCGGACCGGCTGAAGGCGGCATGACGTCGAGGCGGTCGAGGAGACCTGCGTCGAATCCGATGTCATGCCGCCGCGCGCCGGCCCTCAGCCGTCGTCGGGCCTTGCCATGCGGTACCCGACGCCGCGCAGGTTGAAGATCCAGGTTGGGTTCCTGGCGTCCTCGCCGAGCTTGGCGCGGAGCTTCTTGACCATGTTGCGCACCAGGTCGACGTTGCCGTCCTCGTTCGCGCTCCACACCTGGCGCAGCAGGGCATCGAAGGTCACCGCCCGCCCCGCATTGAGCGAGAGCACGCGCAGCAGGTCGAACTCCGTCGTGGTCAGCTCGACCTCGCGCCCGGCCACCGTCACCCGGTGCTCCTCGTAGTGGATGGCGAGCGTGCCGAGCGCGAACGGCTCGGGCGCGGCGCGCTTGCGCAGTGCCGCACCGACCCGTGCGGTGAGCTCGGTTGGCGAGAAGGGCTTGACGATGTAATCGGTGGCGCCCGCCTTGAGGGCTTCGGCGATGGTCTCGTCGCGGCCGTAGGCGGAGATGAAGACCACCGGCAGTTCGGCGAGCTCGGGGACGGTGCGCATCAGCTCGATGCCGTCGGTGCCCGGCAGCCTCAGGTCGAGCAGGACGAGGTGCGGCGTCTCGGTGCGGATGATGTGGGCGAGATCCGCGTGATCGCCCGTCACCAGCGCTGAGTATCCCGCCCGGGTGAGCGCGTCGCGCACGAAGCGCAGCGTCTGCGGGTCGTCGTCAACCACCAGGACGCGGGGGGACTCGCGCGGTTCCGGGGCCGGGTCGGGGCGGGCGGCCTGACCGTCGCGGCTGTCCACGGCGACCGGGACGGTGAAGGTGAAGCGCGCACCCTGGCCGGCGCCGCCGCTCTCGGCCCGGATGCGCCCGCCATGCGCCTCTACCAGCCCCCTGCAGATCACCAGCCCGAGCCCGGCGCCGGTGTACTTCTGGAACAGCCGCGGCAGGAGCTCGGGCGCCACCCCGTTGCCCTCGTCCGAGACCGAGATCGCGACGTGGACGCCGTCGCGCTCGGCCGAGATCCGGATCGGGGCGGATTCCGGCGCGTGCCGCGCGGCGTTGGCGAGCAGGTTGTTCAGCACCTGCACGATGCGCCGCCGGTCGGCCATCACCGGCGGCAGGTCGCCCGGCAGGTCGATCAGCACGCTGTGCCGGGCGCCGCCGGACAGGAACGTGTTGCGCGCCCGGTCCACCAGCACGGCCAACTCCGAGAGTTCGGGCG
>MPMT01000071.1 GCA_002238645.1 Alphaproteobacteria bacterium bin52 | reverse complement strand
TGAACCACCGGATCGCGATGTTGACCTGAGCTTCCCGCATCAGCCGGCGGTCGTGCACGATGCCAAGCAGAAGGCCGGCGAGCATCAGACGCACCGCCACCTCCGGATCGATACCCGGACGCCCGTTATCCCCGCTGTAGCAATCCGCCACTACCTCGCGCAGCCACCCAAGGTCGAGCACACGATCCACCCGGGCCAGGACATGATCTTCGGGCACCAGCTGATCGAGCGACCCGGTAACGAACAGTTCCAACTGGTCTCGAGCCTTGCGTCCCAACATCTCGTAGTGTCCCAGAATTGAACACAAGATATGGGTATAGGGAATCACGGCTGCACGACTTTTTCAACAACCTCCAGGTCGGCAAGCTGCTCGGGCATCGGCGTCACCGCACGACTGCGGGCTAAGCCCACCTGGCCGACGGCCATTTCGTCAAAGCTGACGGTTCGCGAGGGGCAAATCTCCGTGGTCGTTCTTGAACTGTGCGAGCAGTTTGCGTTCGAGCAGTTCAGGCTTGTCCCTGGGGCAGCACCACATCCGCAAGTTCGCGTCGTTAATCCCTTGCACCTGCCACAGCCACTCGCCTCCTTTGTGTTTGTCGGTCCGGCCCGCTCCAAAGCGTGCCAGCCGACTCACCCGCTTGCGCAGGTTGCTGGTCTTAGCACCTGCCTTGCCGATGTAAAGGATGTCGGTTGGGCCTGCTGCCATGATTCGATGGCGCTTGTCGCACAACAGGTTGGGATCGGCCGGCACAGCATATTGCGCGTGGCCCGCATCGGTGGCGAATGAAAGGGTATTCCAGCCGCGCAGGCAGACAGCGTAGATGCCTGGAGCGGTCGGAAGGTCCTGCCATGTCGCTCGCTCTCGGCCATTCGCACGTGCCAGCAAATCGCCCAGCGAAACGGACTGCGCCTTCATGCCCAAGAACCGGTCGATATCGGATGCTTTCATGGGTTCTGAATCCGGAAGCCGCTCCTTCTCTCACGGCTAGAATTGGCTCCGCCGTGTCCGCTTGCAATACCAGATGCGCTTCCTACAATGACCAATGGAAGCCGCGCAACGGGTCCGGAACCGTTCCATCACAAGCGCGGTGAACAACGTCGCTCAGGCGCCGCTCGGGCTAACTGATTGAACCGCAAGGGTTCTCAGGCCCGAGACGCTGGGAGTGTACGCTGTTGCAGCTCTTACGCCATGCGGCGGCTTGGTCGTCACACCCGACGCAGCGTTCGCTTGGGCGGGGGAGCGCCACTAGCCCATGTATAATGATTGCGTAGGTTTTCGAGGCCAATCTCATCGTGGACAAGGCGTTGGAATGCCCTCCGGTTGGTCAGGGGACAGATGGTTCCCGGATGCGAAAGGCCGGTGACTTGCCCGGATGGCCAGGCAAAGCAGTGAGAACGCGTGAGCTGCCCACAACTTTGGTGGCATATGCCCAAGTCCTCCGATCACTCTCATTAGGTATGGACCAATTCATGGTGGACAGGTCAGTCGTCAGCGACCGTCGGAGCAAAGAACACCACAACTAATATTTCCCAATCGCATCGAAGTCTAATTCAACTATTGGATCAACTTTGCCGTCTTTATCGCGAGTAAATTTTATGAAATTCATATCTGACAGACGCATTAGTTCTCGCCAAAATGTTCTATTGGTTACATTTCTATATGCCTGAGTTATATACGGAGCTTTACATAGTTCGGAAAATTTAATTTGGCGGGACGGGTTATCGGAAAATGGATCCGTCGGCTCTGTATGAAGAATCAAATAGTCAAGCAGGTTGTATTCTCTCTGATTGAGAGCCCTTCTCCGTTCTCCAACCTTTGTGTTAAAGGCCCGAACAAGCATTGTACGATATATGACCCTGTTCAGCTTCGCTTTTATGAAATTGTTGATTCCCTTAAGCTCTTCAGAGAACCCGCGCAGCCCGAACTCGATGAAACTAGTGACATCGAATGGTTGAATTCGCCTGCACTGCTGCAGAGTGGTTTTGTATTCGGTTTCGTTCCTATAGAAGTAATTGGAAAGGCCGTAGAACCCGAAGACGTTGTAGCCACCCTGAAACAATATCCCGGCCTCAACAAGCCGTGATACGCGCCCATTGCCATCGCCAAATGGATGTATGGTGACCAGAAAAAAATGTGCCAACAGTGCTCGCATCACCGGGTGGAGACTTTCTATAGCTCTTGAGTTTACGAAATTGATGTATTCGTCTATCAATCTAGGGATACTGTCGTGCGGTGCACCACGATGAACGCCTCCAAGATCAAGTGATCCAACGACAACAGAAAAATCTCTAAACTGACCCGGTATATTATGGTTTTCGTCTGAGCTTTCGGTAATCATCTTATGCATCTGAAGGATATCTTCGACATGCAACGGGGCGCGGTCAGGACCAAACCTGGTTCGCGTCCATTCCTGGGCGAGGCCCGCATTCCGGATTTGCTGCTGTTCTTTCGTAGCTCGCAGCCTAGCGGTGTCAGAAGGCTGTTCGGCAATTTCGATCTGGCGTGACACCTCTTCCTCCGACAACGGATTCCCCTCCAGAGCTGTTGTTCCATGAACAGCCCGCACCCGGTTCAATCGGTCCAGTTGTTTCCGCCAATCGGGAGGTAGAACCAAATTCTGGGCCGATTGCTTATGCGCCTCAACGGATATCAGATCTGAGATAAAGCCGGCCGTGTCCAATTTGTAATCGAATGTGAAGGTGTCCCAGTTCATAAGTGACAGCCTCTTTGACAGCTTGTTTGGCGGAATTTATGCAGTATAATCAATAGGGTGAAGGGATGGCAAGCCTTTAGTGTGCATCTTACTTGGCAGCTTGTTTTGCGCACTAGAGCGAGTTTCGAGTGTCTAGAATCGAGCGGGCTGGACGGGCGATCAGGTTACCAGATGTATGGGTGTGTGGCAGAAGATCTGGCAGATGTAGGACTGCCGGGAGGGAGCCATGCCCAGACCGTTGTCGGAAGATCTGAGTGTGCGGCTGGTCGAGGCCGTGGAAGCGGGTGGGACGATCCGTGCCGTCGGTGAGCGGTTCGGGGTGGCGCCGAGCTCGGTGAGCAAGATCCACCAGCGCTGGCGTCAGACGGGCAGCGTGACCGCGGCGTCGATGGGCGGCGACCGGCGTTCGGGGGCCACCGAGGCATACGGGCCGCGCGTCCTGGCGTTGCTGGAGGCGCAGCCGGACCTGACGCTGGACGAGATCTGCGCGGCGCTGGGCCCGGCCGGTGCGGCGCCGAGCTGGGTGTCGATCTGGCGGTTCTTCCGCCGGCACGGGATCAGCGTCATTTGTCCAGCATGAGATGTGGGGACAGGGCGGGGCTAGCCCGTTCGGGTGAACTGCCGAAGCACCAAGGCAGGATTGGACATTGGAGCTGAAGCGAGCCTTTGGCAACTGACTCAGGCAGCATCTACTCGAGCATTCGGTGAGTCGCTTGACGCTACGTTCTCGGCCAGAATCCGCGGTAAACCGTGCCCCGACGGGCCTCGCAAGCTGGGCTGAAGCAGCCCGTCGCTCAACCGAACTCCTCCAGCAAGCCCCGGCCTCGGTCAGGTCGGGCGTCTCGAAATCTTCGGTAAGCCAACGATAGACGGGACGAAGCACTGCATGGCCCTCGTCCAGTTTGCGGTGCGACTTCAATAGTTGGGCGAGGCTCATTGCAGAGCGCAGTTCGCATGACTTGGCGCCTTGGTGTCGCGCGGTACCCAGTGCGAATTGGCAACGGGCGATTGCCGCCGTCTGATCGACCGACGGTATCCCTTCGAGCAGCTCTCCTTCCAGGCGCTGAAGCTCACACGTGTAGTAGCTTTCGCCGGTGGTACTCGCCAGTTCGACTGCCTCACGGAGAGTCCTTGTGCCTTCGTCGGGTCTACCCGACCGTGCGAGAGACCGCGCCAGCAGCGCGAGAAAGTGCGGCGCTTGCATCTGCGCGCCGGTGGAGCGGTACGCCGTCACGCCGGTGCGAATTTGCCTGACACTCTCATCACCCCGCCGGGTTCGTCACTTGTCCACCGCGCATGAGAGGACCGAGTGCGTGCAGGAGCGCGAAGTCTTGCTGCTCGGCGACTTGCTTGGTCTTTTCCCGGTCGCACCGTAGATGATGGAGCATCGTCTCATAGTAGAGTGAACGAGCTTGCGAAAAGGGAGGCGGCTTTCTTCTCAAGGTGACGAGTTCGCGTTCGCGTGCTTGCTCCGGGTAACCTGGGCTGGAAATTCGGATTGGTGTTCGATTTCGTGCGGCTCCGATCGATCCCGCATGCACGACGGGATGCCTGCAGACATCGCGACCGTGCACTCCGTCGACACGCCGGATGAAATCGTAGCGTTGGCAGACACGCGCAGGGCTGTGCCGTGCGCCGGACGTGACCCGTTCGCCGCTACCGCTCGCGGTTGCCGGACACGAACACCGTCAGCGTCGAGCAGAGCATGATTGCGGCGATGCCGAAGAACATGAACGACGCGTCGGAATTGTCCAGGATCCAGCCGAACAGCGGCGGCGCGATCACGCCGCCGATGCTGAAGCCGGAGGTTACGAACCCGAACACCGTGCCGAAGGCGCCCTGCGGCGTGACCGACCGGACGATCATGTCGCGCGACGGCATGATCACACCGTGCAGGAGGCCCTGCAGCGTCATCAGGACAAAGATCAGCGCCAGGGGCAGGGAAACGGCGCCGACGACGGCGATCATCGCGGCGGTGCCGACGAAACAGATCGCGGCGACCATGTTGTGCCTCGGGGTCCGGTCCGCCACGATTCCGCCGAGCAGCACGCCGACGGCACCCGCCACCAGGTAGGCCGACAGCACCAGGGTCGCGCTCTCGATCGACGTTCCCTGCTGCTGGTTCAGTCCGACGATCAGGAAGCTGGCAATCCCGGTCGAACCCAGCGAGAGCAGCGTGAAAAACCCGAGACAGAGCAGGATCGGAGGCGAGAGCAGCAGCGAGATACCGTGGGAATGATCGCGCGAGCGCGCGGCGCGCTGCCGGGCGAGGTGCGGCGCGTGACGCAGGTGCCGGGCGTAGAGCATCATCACCAGCATGGTCGCGATGCCGCACGCGCCCGCGATCGCCAGTCCCGTGCGCCAGCCTACCGCGAGGTTGAGGTACACGATCACCGGGCCGGCGGCCGCGAAACCGGCATAGCCTGCGAAGGTGTGCAGGCTGAATGCCCGGCCCATGCGCCGGCCCGACACCGAGGCCGAGAGGATCGCGTAGTCGGCCGGGTGATAGACTCCGTTGGCGCAGCCGGCGACGAACATCAGCGCCATCAGGGTCCAGAACCCGTCGGAAAATCCCATGAGGAGAAACGCCGCGCCCTCCACGCCGAGCCCGGCGATCAGCACTGTGCGGGCGCCGATCCGGTCGACCAGGAAACCGAAGGGCACCTGGGTGAGCCCGGTGGTCGCGCTGAACACCGCCACCAGCAGGCCGAGTTCCGCGTAGGAGACGCCGAGGGCCTGCTTGAGCAACGGGAACAGCGGCGGCAGCAGGTAGATGTAGAAGTGGCTGAAGAAATGGGCGACACCGACCAGCGCGATCACCCGGTAATCGGAGCTGCCGTCATCGGCGGGGCGTTCGCCGCGCGGCTGGTCAGCCGTGACGTCCATCTTCGGTCAGCCTGCCTCGATCCTGGGAGCTTCGGGGTCCGGACGGCGCCACATTCCCCTCAACCACCGTCCGCGGTCAAGGACCGGGCCGGGGTGCTGCGGCGGGAGACTCGCCGGCCCGCGTCCCGCCGGGTATCGTCGCGCCGGCAGGACCCGTGGCGGGAAGCCTGCAGCACGCCGTGGACACGCCGGGGGATTCGAATGCCGCAGGGCCGTTCCGGTCCGCAGCCGCGGGCCTGGCAGGTGATGCTGAGCGGCAGGACGCTCGATCTGCTCCATCCGTCCCCGCTCGACATCGAAATCGAGGACATTGCCCACGGGCTGTCCCGGCTTGCCCGGTGGAACGGCCAGACCAGTGGCGACCAGGCCTGGTCGGTCGCCCAGCACAGCCTGCTGGTCGAGCGCCTGGCCGTCAGGCTGAAAGAGGACCTCGAGGTCCGGTGGCGGCTGGCCGCCCTGCTGCACGATGCGCCCGAGTTCGTCATCGGTGACCTGATCAGCCCGTTCAAGGCGGTGATCGGCACGGAGTACCGGCAGGTCGAGGACCGGCTGCTCGCGGCCATTCACCTGCGCTTCGGTCTGCCGGCGACCCTGCCCGACAGGGTCGTGAAGCTGATCAAGCGCTCCGACAGGATCTCCGCCGGGCTCGAGGCGGTCCAGCTTGCCGGGTTCAGCCAGAACCGGGCGCGCGGGCTGTTCGGCCAGAGCCGGGTGGGACGCGATATCGTGCTCCGGCCGTGGTCGCCGGACGAGGCGCGGCACCGCTTCCTCGAGCGGTTCGGCCAGCTCGCCGGGTAATCCGGGTCTCACGCCGGGGCCAGGTGCGCGACTGGTCTTTCGCGGATCGGCCAGTGAACGAGTGCCGACGCAACGCCGAGACCGATCGAGATCCACCAGACCACCTCGTATGAGCCGAAGGTGTCGTAGGCGTAGCCGCCGAACCAGGCTCCGAGGAAACCGCCGATCTGGTGGCTGAAGAAGATGATGCCGAACAGCAACCCCATGTAGCGCGGCCCGTAGATGTGGGCCACCAGGCCCGATGTGAGCGGCACGGTGCTGAGCCACAGGAAACCCATCAGCACCGCGAAGACGTACACCATCGTCTCGCTTGGCGGCAGCAGCACGAAACCGGCCATCACCAGTGCGCGGCCGAAATACAGCAAACTCAGCAGGTACTTCTTCGGATACCGCCCGCCCGCCACGCCGGCGAGGTAGGAGCCGACCACGTTGCACAGCCCCACCAGGCCGATGGCCCATGCCCCGGTCTGGGCCGCGAGCCCGAGATCGACCACGTAGGAGGGCAGGTGGATGGAGATGTAGGCGACATGGAACCCGCAGACGAAGAAGCCCAGCACCAGGAACCAGAAACTCGGGTGATGCAGGGCTTCCGACAACGCCTGGCGCATGGTCAGGGAGCGCGGCGCGTCCGACTGCGGGACCGGGCGGGCCTTCAGGAACACCAGGCCCATCGGGATCATCAGCAGGGCGGTTGCGGCGAGGATCAGCAGCGCGGCGCTCCAGCCGAACGCATCCAGCAGCTGCTGTGCCGCGGGAACGATCATGAACTGCCCGAGCGAGCCCGCGGCACCGACGATCCCGAGCGCCCAGGACCGGCGCTCCACCGGGAACAGCTGTGCGACCGCGCTGAAGATGATGCCGAACGACGTGCCGGACAGGCCGACCGCGACCACGAATCCGGCGCTGAAGTACAGCATCGCCGGTCCGGTTGACATCGCCATCAGCACCAGTCCGGCAACATAGAACAGGGCGCCGACCATGATCGCCTTGACCGGTCCGTACCGGTCGGCAAAGGCGCCGAAGAAAGGCTGGGTCGCACCCCAGACCAGATTCTGCAGGGCTATCGACAGGGCAAAGACCTCGCGACCGACGCCGAAGTCGAGAGAGATCGGACCGAGGAAGAGGCCGAAGCCGCCGCGGGTGCCGAAGGAGATGGCGACGATCAGACCGCCGAGCAGCAGGGCGACGTAGGCGAACCTGGACGACACGACCAGGCCGGCTGTCCGTTGCGGCGGCGCGGATGCCTGGAAGACCCGGGCGTAATTCCAGCGCCCCGCCGCCTCGTCGAAGGTGGCTCCGACGATCCGCAGTGCCGTCGCCTCCCCGCTCCCGAGCATCCCGGAAGCCTCGGCTTCCATCGGCCCGAAGACGGTCCCTCGGGACAGAGTTTCCCACTGTCCTCCGGTCCTGCGCTGGAGGAAGTACTGCTCATGGGTCATGCGGGATTGCCTTTTCCGGATCAGGGTGGCGCACTTTCCCCGCCGGCCGGGGGAGAGGCAAGTCCGCCGGCAAGCACGGCAGCCATGCCCGATTCGCACGAAACCGGCGTCACCGGGCACCGCCGGACATGGTCACCAGCAACCGGGCGTAGTCCGCCGCCGCCTCGTACTGCGTCCAGTGCCCGATCCCGTCGAGAACCTCGACGGCGGTATCGGGACGTACCTCGCGCAGCAGCGCGATCCGCTGGTCCAGGCCGCCGCCGGCGAGGGTCCTGTCCCTGCTGCCCCAGATCGCGTTGACCGGAGCCAGGAGGCCGCCGAGGGCGTCGAGCAGACGCGTTGTGTTCGACAACGGGCGCGACACGGTGCGCGCCCGCAGGGAATTGGTAATCTGGATGTGGACCGCGAGTTCGTCGACGAGCGCCGGGTCGGCGATCATCAGCCATTCCATGTTGTTGCGCGCGGCTGCACGCAGTTCGTCCGCTTCCATTCCCGGGTGGATGCGCACGAGGCTGCCGCGTTCGCGCGGGCGCGGGCCGAAGCCGGCCGCGCCGACCATGTTGAAACTCAGGACCCGGCCGTCGAGATGCTCGACGACCACGGCGCCGATCACGGCGCCGAACGAGAATCCTGCAAGATGGAACGCCGCCCCGGGAACGATCCGCTCAATCCCGTGGGCGACGATCGCGGCGAGACCCTCGGCGGTGTAGGGCGGACCCGGATCGTCGCTGTCACCCAGGCCCGGCAGGTCGGCCGCGAGCACCCTGAACCCGGCCGCCACCAGCGGCTCGATCGTCCCGCCCCCAGGGGTCCCCCAGGCCGGGCGCCCGTGAGCGGCTCGATGGCCCGGCACCGGTGTTTCGCCGAGCCGTGGCCGCCGTGAAGCAGGACCAGGGGAACCCCGTCGCCCCAGTCGTGCCAGACCATCGCGCCTCCGCCGCCGGGGGTGTGGTGCACCCGGGCCCGTCCGGCGAGGTCAGCGAGCCACCTTGCCGGGTCGCCGGGCGGGGCACTCCCGTCCATCAGACCTCGCCCGGCTGCGGGGTGCGCCTATGGGTCGGACTGATGATCACCTCGTTCAGGATCACGCGCGCCGGCAGTTTCAGCATGAAGACGACGATGTCGCCCATGTCCTCGGCTTGGATCAGCCGGGCGCGATCCTCGGCCGGGACCTGCACCGGCCGCAAGTCCAGGATCGGTGTCTCGACCTCGCCCGGGCAGAGTGCACAGGCCCGGATACCCTGGTTGCCGTACTCGTCGTTGATCATCTGGCTCAAGGCCATGACGGCGTGTTTCGAGGCTCCGTAGGCGACGCCGGCCCGGAGCGAGTAATTGATGCCCGCCTTTGACGAAGTGGTGATGATGGTGCCCTCGCCGCGCGGCGACATCACCCTCAGGGCCGCCTCGGCGCAGTTGTAGGCGCCCTTCACGTTGACGTCGATCACCTGGTCCCAGCCGTCGAGCGCGCCGCCCTTCCAGTAGCGGTCGGTGACGTTGATGCCGTGGTTATTAAGCAGCAGGTCAAGCCGGCCGTGCCGCTCGGCGATGCCGCGTGCCATCGCCCGCATGGCCTCGCGGTCGGTGGCATCACCGGTGGCGACCTCGGCGGTGCCGCCGTCCGCCCGGATCCGTTCGGCCACCTGTTCGAGCGGGGCGGCCCGCCGGCCGGTCAGCGCCACGGTCACACCCTCCGCCGCCAGAGCCTGTGCCGCGCCGGCGCCGATACCGGTGCCCGCACCGGTGATCCAGGCCACCATTCCCTCGATCGATCTCATGCCCACCAAGCCCCTCGTCCATGCAACACTGTGCCCCGACCGTCCGCCGCGGCGGCGCCACTATACCGGAACCCGCCACGTGAAAGTCCATGGCCGAACCCGGCTGATCACGTCCTGGAACGGCCTGTCGGGAAACGCCCGCGGTTCGGTCTGGCTGCTGGTCGCGGGGCTGCTGGCCACCCTGATGATCACCGGCATCAAGCAGGTCGGCCAGCGTCTGCCGGTAATCGAGATCCTGTTCTGCCGCCAGTTGCTGGTGTTCCTGCTGCTCACGCCGGCACTGCTGCGCGGGTTCCCGGGCGTGCTGCGGACCAGGCGGGCGCCGCTGCATCTCTCGCGTTGCGCGGTGTCGATCGTCGCCATGCTGACGGGGTTTACCGCGGTCGTGCACCTGCCGCTCGCCGAGGTGACCGCGATCAGCTTCTCGCGCGCGTTCTTCGCAACGCTGCTCGCGATCCTGGTGCTGCGCGAGGTTGTGGGCATCCGCCGCTGGAGCGCCACCATTGTGGGGTTCGTCGGGGTCCTGATCGTCGTGCGCCCGGGGGCCGAGGGGATCGACATCTACGCCGTGTTCGCCGTCATCTCGGCGGCACTGGTCGCGGGCAACGTGATCATGACGAAACGGCTGGCCGAGACCGAGGGGACGACGACCATCATGGTCTACCACGCGGGTGTGCTGGCGGCCGCCTACGCGGTACCGGCGTGGTGGCTGTGGGTGCAGCCGACCGGGGTCGAACTCGGGTTGATCGTGGTGATCGCGGTGTTGATGTCGGCGGTGCAGGTCTGCATGATCCGCGGCTACCGCGAGGCGGAGGCGTCGGCCGCGCAGCCACTCGAGTATGTCCGGCTGGTCTATGCGGCGATCATCGGCTACCTGATCTTCGCCGAGGTGCCGACGCTGTGGGCCTGGGCTGGGGCGGCGCTGATCATCGCGAGCGCCCTCTACACGATCCACCGCAACGCCATCCGGTCGCGGGGCGCGAATTGACGCCGGGCCGGCGGCTTTCCACAATGCGCACACCGTGCCGGAACCAGTGGAGGACGAGGCCGTGAAGATCGGTGTCATGATGTTTGCAACCGACTATTCGATCGCGCCGCACGAGCTTGCGGTCGCGGTGGAGGAACGCGGGCTCGACTCGCTGTGGTTCCCGGAGCACTCGCACATCCCGCTGCCTCGGGTCTCGCCATGGCCGGGCGGTGGCGAACTGCCGAAGATGTACTACGACGTGATGGATCCGTTCGTCGCGCTCGCGTCCGCGGCTTCGGTGACCAGCCGGATCGGGCTTGCCACAGGGATCTGCCTGGTTGTCCAGCGCGACCCGATCCAGCTTGCCAAGGAGGTCGCCACGCTTGACCGGATCTCCGGCGGGCGGTTCCTGTTCGGGGTCGGTGCCGGCTGGAACGCGGAGGAAATGGCCGATCACGGAACCACGGATTTCCGCGGCCGGTTCGGGCTGATGGCCGAACGAATCGAGGCCATGAAGACCATCTGGACCAGCACCAAGCCGGAGTACCACGGCGAGCATGTCGACTTCGGCCCGATGATGACCTGGCCGAAGCCGGTGCAGGCGCCGCACCCCCCGGTGATCGTCGGCGGCGGGTTTCCGCACGCGGCGCGCCGGGCGATCGCGTTTGGTGACGGGTGGATGCCGATCGGTGGCCGGCTCGACGTGATCGATCTGATGCCGCGATTCCGGCAGATGGTTGCCGAGGCCGGCCGGGAACCCGACGACATGCCGGTCACCTCGTTCAGTCCGCCGGCTGATGCGGATATCCTGGCCCGCAGCCGCGACGCGGGAGTGGACCAGGCCGTCCTTGCCCTGCCGCCGGAGCCGGCCGACACCGTGCTGCCGCTGCTCGACGACTACGCCCGGCTCGCCGCGGGGGTCGGATGATCATGCTCTCGACAATTCCGCCCGGGGCCGCCACCCTCATGCGGATCGATACCGGTATGTGAAGGAGCAGGAATATGGCGAAGGCGATGTTTGGAGCCGGGTGCTTCTGGGGGATCGAGGAAGCATTCCGTGCAGTGCCCGGAGTTGCCGACGTTGCGGTCGGCTACAGCGGCGGCACCGTTGACAACCCCGGCTACGAGGCGGTGTGCACCGGCCGGACCGGGCATGCCGAGGTGGTCGAGGTCATCTATGACGAGGCGGCGGTCTCCTACGAGGACCTGCTCGAAACCTTCTGGGGGTGTCACGATCCGACCCAGCTCGACCGCCAGGGCCCCGACATCGGGACCCAGTACAGGAGCGCGATCTTCCCCGTTGACGCCGACCAGGAGCAGGCGGCCCGGACCTCGCTTGCCAGCGAGGAGGAAAGCGGCCGGCACCGGCGCCCGATCGTGACCAGGATCGAGCCCGCGGGTCCGTTCTGGCGGGCCGAGGAGTACCACCAGCAGTACATCGCCAAGCGCCGTTCCGGGTTCCGTCGCCTGTTCGGGTAGGCACGCGGCTGCGCGGCGCGCATGCGCGCCGCGCCCCGGGGGGCGTCACTTCCGCAGCCCGCGACCCGTTGGTATAAGGCGTGGCGATCCTCCCGCGCCCGGCGCGATGGCGGCAAAGGTGAAGCGCCATGTTCCTGCTCGTCGACAACTATGACAGCTTCACCTTCAACCTGTGGCACTTCCTCGGTGAGCTGGGAGCCGGGGTGGAGGTGCGGCGCAACGACCACATCAGCGTCGA
Organism: Alphaproteobacteria bacterium bin52; assembly: GCA_002238645.1. Taxonomy (GTDB): domain Bacteria; phylum Pseudomonadota; class Alphaproteobacteria; order Thalassobaculales; family Thalassobaculaceae; genus Bin52. The sequence goes on along the minus strand of MPMT01000071.1, from coordinate 8,042 downwards.
CGAGGCGCTGGCGATGAAGCCCCGGGGCATCGTCATCTCGCCCGGCCCCTGCGATCCGGACCGCGCCGGCATCTGCCTCGAACTGGTGCGGCGCGCGCCGCCCGACCTGCCGATCCTCGGCGTCTGTCTCGGCCACCAGTGCATCGGCCAGGCCTTCGGAGCCGTGATCGATCGCGCGCCGGAACCGATGCACGGCAAGATGAGCCCGGTGCTGCACCGCCAGGAAGGGGTGTTCGCCGGTCTGCCCGACGGTTTCCTCGCGACCAGGTACCACTCGCTCATCGTGCAGGGGGAAGATCTTCCGGCGTCGCTTGCGGTCACAGCGCGGACAGCAGACGGGCTGATCATGGGCCTGCAGCACGTCTCCCGGCCCGTTCACGGTGTCCAGTTTCACCCCGAGAGCGTGGCGTCCGATCACGGCTACCGGCTGCTTGCCAACTTCATGCGCTGCGCCGGTGTGGAGCCGGCGGACGACACCGAGATCGAACGTCTGCAGTGCGCACTGGGGAGCACGGCGGCATGAGCGGCGATCTCGACGACATGAAGGCACTGATCGGCCTGGTGGCCGGGGGTGGATCGCTCGACGAGCACCAGGCCGAGCAGGGGTTCAACATCATCATGTCAGGCGACGCCACGCCTGCGCAGATCGGCGGGTTCCTGATGGCGTTGCGGGTGCGCGGGGAGACGGTTGCCGAGATCACCGGCGCCGCCCGGGCCATGCGCTCAAAGGTAACCCGGATCACGGCTCCTCCCGATGCCATGGACACGGTCGGAACCGGCGGCGACGGTTCGGGCAGCTACAACATCAGCAGCGCGGCGAGTTTCGTCGTCAGCGGCTGCGGCGTTCCCGTTGCCAAGCACGGCAACCGGGCATTGTCGTCGCGCACCGGTGCCGCCGACGTCCTGTCCTCGCTCGGGGTGAACCTCGACTGCGACCTTTCTTTGGTGCAGCAGGCGATCGACGAGGCCGGGATCTGCTTTCTGATGGCGCCGCGGCACCACCGGGCGATGCGGCATGTCGGCGGCGCCAGGGTCGAGCTGGGGACCAGGACCATCTTCAACCTGCTCGGACCACTCGCCAACCCGGCCCTGGTGACCCGCCAACTGGTGGGCGTGTTCTCGCGCGACTGGGTCGAACCGGTCGCCAGGGTGCTGGGGCAACTCGGCTCGGAGTCGGCCTGGGTGGTGCACGGGGAGGACGGTCTCGACGAGATCACGACGACGGGCGCAACCCGGGTCACCGCCCTGCGCGACGGCAGGATCGAGAGTTTCGAGGTGCATCCGGACCAGGCCGGGCTGCCGGTTGCGCGGTCCGAGGACCTGCGCGGCGGCGCGCCCGAACACAATGCGCGGGCGTTGCGCGCGGTGCTGGACGGCGAGCACGGTTCCTACCGGGACATCGTGCTGATGAACGCGGGCGCTGCTCTCATCGTCGCCGGCCGTGCCGGGACCCTGGACGACGGCGTGCGGATGGCGGCGGACTCCATCGACAGCGGCCGCGCGCGCGCGAAGCTCGAGGCCCTGGCCGCGATCACCAACCGGGACTCCCCGCGATGAGCGGCGTGCTCGGCCGGATCTGCGAAGACAAGCGCCGGCACGTCGCCGACCGGAAACAGCTGCGCAGCCGGGCCGATCTCGAGCGCGCCGCGGCCGCCGCCTCGCCCCCTCGCGGGTTCCGTCGTGCGCTGCAGCAGGCGTCATCGCGCGGCTACGGTCTCGTTGCCGAAATCAAGAAGGCGTCGCCGAGCAAGGGCCTGATCAGGGAAGACTTCGATCCGCCGGCCCTGGCCCGGGCCTACGCCGCCGGCGGTGCCACCTGCCTGTCGGTGCTCACCGACCGGCCCTGGTTCCAGGGCGCGGACGACTTCCTGGTCGCCGCCCGCGATGCGGTCGCCCTGCCGGTGCTGCGCAAGGACTTCATCCTGGATCCGTGGCAGGTCGTCGAATCGAGGGTGCTGGGTGCGGACTGCATCCTCCTGATCCTGGCGGCGCTCGAGCAGGACCTGGCGGAGGAACTGGAGGCGGCGGCGGTCGAACTCGGCATGGATGTGCTGCTCGAGGTGCACGACGAGGTGGAACTCGAACGCGCGGCGCGGCTTGCCTCGCCGCTTGTCGGCATCAACAACCGGAACCTGCGGACCATGGTCACCGATCTCGCGGTCACCCGGCGCCTGGCCCCGCTCCTGCCGCCCGGCCGCCTCGTGGTATGCGAGAGCGGCCTTGCGACGCCGGACGATCTCGCGACCGCGGCCCGGGCCGGCGCCCGCTGTTTCCTGGTGGGAGAATCACTGATGCGCGAGCATGACGTCGAGTCGGCCACGCGCCGGTTGCTGGCCGATCCGGTGACACAATGAGCCGGCTTACGCATTTCGACGAGAGCGGTGCGGCGACCATGGTCGACGTGTCCGGCAAGGCGGTCACCCGGCGTGTGGCGACCGCGGCCGCGCGTGTGCTCATGCAGCCCGAGACCATGGCCCTGATTGCCCGGGGCGGGATAGGGAAGGGCGACGTGCTCTCGGTCGCCCGGCTGGCCGGCATCATGGGGGCGAAGCGCACGCCCGACCTGATCCCGCTGTGCCATCCCCTGGCGCTCTCCTCGGTCACGGTCGATCTCGTCTGCGATCCGGAACACGATGCGGTGGACATCACCGCGCGCTGTGCGATCGAAGGTCGCACCGGTGTCGAAATGGAGGCGCTGACGGCAGTCTCGGTGGCGGCACTCACCGTCTACGACATGTGCAAGGCGGTCGATCGCGGCATGCGGATCACCGATGTCAGGCTGCTGCACAAGTCGGGTGGCGCGTCGGGGGAGTGGAATGCCGCCTGAACCGCTGCTGCCGGTCTCCGACGCGCTCGGCCGGATTCTTGACACGCTCGAGGTCACGCCTGCAGAGGAGGTCCCGGTCAGCGCGGCAGTGCAGCGGGTCACGGCAGTGCCCGTGCATGCGCGCAGGACCCAGCCGCCGGTCGCGGTCTCGGCCATGGACGGCTATGCGGTGCGTGCGAACGACGTCGCCGCGGTCCCGGCGCGGCTGAAGCGGGTCGGCAGCGCGCCGGCAGGCAGTGCGTGGAGCGGCACCCTGGCAGCCGGGCAGGCGGTGCGCATCTTCACCGGCGGCCCGGTCCCGGACGGGGCCGATACCATCGTCATCCAGGAGGACGTGGATGCCGAGGCGGAACGCGACGGTGCGTGGCTGACGGTCAGGCATGGAGCGCCGGCGGGCCGCTACATCCGCCCGGCCGGTCTCGACTTCAGGGAGGGGGACCGGTGCATCGATCCGGGCCGGGTGCTGACCGCGCGGGACGTCGGCCTTGCCGCTGCCATGAACGTGCCCTGGCTCATGGTCAGGAGACGGCCGCGGATCGCCGTCCTGTCCACCGGTGACGAGGTGGTGCGTCCGGGCGAGCCGCTGGGCCCGAACCGGATCGTGAGTTCGAACAGCTACGCACTCGCGGCCTTTATCCACCTGTGCGGCGGCGAACCGGTGGTGCTCGGTATCGCGCCCGACACGGTTGATGGACTGCAGCGGCTGGCCCGGGATGCGCGCGGCTGCGACATGCTGCTGACCACCGGCGGGGCCTCGATCGGCGAACATGACCTGGTGCGTGCCGCCCTTGCTCCGGACCGTCTCGGGCCGGACGGCCTCAAGGTCGATTTCTGGAAGATCGCCATGCGCCCGGGCAAGCCGCTGATCTTCGGTCATCTCGGAGGGACGCCGATGCTCGGGTTCCCGGGCAACCCGGTTTCCACCCTGGTCTGCGGGCTGGTGTTCCTGAAGCCGGCGATAGAAACCATGCTCGGCATCGCGCAAGAGCCGCACCCGCCGCAACGGGCACGCCTCGGCTGCGACCTTGCCGCCAACGATCGCCGCCAGGACTACCTGCGCTCGACGCTCGCAAGCAATGGCGAGGGCGAGCGGGTTGCCATGCCCTTCGATCGACAGGACAGTTCGATGCTGCGCCGGCTGGCCCAGGCCCACTGTCTCGTGGTCAGGCCCGCCCACGACCCGGCGCGCAGTGCCGGCGAGTGGGTCGAGATCATGGAACTGCCGCCGGGAGGTCTGTGACCCCACGGCGCCCGAGATGAGGAGAGACCCGATGTCCGGTATTGACACCGGCGCCCTTGAGCGCCGCATCCCCACTCCCAGGCCAGAGTGGTTGTCGAAGCGCGAGGAGGAGATCCTCGAGCCGGAGCTCGAGATCATCGACCCTCATCACCACCTGTGGGACATGTCGGGGCGGCGGTACCTGATTGACGAGTTGCTCCGGGACCTCGGGAGCGGTCACAGGATCGTGGCGACGGTGTTTCTCGAATGTGCGGCCATGTACCGGGCCGGGGGTCCGGAGCGCCTGCGCCCGGTCGGCGAGGTCGAGTTCGTCAACGGTATCGCCGCCATGAGCGCGTCGGGGCGGTACGGGTCGACCCGAATCTGCGAGGGCATCGTCGGGTTTGCCGACCTGACGCTTGGCGGCGCCGTCGAGGAGGTGCTGGCAGCGCTGGTCGCAGCCGGAAACGGCCGGTTCCGCGGCACCCGGTACGGTGCCGGGCACGACCCGAGTCCCGATATCAACAACTCCCACACCAACCCGCCGCCCGGCATCTATGCCGATCCGGGATTCCGCGAGGGGTTCGCGAAACTGGCGGACTTCGACCTGTCGTTCGAGGCCTGGCTCTACCATCCCCAGCTCGACGACATCGCCGGTCTTGCCGATGCCTTCCCTGGCCAGCGCATGGTGCTGAACCACTGCGGCGGCCCGCTGGGGATCGGGCCCTATGCCGGCAGGCGCGGAGAGATCCTTGCCGGCTGGCAGGCCTCGATGCGCGAACTCGCCCGGCGCGACAACGTCCACGTGAAACTCGGCGGACTCGGCATGATCATCAACGGGTACCGGTTCGAGGATCGCGCGATTCCGCCCGGGTCGGAGGAACTTGCAGACGCGTGGCGGCCGTGGTTCGAGACCCTGATCGAGGCGTTCGGTGTCGAAAGATGCATGTTCGAGAGCAACTTCCCGGTCGACAAGGTCACCTCGGGCTACGCGATCTACTGGAACGCCTTCAAGCGGATCGCCGCCGGTGCCAGCGCGGAGGAAAAACGGGCACTGTTCCACGACACGGCGGCACGGTTCTACAGGATCGGGAACGAAGCCGGACCATTGGGCGGTTCCACTTGAAACTTCAACCGAACTAAGGTAGAACAGCGTCGAGTTCCTGGTGTCTGCGAACCGAGGGGAACCTCCATGCTTACGCAAAGGCAGCATGATCTGCTCGTCTACATCAACGGCTACATCTCCGATCACGGGATTTCGCCGTCCTACGACGACATGCGCGCCGGTCTCGGCCTGCGGTCCAAGTCGGGGATTCACCGCCTGATCTCGGCCCTGGTCGAGCGGGGATTCCTGCGGCGCATGAAAAACCGGGCCCGGGCGCTGGAAGTCCTGAAACTGCCCGACAGCGCACAGGGCCGGCCAAGCCCGGGCAGTCTGGCGGTCGCGGCCTCCGGCTATGATCCGTTTGCCGGGAGCGGCGCCAGGGAGTCGCCGTCCGGAGAGGCGATCAGCGTGCCGTTGCTCGGCAGGATCGCGGCCGGAACCCCGATTACGGCGTTGAGCGACTACACGACGACGGCCGAGGTTCCGCGGACCATGATCAGCGGCGTCGGCCATCACTTTGCGCTGCAGGTCGAGGGCGATTCGATGCAGGATGCCGGCATTTTCGACGGCGACCTCGCCCTGTTCCGGCAGTGCGAGGATGCCGAGAACGGCACCATCGTAATCGCGCTCATCGAACGGGAGGAGGCGACGCTGAAACGGCTGCGCAAGCGCGGTGACCAGATCGCTCTCGAACCGGCCAACCAGCATTACGAGACCCGCATCTACGGGCCGGACCAGGTGGACGTCCAGGGCCGGCTGGTCGGGCTGTTGCGCATGTACTGAGCCGGTGCCTCGCGCACTTGCCACCCTCCGGGCCGCGCTTCTGGCCATCGTTGCCTCCGCCGGTCCGGCGACAGCCGATCCGGCGGAGTGGCGTGGCGAGTGGCCGGAGACCGACTTCTCGCGCCACTCGGTTCCGTTCGGCGAGATCCGCTCGGGCGGCGTGCGCCGGGACAGCATCCCCTCGATCGACGCGCCCCGGTTCGTGCCGGTGGCGGAGGATGACACCCTCGCGACCAGCGAACCGGTCATCGGACTGGAGATTGGCGGGGTTGCCCGGGCCTATCCCCTAAGGGTGTTGATCTGGCACGAGATCGTGAACGACGAGGTCGCCGGCACACCGGTCGCGGTGACCTACTGTCCGCTGTGCAATGCGGCGGTGGTGTTCGACCGCACGGTGCGGGGGCGGGTGCTGGAGTTCGGCACCACCGGCAAGCTGCGCCATTCCGACCTGGTGATGTACGACCGGCAGACCGCGAGCTGGTGGCAGCAGTACACCGGAACCGGCGTCGTCGGGCAGTACACCGGTACCCGGTTGCAGGTGCGCACGTCGCGGCTGGAGTCCTACGCGGCCTTTGCGGCGCGTCATCCGAAGGGCGAGGTGCTGGTCCCGGGCGATCCGCGCCTGCGGCCCTACGGGGTCAACCCGTATGTCGGCTATGATTCGGCGACCGCGCCGTTCCTCTACGATGGCGACGTTCCCGAAGGGATCGAACCGCTTGCCCGTGTCGTCGTGGTCGGCGGGCAGGCCTGGTCGCTCGACCTGCTGCGCCGGAACCGGACGCTCGAGCACGGAGACCTGGTCTTCACCTGGGAACCCGGGCAGAACTCGGCGCTCGACGACCGCAGGATTGCGGCCGGCCGCGATGTCGGAACGGTTACGGTGCAGTCGCGCCGGAAAGGTGCGCTCGAGGACGTGCCGTACAGCGTCACCTTCGCCTTTGTCTTTCATGCCTTCGAGCCTGGCGGACAGCTGCACACCAGGTAGGCGCGCCGCCCGTGGCCCTTGCCGAAGTCGGGGGCCTGCATACCCGGACGCCCAACATCTCGACCCGGCATCCGCGATGCGATCCAGGAGTGAAGGTTTCTGCGTCCGGGTACCGCCGTCCCTGAGGCCAGTGCCACTCCACCCACCGCCGGCGCAACGAGGGAACGCAGCCGGAGGACTGCAAGCGCCGCAATCAGTATGAGACGGTGAAAGGAGGGCGGACCGCACCGTCTGCCGGATCGACGACGGCACGAGCCACAGGGTCGGCGACAGGGCCGCACGCCGGTATCTGAACCCTGTGTCAACGCAAAGGTAGAAACCGAAAGTGCCCTCGTTGCCCGGGATCCACGGCGCGGGCAACCGGCGGCGACATTCACCACCGGTTTGTCGCAGGACTCGCGTCTGGGTGTCACCGGACCATGATACTATTGACCGGAGTTGCACAACACACCGGTGGAAGCAATCCAGGCCGGGTTCGCCGGAGTCATGGCCCGCAATTCTCGCCTGTCCGGTCCAGGAGCTGATGATGTCCATCGAAACCTATCTGCTCTACCTGACGGCGCTCGGCGTCTTCTTTGCGACCCCGCCCGATACAAGCCAACTCCTCGTCGTCGCCAACAGTGCACGCCATGGACTGATGAAGAGCGGCTGGACAATAGCCGGCGATCTGACGGCAAACGCGTTTCAGATGACAGCGGCGGCATTCGGGATTGCCGCCGTGATTGCGGCATCGGCCGAGGTGTTTCAGGTCGTGAAATGGCTTGGCGTGGCCTACCTCGCCTGGATTGGACTTCGACTGATCCTGTCGGACTCCACGGCCGCGGGTTCGGCTGCCGCGAGAGCCGGTTCGTCGTTTGCGCTGTTCCGCCAGGGCTTCGTTACTTCCTGTGCCAACCCTTTCGCAGTGATGTTCTTCGCGGCACTGTTTCCGCAGTTCATTTCTCCCGATGCGTCCACATTTCCTCAGCTTGTGGTTCTCGGCGGAACCTATCTGCTTGTCGATGGCATCATTCTGCTGGGTGCGAATCTCGCATGGCAGTTGTAGTTGCAGCAGCCACGTTTTTTTTCAGGCAGCCAGCGCCAGGGGGTGATTCAGGCTGGTGTTGTCGTTGGCCGGAGCGGC
>MPMT01000070.1 GCA_002238645.1 Alphaproteobacteria bacterium bin52 | reverse complement strand
GCAAGCGACAGGAACTGCTCAAGGCCACAGAGGCTCTTCTTGAACCCATTGCCGTAGCCACAAGGCGCGAGAAGAACCGTCTCAAGGGAGCCGACAAGATCGGGGAACGGGTCGGCAAGGTCATCGGCAAGTACAAGATGGCGAAGCACTTCACGTGGTTCATCGACGATGATGGTGTCTTCATATACCAGCGCGACGAAGCCTCCATCGCCGCCGAGGCCAAACTCGACGGCCTCTACGTGATCCGCACCAGTCTGCCGGCCAGCGAACTCGATGGCCCCGGCACGGTGCGGGCATACAAGCGGTTGAGCTCCGTGGAGCGGGCCTTCCGCAGCCTGAAGACCATGGACCTCAAGGTCCGCCCCGTCTTCCACCGCACCGAACCCCGGGTTCGGGCCCACGTCTTCCTGTGCATGCTCGCCTACTACGTGGAATGGCACATGCGCCAGAAACTCAAACCCATGCTGTTCGACGACGAGGATGCCGAAGGCGCCGAGGCCCGACGCCCGTCCGTCGTGGCGCCGGCGATGGGATCGTTGAGCGCCCGGGCCAAGGCGGCAGCGAAGACAGCTTCTGACGGTGATCCGGTGCACAGCCTTCGCACACTCATCGACGATCTCGCCACCATCACCCGCAACACCGTGGCGCCCCACATCCCGGGCGCCGAACCCTTCCAGGTCACAACACGGCCCACGCCGCTGCAGCGCAAGGCCTTCAAGCTCCTGGGCGTCCAGCCATAGTGGACCCAGTCGCACGCTTCTGAAATCTATCGAATGCCATTGATATCAGACACTTGCACGTGATCCGCGCTGGAACTTCGGGCTAGAGGCCGGGTGTGCCGGAACTAGGCAAGTGAGGGGAACTTGTGGTAATCGCGCGGCGCGAAGTATATGACTGTTTCCATTGAGTAGCGCGGAGCAACCGCGCCCGTGCGGCGGGTTCGCACAGGGCGGTGTGCTGAAGGAACTGGGGAATGCCGACATGAGTGAAGTCGCCGAAAAGGTAAAGTCGATCGTCATTGAACATCTGGGTGTTGACGGCGCAAAGGTGACCGATACCGCCAGTTTCATTGATGACCTCGGTGCCGACAGCCTTGACACGGTAGAACTTGTCATGGCGTTCGAGGAAGCGTTCGACGTGGAAATCCCCGACGACGCTGCCGAAAAGATCGTGACCGTCAAGGATGCGATCGCGTTCATTGAGCAAGCAACAGACTGAGCGTGCATTCCCGCCTGGGTCAGGCCGGCATGAATCCGACGGGTGACGGGACGCGATGAGGCGCGCCGTCATTACCGGCATGGGTCTGGTGACTCCGCTTGGAGTCGGCGTCGAGCACAACTGGGCGCGGCTGATCGAGGGACAGTCAGGCATTCGGGCCGTCGCGCATTTCGATGTCTCCGATCTTGCCAGCCGGGTTGCCGGCATGATCCCGGCCGGGCCGTCCGACCAGGGGCTTTTCGATCCGGATTGCTGGGTCCCGGCCCGCGACCAGCGCAGGATGGACAGGTTCATCCTGCTTGGACTGTGCGCCGCGGCGCAGGCGATCGAACAGTCCGGCTGGGTGGCGGATACCGAGGAACGGCAGGACCGGACCGGCGTGATGATCGGATCCGGCATCGGCGGACTCGAAACCATCTACGAAGCCGCGCTGAAGCTTGCGAACAGCGGTCCGCGTCGGATTTCGCCGTTTTTCATTCCGTCGGCACTGATCAACCTGGTCTCGGGTCAGGTTTCGATCCGTTTCGGTTTCAAGGGTCCGAACCATGCCGTGGGAACAGCGTGTGCCACCGGCGCCCATGCCATCGGCGATGCCGCGCGCCTGGTGCGTGACGACGCGGCCGACGTGATGATTGCGGGTGGTGCGGAAGCCGCGATCAATCGCCTGGGACTTGCCGGTTTCATTGCCGCAAGGGCACTGTCCACCGGATTCAATGACACCCCCGAACTGGCTTCCCGGCCATGGGACGAGGATCGCGACGGTTTCGTCATGGGTGAGGGGGCAGGAATCGTGGTGATCGAGGAGCGCGAACACGCGCTCCGGCGTGGCGCGACCATCCATGCCGAGGTCACCGGCTACGGCCTGTCAGGGGACGCACACCACATCACCGCACCGGAGGAGACCGGGGACGGAGCGTTTCGGGCCATGCGGAACGCCCTGGCGCGTGCCGGAATGGCACCGGAACAGATCGACTACATCAATGCCCACGGGACCTCGACCCCGCTCGGGGATGCGATCGAGGTCGGGGCGGTGCAGCGCCTGTTCGGTGATGCCGCCGGCAGTGTCAGCATGTCATCGACCAAGTCTGCGATCGGGCATCTCCTGGGGGCAGCCGGTGCGGTCGAGGCGATCTACTCGATCCTCGCGATTCGCGATGGCGTGGCTCCGCCGACGCTGAACCTTGACAAGATTTCCAGCGGCTGTGACGGAATCGACCTTGTTCCCCGAACGGCGAAGGAACGCAGGATCGACAACGTGATGTCCAATTCCTTCGGCTTCGGAGGGACCAACGCGTCCCTGGTGCTGACTCGGGCCAACTGATCCTGGCGGGATGCCATGCGGCGGGTGCTGCTGACGCTCGGGTATCTGGTTGTCGCGACGGGCATCATTGCGGCAGGCGTGGCGATCTGGGGCTACGCCGAATACACACGTCCGGGGCCGTCGGATGTCTCCCGGGTGGTGGTGGTCGAGCGCGGTCGCGGCATCCAGGAAATCGGCGGGATCCTGAAACGCGCCGGTGTCGTCCAGCATGCCGAGGTGTTTGTCTTCGGGGCGCGGGTTTCCGGCCATGCCAGTCGGCTGAAGGCTGGCGAATACCGTTTCCCGCCCTCGGTCAGCCCCCGCGAAGTGGTGGAAATCCTGATGTCGGGCCGTACAGTCGTGCGGCGTATCACCCTGGTCGAGGGTCTCACGACGGGACAGGTACTCGACAGGGTCAGGGCGAGCGATGGCCTGTTCGGCACCATCACGCGGCAGCCCGAGGAAGGCTCGCTGCTCCCTGAAACCTACCATTTTTCCTGGGGGGACACCCGGGACGGCCTGATTGCGCGCATGCAGATGGACATGCAGAACCTGCTCGCGCGCCTCTGGCCGGAGCGCAAGCACGGGCTTCCCTTCAGCACGCCCGAAGAGGCGGTGATCCTGGCCTCCATCATCGAGCGCGAGACCGCCAAGCCCGACGAACGCGCGGTGATTGCCGGTGTGTTCGCGAACCGTCTGCACCGCGGCATGAAGCTGCAGTCCGATCCGACGGTCGCCTACGGTATCGCGCCGCGCGGCCTGAACCGGCCGATGACCCGGGCCGACACTGCCAAACCCACGCCGTACAACACCTATGTCATAGCCGGGCTGCCGCCGACCCCGATCTGCAATCCCGGTGAGGCATCGATTCGGGCCGCGCTCAACCCTGCCGATGTCGACTATCTCTACTTCGTTGCCGATGGCACCGGCGGGCACACCTTTGCCCGCACCCTGGCGGAACACCAGCGCAATGTCCGCAACTGGCGTCGGGTGCGCAACCGCCGAACGGGTACCGAACCCGCCGGTCAGGGGGACGGCACCAGGCAGTGACCGGACCGGCGCACGAACCCCTGCACGTGGTCGAGAGCCTTCTTCGGGAAGGGCGTGGCACCGGGTGGCGCGCGTTGGCTGGTCCCGTGCGGTATCGGTTTTGCGTGTTGCGCGAGCGATCGCGGCCCGATGTCGGGTTCCGAGACGGGGTCGTGCAGGTTCGCCGCCAGGGAGGGTTCCGGCCACGACCTTGTTGCCCATCCCGTGACCGTATATTCAGGGGTGGGTACGCGGGATCGGGTGGTGGGGTGCAGGTGACGGTTTCGAGCATGACCGGGTATGCGCGCACCGACGGTCTGGCCGGCCCGGGCCAATCCTGGCGCTGGGCGTGGGAACTGAAGAGCGTCAATTCCCGCGGGCTGGATATCCGCTGCCGGATACCGGCGGGACCAGCGGCACTGGAGCCCGAGGCCCGGCGCATGGTCGCTGCACGGCTGGCGCGGGGATCGGTGACCGCGATCCTGACGTTGCGGCATGACCGTGAAGCCGCCGCGGTCAGGGTCAACCAGCCACTGCTCCGCGACCTGGTGGCCCTGCACGAGGCGCTGGCGAGCGACGGAATGCGCGTGGAGGCGCCGCGGCTGGATGCCCTGCTGCAGGTCAACGGTGTGCTGGAACGTCCCGAACCCGGAGACATCGCGGTCGATGAGGCTGCGCTGGAAGAGATCCTGGCCGGCCTGGACAGGGCGCTCGACGGGCTGTGCGAGATGCGACGGCACGAGGGCGCGCGGCTCGTGGAGGTGCTCGCCGGCGGACTGGCCACGCTGGCCGCCCTGGTCGAGCGCACCGGACAGCAGGCGCAGGAGCAGGCTCCCCTGCTTCGCCACCGGGTCCGGCGCCAGACCGATGAACTGCTGGGCACCGTGCCCGCACTCGACGAGGAACGGCTTGCCCAGGAGGTGGCGCTCCTGGCGGCCAAGGCCGATGTCCGGGAGGAAACCGACCGGCTGCAGGCGCATGTGGCGGCCTGCGGCACCCTTCTGGAACAGGGAGGGCCCATCGGCCGGCGACTCGATTTCCTGTGTCAGGAACTCAACCGGGAGATCAATACCGTCTGTTCGAAATCCGCCGACCTGGCGCTCACGCGCCTGGGACTCGAACTGAAGGCGGAGACCGAACGGTTCCGCGAACAGGTGCAGAACCTGGAATGACGGGAGGGGCGGTGATTCGCCGGCGCGGCGTCATGCTGGTGCTCTCTTCGCCGTCTGGAGCGGGCAAGACCAGTATCTCCCGCCGCCTGCTTGCAACCGATCCCGAACTGGTGATGTCAGTCTCTGCCACCACGCGGCCACTTCGCCCGGGTGAGGCCGAGGGCCGCGACTACTTCTACGTCGATGCGCCGCGGTTCCGGCAGATGATCGAGGCCGGAGAACTGCTCGAGCACGCGCGCGTGTTCGACCACTTCTACGGAACCCCGCGCGCTCCGGTGGAGGATGCCCTGGTCTCGGGACGTGACGTGCTGTTCGACCTCGACTGGCAGGGAACCAGGCAACTGGCCGAACACGGCGACCGGGACCTGGTACGGGTGTTCATCCTGCCGCCGTCAACTGCCGAATTGCGCCGTCGGCTGACAACCAGGGGCCGGGACCCTGCGGAAATCGTCGAGCGGCGCATGGCGCAGGTGCTCGAAGAGGTCAGCCACTGCTCCGAGTACGACTACGTCATCGTCAACGACGATCTGGAGAGAAGCATTGACGAGGTACGATCAGTCCTGGTCGGAGAACGGCGCCGCCGGAGCCGGTTGACCGGGCTCGACGACTTCGTCGACCGGTTTCGCCGCGGCTTCTGATGGCGCAGTGCGGTCGTATGTGCGAGCGAGACGGCAGAAATCCGCGACGTCGAGGGTCTCGGGACGGGCCTGTGGGTCGATACCGGCCTCTTCCAGCAGTGTTATGCCGCCCAGTGGTCGCAGGCTGGCGCGCAGCATCTTGCGCCTCTGACCGAAGGCGGCGGCAGTCAGCCGCTGCAGGGTCGCGCCCCGGGCCGGGTACAGCGGCTGCGGGCGCGGCACCAGCCTGACAACCGCCGAGGTCACCCGCGGCGGCGGCGTGAAGGCGCGGGCAGGCACCTCGAACAGCAACGTCGGCTCGGTCAGCCAACGCACCAGGATGCCGAGGCGGCCATGGTCAGGTGACCCGGCAACGGCACACAATCGCATCGCCACTTCCTTCTGGACCATTACGGTGATGCTCTCGAGGGCCCGGGGTGCCGTGAGCCACTGCACGATGAGCATGGTCGCGATGTTGTAGGGCAGGTTGGCCACCACGCGGCGCGGTGCGGTCCCGAGAGTGTCGAACGCCAGCCGGCGCGCATCACCCTCGATCACGTCAAGCCGGTCTTGCGCGGCCTGCTTGAGGTCGCACAGGGACGCGATGGCCCTGGGGTCGCGTTCGACCGCAATGACGTGACCCGCGCCCTCGATCAGCAGAGCCCGGGTGAGGCCGCCTGGACCCGGGCCGATCTCGATCGTGGTCCCGGTCCCGAGAGGACCGGCCGCGCGGGCAATGCGCCGCGCCAGGTTGAGATCGAGCAGGAAGTGCTGGCCGAGCGAGCGGCGGGCCGACAGGCGTTGTCGGCCGATCACGTCGCGCAGCGGCGGCAGGGCCGCAACCCGGGCAATGACGTCATCCGCGGGATGATCGTCAGACACGGCGCCGCCGGCCCATGGCGGCAGCAAGCTGCAGTGCTCGCACCAGGCTGTCCGGCCGGGCCCTGCCGGTCCCGGCCAGGTCCAGAGCGGTACCATGGTCCGGCGACGTACGCACGAACGGCAGGCCAAGGGTGATGTTGACCGCTCCCCAGAAGTCGAGGGTCTTGACCGGGATCAGGGCCTGGTCGTGGAACATGCAGAGTGCGGCGTCGTACCCGGCACGGGCCTCGGCGTGAAACATGCTGTCGGCAGGCAGCGGACCGCTGACCTGCTCGCCTTCGGCGCGCAGCACGGCGACGGCAGGGCCGATGACCCGGCTGTCTTCCTCGCCCAGAACGCCGCCCTCGCCTGCGTGTGGGTTCAGGCCCGACACCGCAAGCCGCGGCTCGTCGATGCCGAAGTCGGTCCTGAGCGCCTCCAGCACGATGCGGGCGGTCTTGACCACGAGGCTGCGGCTGATCAGTTCCGGGACCCGGGCGAGCGGGACATGGATGGTTGCAGGGACCACCCTGAGCCCGTTTCCGGCCAGCATCATCACCGGGTGCCGGTTGCCGCCGGCAAGCTCGGCGAGGAACTCGGTATGGCCGGGATGAGCGAAGCCCGCGGTGGCGAGGGTGTGCTTCTGGATCGGGTTGGTGACCACGGCGAGCGCCGTCCCGCCGCGGACCGCGGCGACAGCGTCCTCGATCGCCCCGGTGACACTTGCGGCGTTGGCGGGGTCGGGTTGGCCGGGAGCACAATCCACCGCGAACTCCGTGGGCAGAACGGGAACGCCGTGGGGGAACGCTGCCGCCGCCTCAGCCGGGTGACTGATGGTGACACAGCCGGCCGTCAGGCCGGACCGGGCGGCACGGCGGCGCACCCTGTCGGGGTCGTCGAGCAGGCAAAAGGCCGGCACCGCCCCGGTCAGCCAGGCGGCAAGGGTGATTTCCGCCCCGACGCCCGCCGGTTCACCGGGGGTCAGGACCAGCGGGGGCAGTGCTCCCGTCACTACCGGGTCTCGATGAAGGCGGACTGGCGCAGGTTCCTCAGGTACCGGCGGGCCAGGGATCGCAGTTTCTCGGCGCGCAGCCGGGCGACGATGTTGTCGCGATCCGGCGTGTTTTCGGGTGCGGCCGTACGTTCACACACCATGAACACCGAAACCGCAGTACCCATCCGGATGGCGCGACTGGCAGCGCCGACGTCAAGGTCGAGCACGATCTCGCGCACGGCCGGCGCCGCCTCTTCCAGCAGGATGGGTCCCAGAACGCCGGACGAGGCGCCGTCCCGGGCGTCGGCCAGTTGCGCCAGTTCCGGACAGCTTCTCACGTCGGCGACATCCTGCTCCATTTCCCGGATCAGTCCGGCGCTCGCGTTCTCCTCACCGCCGACCGGCAGCGGCACCGACAGGAACCGCAGTTTCACCTGCGACTTCAATGGATCCGACGCCCGCAGGATTCGTCGGTTCTCGAGCTTGACGATCTGGAACCCGGAGTCGGTTCGCACCGGCGATGCGACCTCTCCCGGTCCGAGCCCGGACAGGAGTGTCTCGATTTCGGGCGCCAGCTGAACCGCGGTCACCCAGCCGATCAGGCCACCCTGGGCCGAACTGGCGGAGGACGAGAACTGCCGGGCTATCGCACGGAAATCACTTCCAGGCTGCTGCAGCTGCTGGTAGATCCGCGAGGCGAGACCGCGAACCTGCGCCTCGGTGCCCGGGTCATTGACCGGCAGCAGGATCTCGGAGACCAGGTACTGGGGCCGTCCCAGGCTGCGCCGGTAGATGTCCAGGACCTCGTCGATCTCCTCCTCGGCAACCGTCGCCACGGACCCGAAACGCCGGCGGACCAGCTTGGACCAGGCGATCGACGCCCGCATCTGCCGCATGGCCATGCGGCGGTTCAACCGGTTGGCGGCAAGGAAGTCGTCCAGCGTCCCCGGCCTGATGCCGAGACGCTGCTCCAGAAGGCCGGCGGCATGTGACATCTCGGCATCGCTCACGGTGACGGAATTCTGCCGGGCCTCCTGCAGGTACAGGGTGTCGTTGATCTGTGACTGCAGGACCTGGCCCCGGATCCGTCGGTTGGTTTCGGGAGTTGCAGGCAGCCGGGAGACAACCGTTGCCAGTCGTGTCGCGTTCTCGAGGTCGCGAACCGAGATGACCTCGTCGTTGACAACCGCAGCGATACGCAGCGTTTGCTGGGCAGGGGCCGCGGTCGGCGAGGCTGCCATCACCGCGAGCACCAGGACCAGACCGTTCCGGCACGCGTTGAAGAGTGCTGCGGCGATTCGCGTCATGACCGTCGGCGCATGCGTTGTTCCCCGGGGACGCCGGTTACTGGATGTCGGTGCCCTGCACCGAACCGAGGTACTTGAAGTTGACCTGGAAGGAAAACCGGTGTTCCGGCTTGATGTCATCGTCGGTGAAATTGAGGCGCTCGTACTGCAGTCCAAACGAAAAGCACTCGTCCGCGTAGAGCAGGCCGGTGCTGGCGGAACGGATCTGGCTGTCATTGTCGGCCAGGTCCTGGATCAACCGGGTTGATGCGAACACGTAGTCATCGACCTTGACGTTGACCTGCAGGTCGAGCTGTTCACGGTCGCCGAACTGGTGCTCGGCCACGTGATCGTCGAGCTGCACATAGTCGAGATGGACGCCGAAATCCTGCCGGTGCAGCTGGACGCCGAGTTCGGTGCGCCGCGGTTGCAGGTTGTCCTTGCCGAGTCGATAACGCCACAGCAGGTCCACCCATTCCGCCGGCGAATACCTGAGCCGGCCCACCAGGTCGGAGAGGTTCTCGTCCAGTCCGGAGCCGGGGTCGAACGAGCTCTTGCCGGCCAGCCGGTAGCTCTGTCCCAGAAAGGCCTGACCGGTTCCGAACTCGGAATCCAGCATGGTGAAGTTGACCCCGAAATCCACGCGGGTGCCGGAAGTCACACGGTCGGTACCGGAAAACCTGTTCACGTCGAAGATGTTGATGTCGTCAAACTCGAACGCCTGGCTGTCCTCGTCCGGAATGTCAGGGCCGTAGCCGCCCGTTGGTCCGACCACGAGGTTGATGACCGGTTCGATCACCTGGCTGCCGCCCGCCCGTGCCCGTGCCAGCGGGTACCGCCAGTTGAAGGAGAATTGCGGGAACAGTCGGGCGAGGTGGGTTTCGTCGGACTTCTCGCCATCCGCGTACGCCATCCTGGTGGCGTAGAGGTCCGACTGCACGACAGCCTTCAGTTCGTAGATGTCTCCCGCCAGGGCGTACCAGGGTCGGGTCCAGCTGGTCACAAGCGACAGCTTGCGGCTGTCGGGCCCGTAGGTGCGGCTCAGCGACAGTGCCGTGGCATCGAAGTGGACGTTTCCGCCCGCCGGTCGCGCAAGACTGTCATAGCTGTACCGGGCGAGCGGCAGGACGGTGGGCTGGCGACTGCGGTCGTCACCCGAGCGCAGCCCCTGGAACTTGAGCGCCTCGACCACGACGTACTGTTCGGGCCAGAACCCTTCCATGAAGGCCCGGGAGGTCAGGATGTCCTCCCCTCCCAGCCGGTATCGGCGCAGGTAGGTACGGTTGCTGGCCTGTTCCACGTCGAAACCCGAACGCCAGTCCTCCGACAGCGAGAAGCGGCCGGTCATGTCGACGCTGCCCTGCAGGTCGTGCTCGTCGGTTTCCTCGCTTCCTTCCAGAAGCCCGGCGGTCGCTTCGAGATCGAGATCGCCGGTGTTGAAGGCATGCCGGTAGCGGCTGCGCAGCACCATGCCTTCCCTGGTGTAGAAGATCGGTTCGACCTCGATGTCGCTCGATTGATCGATCACGTGGTAATAGCCCTGTCCGTAAATCGATCCCAGTTCATCCGAATGTCCCAGTGTCGGCGACAGCAGCCCGGACCGGCGCTCGACCGTCGGGTCCGGGTGGGTGAGGTACGGTGACCAGGCAACCGGCACTCCGAACATCTCGAGGGTTGCATCCTCGTAGATGACGTTCCCGCCGACCTCGTCATGGATCATGTTCTCGGCCTTGATCTGCCACAGTGGCGGCCGACCGGAGCCCTCCTTGCACGGCAGGCACGGGGAATAGACGGCGCTCTCCATGGTCTTGCTCACCCCGGCCTGGCGGCGGGCCCGGTGTGCGGCAACGCGCGATCCGTCGGCGAGGACCATGCGCAGGTTCTCGATGATGCCATCCCTCAGCCTGTTTTCGAGCACCACCAGACTCGCATGCACGACCTCCCCGGTCGGCTCGTGCAGGATCACCCTGCCCGATGCGGTGACCGTGTTCGCCTGGATGTCGTAGACGACCTCGTCGGCCTGCAGGATCCGGTTGTCCTGGGAAACCTCTATGTTGCCGCGAACGGTGACGATGTTGCGAGCCTCGTCATGGACGATTTCGTCCGCACGCATCAGGACCGGGGGATCATCAGCAATAGCGGGTACGCAATACAGACAGACAGTGAACGCGACAGCAGCAAGACAGCGGGCGACACGTGTGTCCATGCTCGCGCCACGCTGGCTTACAGCCATTGCCTACCCGTCCTCCAGATGCAGGAGACTCCACGCGCCGAGCAGTGTCGTGACCGTCGCCGGAGCCCATGCTGCCAGGACAACCGGGATACGCGAGGAAAGACCGAGGGCGAATATAACATCAGATGCAAAGAACAAAAGAAAGGCGCACAGCAGTCCGGCGCACACGCGGGCGGTAATGCTGCCATGCCTGGTGCGGCGAAGGGAAACGGCGGCTGCGATCAGGACCATCGCACAAAGGAGCAACGGGGTGGCCAGCAGGACGTGCCAGTGAAGCCGGTGGCGAACCGACGAGAAGCCGGCCTGTTCCAGCAGCCTGGTGAATTCCGGCAGGTTCCAGAACGAGACCGCCTGCGGGGAGCCGAAGCTGTCGCGGATACGGTCCCGCGTCAGTTCGGTCGCGACACGGTAGATGTCCTGGGCGCGCTGGGTCGCGTCGTTGCGCGTCAAGACGGTATCGGCCAGCTCCCAGAAACCGCGGTCGAGTCTGCCGCTTGCCGCGTCGACGCGCTGGATGAAGTCGCCGTCGCTGTCGAACATGAACACGGTGACCCCGGCGAACTGCAGGTCATCCGGGCTCGCGCGTCCGTGCACGACCGCATGGCCGTCGGGCCCGGTTTCCCGGATCCACAGTCCCTGGGCCGACAGGGAAAGGGCACTGCTCCTGTTGCCCATGATCCGGTCTTCCATCTCCTCGTAGCGCTCGATGAGGATGGAAACCACCGGGTTGACGGCCCCGACGAGCACGGTTCCGAGAATGGCCGCGATGACCAGCGCCGGAGCGAGGAACTGCCAGACCGAGATGCCCGCGGCCCGGACGACGATCAGCTCCTGGCTGCGGCTCATGCGCATGAACACGATCATGCCGCCGAAGAGGACCGCGAAGGGAATGACCGACATCGTGGTCCCCGCGGACTTCATCAGGGCCATGCCGAGGACGGTATCGAGCTGTGCGACCTGCTTGCCGGCGCTGCGGCGCAGCAGTTCGATGGTGTCGGTCATGACGATGATCACGCCGAGGCCGAACAGCATGCCGAGACAGCCGAGCAGGAACTCGCGGCCGATGTAGACGGAGAGCGTGCCGGCGTGTCTCATCGCTCCGCCGGCACCGGACGGCGACGCAGCCGATGTCCGATCAGTGCCAGGACCGCAACAAGACCCGGGACCAGTACCGCGATGTAGAGGCCCGGGATCAGCCACGCGTGCCGTGCCGCCAGCAGCTTGCCCGCAATGACGACGACCTCGAGCCCGACGGCAATGGCCACCGCGACGACGAGCCGCATCGCGCTCCCGCGCCGCGACAGTTCACCCCTCAGCAGGACCGCCAGTCCGGCCAGTGGAAGAACCAGAGCAAGCAGCGGTGCCGTCAGGCGATGGTGTCCTTCGGCCACCAGAGAGCCGAAGTCCCGTTCGGGCGCAAACTCGACCCT
The DNA here is from genome assembly GCA_002238645.1 of Alphaproteobacteria bacterium bin52. Taxonomy (GTDB): domain Bacteria; phylum Pseudomonadota; class Alphaproteobacteria; order Thalassobaculales; family Thalassobaculaceae; genus Bin52. The sequence goes on along the minus strand of MPMT01000070.1, from coordinate 8,496 downwards.
GGGGTTGAGCAGATCGGAGATGAACAGTTCGTTGCGGTCGCGCGCGGCCCTGCCGGTGTCTTCGCGAACCGAACGGAAGTCGACATCGTAGCTGTCGAAGGACAGGAACTCGACCTTGCGGGTCCGGATGTCGCGGGCCTGACGGGTTCCTGAGGTCAGTCCGAGGGTCGGCCCGTCCGGGGTGATGGCAAGGCGCCCGGTTCGTGCGAAGTAGGTAACGGATTCGTCCCTGTCGCGTTCGTCGTGAATGATGATGCCCTCGATCTGGTTGCCGGCCCGGTGGGTGCGAACGAACAGCATCACGTTGTCGGTGATGGAGTTGAAGACGCCTTCGCGCAGAATCAGTCCGGCGTAGTCGTGCCGGATCTGGTACTGCAGGTCCTTGAATTCCCGGTAGGACACCGGGATGACCCAGAGTGACAGTGCGTAGCAGATGGCGGTGGCGACGGCGGCGACCATCAGGGCCGGCCGGGCCAGCCGGATTGGGCTGAACCCGGAGGACTCGAGCACGACGATCTCGCGGTCGCCCGTCATCCGGTTGTAGACGAACAGCACGCTCACGAAGACCGCGATCGGCAGGACCAGCGACAGCCACGAAGGAAGCAGCAGCATGGTCAGGAAGACCAGGGTCTCGAGCGGAACGCCGCGGTTGATGATCAGCTCGACGAACCGCAGCGACTGGCTGAGCCAGATGATTCCGGTCAGCGACCCGATCACGATCAGCGAAGCTGCGAGCGCCTGACGCGCAATGTACAGGTCGAGCTGCATTGTTCCCGCAAGCCGACGTAGGTCGAACGCTCATCCTACCGCAGGCAACGCTTGAGACGATACGACTTGTGGTGGCTCGTTGACAGTGCCGGGAACGGCCGGTAGTGCAGGGTTGTCGCAGCCAGACGGGAATGTGTCATGCAGGTACAGTTCGCAAGACCGGGCGAGCCCTGGGACGGAGCCCTGGCACTCGGGGTGTACGAGGAACGCAGAATGCCGGCCCGGACGGCGGAGTTCGATGCATCGGTGGACCGCCTGCTTGCGCGGGCGATGGAGGCGAGCCGCTTCGCCGGCAAGGCGCACCAGATGCTGACCGTGTTTACGCCACGGGGCCGCGTGGTGCTTTACGGTCTTGGCAGCGGCGAGGACACCGATGATCTCTGGTGCCAGAAGGCCGGCGGCACACTCGTGGCGGCGCTTGCCGATTCAGGGGAGGCCCGGCTGACCGTTGTCCTCGAGGAGCGTGACGAAGCCGGTCTGGACGCCGCCGGTCGTGCGGCTCATGTCGGCTATGGCTCGCTGCTGCGATCCTACCGGTTCGACAAGTACCGGACCACGCAGAAGGAAGAGGACCGGCCGAGCCTGCAACAGGTCACGCTCGAACTCGAGGGTGCGGATGCGGCGCGGGAGCTCTTCCGCGAACTCGAGGCGGTGGCGGGAGGCGTGTTCCTGGCGCGCGACCTGGTTTCCGAGCCGCCGAACGTGCTCTACCCGGCCAGCTACGCCGAGCGGCTGCAGAACCTCTCGAACCACGGGGTCGAGGTCAGCGTCCTCGACGAACAGGCCATGACCGAGCTCGGGATGGGAGCCCTGCTCGGGGTCGGGCAGGGATCAGCGAAGGAGAGCCGCATCGTTCTCATGGAATGGAGGAACGGTGCCGATGACGACCCGCCGGTCGCGTTCGTCGGCAAGGGCGTCTGTTTCGACACCGGCGGGATCTCTCTGAAACCGGCCGCCGGAATGGAGGCCATGAAATGGGACATGGGCGGGTCGGCAACCGTGGCCGGCGTGATGCAGGCGCTGGCGGCCCGCAAGGCCCGGGTCAACGCCATCGGTGCCGTTGGGCTGGTCGAGAACATGCCCGATGGCAATGCGCAGCGTCCCGGTGACGTCGTCACCTCCATGAGCGGCCAGACCATCGAGATCATCAATACCGATGCCGAGGGCCGGCTGGTCCTGGCCGACGTGCTCTGGTACGTCAAGGATCGCTACAAGCCGAAGTTCATGGTCGACCTTGCCACGCTGACCGGTGCGATGCTGGTGGCCCTGGGCGAGGAGAACTGCGGCTACTTCGCAAACGACGACGAACTCGCGACCCGCATCGCCGATGCGGGCCGGGCGGTCGGCGAGGGAGTGTGGCGCATGCCGCTTGGCGACGGATACAACCGCATGATGGATTCCGACATCGCCGACGTGAAGAACGCGGGTCCGCGCAACGCCGGGAGCATCACGGCGGCCTGTTTTCTCGAGAGGTTCGTCGACGGGTGTCCGTGGAGCCACATGGACATCGCGGGCATGGCGTGGGCGTCGAAGGACGCGCCGACGGTGCCGAAGGGCGGGACCGGGTGGGGTGTGCGCCTACTCGATCACATGGTGCGGACCTGCTACGAAACCCCGCCTGCGTGATCCGGCAATGAGCCGGGTCGGGTTCTATCACCTGCATGGAAACCAGATCGGGTCGGTCCTGCCGAAACTGCTCGAACGCGTGCTCGGGGAAGGCATGCGCGCAGTCGTGATTGCGCCGGACGAGGCGCGGGTCCGGGCTCTCGACCGGATGCTGTGGACCTACGAGTCGGCGTCCTGGCTGCCGCACGGCACGGCTCTGGACGGCAGCCCCGACGTGCAGCCGATCCTGCTCGGCACCGACGCAGCCAATCCGAACGGTGCGACCTGCCTGTTTCTCACCGGGGGCGTGTCGTCCGGGCACTTCGAGGGCTACGACAGGGTGTTCGCCCTGTTTGACGGCAACGACGACACCGAGCTGCGCCAGGCCCGGGCCCTGTGGCGTAGCCTGAAGGACGGCGACCACGAGCTTGCCTACTGGAGGCAGGACGGGCGGCGCTGGCGCAAGGCGGGGTAGACACATGAAGACTGTCGCGTTCCCGGCCGGAGAGGTCGTTCCGGCGCTCGGCCTCGGAACCTGGAGGATGGGCGAGCGTGCCGGCGAGAGGGACCGGGAGGCCCGGGCGCTCGCCCGTGGTCTCGATCTCGGGATGACGCTCGTCGACACTGCCGAGATGTATGGGGACGGGGGAGCGGAACGGGTGGTCGGGGACGCGATTGCCGGACGTCGCGCCGAGGTGTTCCTGGTCAGCAAGGTGCTTCCCTACAACGCCAGTGCCGCCGGAACGGTCGAGGCATGCGAGAGAAGCCTGCGCCGTCTCGGCACCGACGTGATCGATCTCTATCTGCTGCACTGGCCTGGATCGCATCCGCTTGAAGAGACGGTCAGCGGATTCGAGCACCTTCGGCGCGACGGCAAGATCAGGCTTTGGGGAGTGAGCAACTTCGATACCGCCGGGATGGATCGGCTCGCCGCCGTTTCGGGCGACTGCCAGACCAACCAGGTCCTCTACAACCCTGCCCGTCGGGGTGTCGAATGGGACCTGCTGGCCCGGTGCGCGTGCCGTTCCATGCCGGTCATGGCCTACTCGCCGCTCGAGCAGGGCCGGCTTGACCCGGGAGGGGTACTGGGCCGCGTTGCCGACCGGCACGGAGCAACCCCGATGCAGGTTGCCCTTGCCTGGTGCATGCGCGACGGCCGAACCATTGCCATTCCCAAGGCAAGTTCCGTGCACCACGTCGAGGAAAACCGGGCCGCCGACGCGATAGCGCTCACCGACGCCGACCTCGCGGAGCTCGACACCGGGTTCCCGCCGCCGCGCGGTCCGGAGCCGCTGGATATCCTGTGATCGTCGGCCGGAGGCGGATGTGAACGCGATACGGCGGTTCAGGATCGAGACCCCGGAGGAAGACCTGGTCGACCTGAGGCGGCGGATCAACGCGACCCGCTGGCCTGACCGGGAGACCGTCGATGACTGGTCGCAGGGGGCTCCGCTCGCCTATGTCCGGCAACTCGCGGCCTACTGGGCCGACGGCTACGACTGGCGCGGGCGCGAGAGGGCACTCAACCGGTTCGACCAGTTCCTGACCGAGATCGCGGGAGTGGACATCCACTTCATCCACCAGCGTTCTCCCCATCCCGATGCGCTGGCACTGCTTGTCACTCACGGCTGGCCGGGTTCGATCGTGGAGTTCCACAAGATCATCGGGCCGCTGACGGATCCGGTCGCACACGGAGGCGACGTGCGCGACGCGTTCCACGTCATCTGTCCGTCCCTGCCCGGGTACGGGTTCTCGGGCAAGCCGACCGGGACCGGCTGGGGCGTGGAGAGGATTGCCGAAGCGTGGCAGGTCCTGATGCGGCGTCTCGGCTACGATCGGTACGGGGCCCAGGGCGGCGACTGGGGTGCGGCGGTGACCACGCGTCTCGGCCGGGTTGCCGGTGACGGGTGTATCGGGATTCACCTCAACATGCCGATCGCGCGACCGACACCGGCCGCGCGGGACAATCCGACAGCGCAAGACGAGGCCGCACTTGCCGCGCTCGGACACTACCTTGACCGGGACTCGGGCTATGCGAAGCAGCAGCGCACCCGGCCGCAGACACTGGGTTACGGACTGGTTGATTCACCCGTCGGGCAGCTTGCGTGGATCATCGAGAAGTTCTGGTCCTGGACGGATTGCGACGGGCATCCCGAAAACGCGCTTGGCCGCGACGAGATGCTGGACAACGTGATGATGTACTGGCTGACAGGTTCGGCCGCATCTTCGGCGCGTCTGTACTGGGAGAGCTTCGGCAGGATGGGCCGCGACCGGGTAGAGGTGCCGACCGGTGTCGCGGCGTTCCCGAAGGAAATCCTGCGGGCACCCCGGTCGTGGTGCGAGCCGGTCTACAACATCGTCCACTGGACGGAGATGCCGCGCGGCGGGCATTTTGCGGCTTTCGAGCAGCCCGAACTCCTCGTCGAGGACGTCCGCGCCTTTTTCGCGCCGCTGCGGGAGGGCTGAAGCCTTCCGCGTCGGGGCCGACGGGCAGTTCGCCGTCGGTACATGCGAAAACCTGCTCAGGACCGTCAACCGGTTCTGATCGCATACCGTTTCTCGAGCGATCTTTCGGTACTCTCGAAAGCGGTTCACTCGTCCATGCGCATGTCATCGAGAAATTCGGACGCGGGCTCCACTCCGGTTACCAGCAAGAGATCACGCGCACGAGTGCACGCCACGTACAGCAAGTGCCGTTCCGTGCTGTACACATCTTCAAGATCGCTCTGATCGGCGATCGTCTCGATGCGTGACTGCAAGGGCAAGACCTCGTCGTCGCACGCGATGACCGCCACCGCCCTGAATTCCAGCCCCTTGGCGTGGTGCATGGTACCTATCGTGACCCTGCCCGGTGCGCCAGTCGCGCTGTCGACCAGTTCCTTTTCCGTGAGGCCTGCCCGCCGGACTGAGTCACGAGCCCGTGGCATCTCTGCTTTCGACCTGACGAAGATCGCGACTTCGTGCGGCACATATCCGTCCTGGCATCTCCTGGTGAGCCAGGCAGCGACGGCTGCGACCTCCTCTTCTGGTGTTTCGAGCACCATGATGTGTGGTTTCTGCCCGTTGAACGCCGAGACCGTGCGGGTTCGTCCCTCCGTGATCCCGTCCACATCGGAGATTTCCGGCGGAAGCAGGCGGTCTGCCTGGCTCCGGATCTGGTGGGATGTTCGGTAGTTGACGCGCAAGGTGTGAGAGCGACCGCGTACATCCACCCCCAGGGTGCGCCACGAAAAGGGCGTTCGAAAGATGCGCTGGCCAAGATCACCGGCGAAAAACAGGCTGTCGTTTCGATCGCGATCGAGAGCGGAGAGGAAACGCAGTTCTGCAACACTGATGTCCTGAGCTTCGTCGATTACGCAGAACTCGAACGGTGAATGTCCCGCTCCTGCGAAGTGGCGTTCAAGACGGCCGAACATGCGAGGTTCGGTGAGGAGGCCTCGTTTTTCGAGACCATCACCCACGGTCGTGAATATTGACCAGAGTGCGGCTCTCTGCGCCTGAGCCAGGCGGGTTCTTCGTCCAAGTCGCATGACGTCGCGATACTCCTGCCAGGTCTCGAGCTGCCAGGCGTCCACTACCGTGTTCCATTCGGTCCACAGAAACTGCGAACTGAACCTGTGGTCTCCGGCGGTTGCGGATGCCTGCTCGATCAGTTCCCGGATCTGGTGTTTGGCGGCCAGGTGAAGCGGCCCGAAACTGGTTTCGTAAAGGTGTCGGCCGATGCCGCGCATCGAATGCACCTCCAGACGTTCTGCGATACCGGGTCGGTTCTGCACCAGGCATCGCAGCCGGGCACGGAGCGCGGTGGCCAGGACTTCCGAGAAGGTCGCAAGAAGAAGCCTGGCGTCGGGATGGACACGGGCGAGGTGGACCGCCCGGTGCAGGGCAACGATGGTCTTCCCGGTTCCGGCCGATCCCGAAACACGTGCCGGGCCGCTGTACTGGTTTTCGACAATTCGACGCTGCGCCGGGTGAAGAAAGACAGTCCACTTTTCCCACGGAAATTCGAGTGCCCGTTCCAACTCCTCCACGTTCTCCACCAGGCGGAAACGGCGCTGAGCGTCAGGATGAACGAAGGGATCGGAATCGTTACCTGCGTGCGTCGGCAAGGCTGGCGTGCCGCCTGTCGCAAGCTCAAGCAGCGCTTCAGCCGCTTCGGCCGGAAGATGCTCTGCGAGATCGAGCAGGGAGTCCTCGTCGGCATTGCGTACATCGTTCAGCCAGGACTCAGGTACGCCATACTCCAGCAGATCTTCTTCGGAGGTGGTGGCAAAGAGCAATCGCTTGTCGGAGCGCAGACCTGTTCGGGGCGTTTCGACAACGGTTGGATTGGGAATCGCGACTTTGCGCACGGTCTCGCGGATCTCGACGATCTGTGCTGCACCTGTCCTGGGATGCCTTTCGATCCGCCGCCGTTGGGCCCATCGATACGCGGAATCGTGATGTCCGACGTGAACCAGCATGACGCTCGAGGAGGTTCGATGCACGATCAGCCTGATGTCCTTGCTGACCCGAACAGACCAGAAGTTCTTTTCTCTTGCCCGGTCAATTCTGTGAAAAGAATGACTGGGAGTCGACGGATTCATCTGCAGGTCGAACGCCGTGGTCTTCACGGCTTTCTGTTCGTCGCCGGTCAGCCTCACGAGGCTGTCGGTGAAGGTCCGGGCGATAAGGAACTGCACGTCAGGTCTCGACAACTGTCGGAACGCGTATGCGGTTCTCGATGGCGGTGTAGAGATCAACGTCGGTTTCCGGTGTCCGGATACTGACCACCAACGCGTAACGGGCTTCCCGCTCGTATTGCTCGAGGTTGGGGCGCGTCCTCCACCACCCCGTCGAAGGGTACACGGCCACGTACCCCCTGCTGGCGAGATCGGCGGCGTTTCCAAACCAGATATCGCTGTGCAGGGAGCCCTTGTGGCGGTTCTGTGAGCCGATCAGCCACGCCGGGTCTCCTTCGCTCCAAGTGCTATCCTGCTCATCGACTCTCGCCAACGCATTGATCCGGCGCCGAAAGCTGTCGACGGTTTCGAGTGATCTCTTCACGTCGAAGCGAAGGCCGTGCGACGCGTATCGGTAGCGTGAGGTGGGCCCTCTCCGTGATGGATTGGGTTCGACGAAGTACGAGAGCGTTACTCGCATCTCGACCTGCAGATCCCCCAGTTGTTCGAGTACGTCGACAGGCCACGGCAGATCGTGGAGGTGCATCTCGCTGGTCGTGACTGGTCTCCCCGGCTCCTTCCTGAAGGGCTGCAGACATACCTGAACGACCATGGTTGTGGAGTTAGAGACGCTCCAGATGGCGCCATCAAGGTCAGGCACTCCAAACCCGCAACACCTCACCAAGGTCTGATAGTCGGCTTTCGACGGAGTACGGTCCGCGGGCAGAAACATGCGTTTCATGGCGTCGGTCCACTCCGCAGAGTGAACGATGAGAGCGCGAATCGTCTCGGGCCATAGGTCGGGATATTCGACCATCACCCGAGCTGCCAGACGTGATGCAAGCGCGGTTGCCGCACTGGTGGCATTCGTGGTTGTGAACAGCCGATTGGCGGGTTCGTGGTTTGTTGTCAGAAGACTGAGGCTTGGCACGCAGACAGAACTCAATACATCTCTGGCTGCGTTGCCTCCTTCGCACACGATGTCCGGCTTGAGTGGCCAAGGCCGTTGCCACGTCAACGACGTGGTACTGAATGGGCTCAGACCGCCTCTTGGGGCAATCGGTTCGAGCCCGCCCGCATCCGGTTCCGTGATGCGGACAAGCTCCGTGCTGGCGCCGACTGCAAGGGTGTTCCAGGCTTGGGCCGGATCATGCACTCCGTCCGTCTCGTTGCTGGCGGGGTACTGAGACCACGCATAGGGGTCGTTGATGTTTCCAGCCGACACGATCAGCAACCGCGGCTGAGCGCCGGACCCATCGACATCAGCTGCCAGCGAATCAAGCGTAGCGGGGGTGCAGTTCTCGTGTGGCGATTGTAAGTGGTTGATTTGACGTGATGTCGTGGTGGCGAGGGACCTGTGAGATGGGGCTTTCGTGACAATCGCGCGTTCCTGGGCAGGATTTTGTCACGACGGCGGTGACCGGCGGTGAGGTGGGGACACTCCTCACCGCGCGATGCGGTA
>MPMT01000069.1 GCA_002238645.1 Alphaproteobacteria bacterium bin52 | reverse complement strand
TACGGAATTTCAGGGGGGCCGCTGGAAACGTGGTCTATGGTGGAACTGCGCTCCCACCCGCAATCGAAAGAGCGGGACCGGATAAGCCTTCACCTAAGGATGCGCGCGCCAGTGGCCTACCCGACCTACAAGCTGCATGTCGACTCGGCGGACGGCGGCATCCCGATCGGGTGCCTTCTGACCTCGGCGTCACTGCACGACAGCCAGGCCGCGATCCCGTTGGCGACACAGACCGGGCAGAGGGTGACGTACCTGTACGAGTTGATGGACGCCGCCTACGACGCGAGGCAGATCCACGAATTCAGCAAGAGCATGGGTCATGTCGCGATCATCGACCCCAATCCTCGTCGCGACGCGGCGCTCAAGGAGGCCTTGCGCCAGGACGCGAAGGCGCAACGGGCAATCAACTATCGGGATGCGACGGCGGTCCGCTACGCCGAACGCACCAACAGCGAGAGGATGAATGCCCGTCTGAAGGATGACTACGGTGGCCGTCATGTCCGGGTCCGTGGGGCGGCAAAGGTGTCCTGCCACCTCATGTTCGGCATCCTGGCACTGACCGTCGAGCAACTGCAGCGCCTCCTGCTCTGAACTCCCCGTCTGAAAACCGATCCCGATCGCTTCCCACGCAAGCAGCGGTCACGCTCGCCCGGATTCTGCCGAATCGGGCCACATCCGCCAGATCAGGCCCCGGATGCGCGGCCAGGGACGAAAAATCGACGCCAACCACCTCCATGAAGACCGGTCAGTGTGTCTCCCACCAGTCTGAGCCAGCAATTTTGCAAGAGGCTCTATTGTATGGAATATTAATGGAACAAACGCTGTTCAACCATCGGTACACTCCCCTTTTTTCCGAACCGCGTTGCGGACCTGCGACTTCATGGATGCTCGCCCGAACGCAGTTCCGGACCGGTCTGCCGGCCCCTCGGGAGCCGCAGCATGCCCGTTCCCCGTGCAGCGCGCGTGGCGATCGGATCCGGTGGCGCGGGATTCCGGTCACGCGCACCGGGGTCAACCTGCGCAGCTGCACACGCACATCAAGGTGGCCGCAACGGGCGCGACCGGGAACGGTGCGTCTGACCCGGCACAGCCCGCACCGGCGGCAATAGGCGCCGGCGTCCCTTTCGGGTCCGATGACGCCGTTGCCAGCCGGACAGGGGCCTTGCTGGCTTCGCAGCGCCGGTCGCGGGACAGGCCCGTGACCATCATGATGACCCTGCAGAGGTGCGGGGCACGGGGACTCCCGGCCTCGACTGGCGTCTGGCTGTCGGGCACGCGGTGCCCGGCTGCGTGCACCGTCAAACCGGGACACTGCCGGGTGGCGCAGTCATTTGATTTTGCCACGATGCAGGCGTAGTCTGCCGCGCCCGTCGGAACCGGGCGGACAGGCAGAAGCTGAATACAGGGCGGACAGTCCCGTGGCCGACATCTTCAGGGAAATCGACGAAGAACTTCGCCAGGATCGCGCCGCACGCCTGTGGAAGCAATACGGCTGGGTGGTGATTGCCGCCGGGGTCCTCGTGGTGGCCGCGGTCGGCGGCTGGCGCTACTGGCAGTATTATGACAGGACGGTCCGGGCCGAGGAGTCGGCCGCCTACGACGAGGGGCGCGGCCTTGCCGCCGCCGGCGAGACCGATGCGGCCCTGGCCGCGCTTGGCACGCTCGCGGTGGAAGGAAGCACGGGTTACGCGGTCCTCGCCCGGCTGCAGCAGGCGGCACTTGCCGCGCGCGCGGGTGACGTCGAGGGCGCGTTGATCGCGTGGACCGAGGTGATTGAGGACGAGGACGCACCGCTGGTGCTTCGCGACCTTGCCAGGCTCGGATCGGTCTCGGCCCGGCTCGAGACCGCGGCGCCCGACGAATTGCACCGCGACCTCGACAGGCTTGCCGCCGTCGGCAGCACGTGGCGCCCGATGGCGCTCGAACTGAAGGCGCTGCTGTGGCTGTCATCGGGTGAAACGGCGCGCGCAAGAGAGGTCCTCGAAACCCTGTCTGACGATTCCCGAACACCCCTGCGCATGCGCGCCCGGGTGACCGAGTTGCTGCATGCACTTCCTGCGTCCTGACGATACGGGCGCGACCCCGCACCGTCGTACGCACCGCATGCTGCGTCTCTCTCCACTTCTGCTTTCGGTACTGGTGCTTGCCGGCTGCGATCTCGGCTTCCTGGGCGAAACCGACAGTGCCGCGCCGCTCGAGGGCGAACGAATCGCGATCCTCAGTCTTGGCGAGAGCCTCGGCGTCGACCCGCTGGTCGCCTCGCTGCCGGTGACGCTTCCGCCCGCTGCCCGCAACCCGGACTGGCCGCAACCCGGTGGCAATGCTGCCAATGTCATGGGACACCTCGTCGGCCCGACCAGGCCCGAGAAAATCTGGGAAGTGGATATCGGCACCGGGTCGAGCACCGAGACCCAGATACTGGCCTCCCCGGTGGTCGCCGACGGTCGTATCTTCACCCTCGACCGCGACGGACTGCTCTCGGCCTTCAATGCCACGACCGGGCAGCGGTTGTGGGAACGGGAGACGGCAACGCCCGAAGAGGAAGAGGTGGCGTTTGCGGGCGGGATCACGACAGGGGGCGGACTGGTCTTCGTTGCCAACGGCGCCGGAACCATTCGCGCGATGTCACCGGAAAACGGGGAAGCGGTATGGACGGCGAACGCTCCCGGGCCGGTCAGGAGTGCCCCGACCTGGAGCGACGACCAGGTCTACGCGATCACCATCGACAATCAGGCGGTGGCTTTCTCCGCCAAGACCGGTGAACGGTTCTGGGTTCACTCCGGGATATCGGAAGTCACGGCACTTCTGGGCAACGCCAACCCGGCAGTCCGGGACGCCATCGTCGCGATCCCTTACTCCTCGGGCGAGATCTACGCCCTTGCCGCAGGCACCGGCCGGGTGTTCTGGATCGACAGCCTGCGCCGCGTGCGCCGATCAACCAGCGTAGCCAGTCTCGCCGACATCCGCGGCGACCCGGTCATCGACGATGACCGCGTGATCGCGGTCAGCCATTCGGGTCGTACCTCCGCACTCGACTTTCGAACCGGCACCCGTATCTGGGACAGCCCCATCGGCAGCACCCAGACCCCATGGGTTGCCGGCAACTTCGTGTTCCTGGTCTCCAACCAGGCCGAGGTCATCTGCCTCACCCGTGACCAGGGCAGGGTTCGCTGGATCACCCAGCTGCCGCGCTACCGCGACGAGGAGGATCGGGAAGATCCGATCACGCATGTCGGGCCGGTGCTGGTGAGCGGGTCGGTGCTGGTGGCAAGCTCCGAAGGCACACTCGCCGTGCTCTCGGCGGAGACCGGGGCGATCGCCGACACCGTCGACCTCGATGACGCCGTTCATGTGCCCCCGGTGGTTGCCGATGGAACACTCTACGTCCTGACAGACAACGGCCGGCTCACCGCCTACCGCTAGCAGCCGGGTGCGCCACCATGACCGTGACCATCGCCATCATCGGTCGTCCCAACGTCGGCAAGTCGACCCTGTTCAACCGGCTGGTCGGGCGTCGCGTCGCCCTGGTGGACGACACGCCGGGCGTGACCAGGGACCGGCGCGAGGGAACCGGCCGGATCGCCGATCTCGAGTTCCGCCTGTTCGATACGGCCGGACTCGATGATGCCGACGACGACGCCCTCGAGGGCCGCATGCAGCGCCAGACCGAGCAGGCGGTCGCCGATGCCGACATCGCCCTTTTGCTGATCGACGCACGAGCCGGAATCACGCCGCTGGACGCACATTTTGCACGCTGGTTGCGACGCGAGGGCGGCGAGGCGATCCTGGTTGCGAACAAGTGCGAGGGATCGGCCGGACAGGCCGGGTTGATGGACGCGTTTGTGCTGGGTCTCGGAGAACCGGTCCCGATTTCGGCCGAACACGGCGAAGGCATGGCCGACCTCTACCAGGCAATTCGCAATTGCACCGATCGCCACGATGCCACGTCGCCCGGGGAAGATGACGACGCCGAGACGGCAGGGGTCATACGACTTGCGGTGGTCGGGCGGCCCAATGTCGGCAAGTCGACACTGGTCAACGCCTTTCTCGGCGAGAACCGGGTACTGACCGGACCGGAAGCCGGCATCACCCGCGATTCCATCGAGGTGCGATGGCACTGGCGTGACCAGCCGATCATGCTGGTTGACACAGCCGGGGTGCGCCGGCGAAGCCGGATCACGCACCGTCTCGAAAGGGCGTCGGTCTCCGACACCATCCGGACAATCCGGTTTGCGCATGTGGTCATCCTGGTCACCGACGCGAACATGGTGCTGGAACGCCAGGACCTCGCCATCGCGCGCATGGTGGTCGAGGAAGGACGGGCGCTGGTGCTCGCCGTCAACAAGTGGGACACGGCATCGGACCGGCCCGCGGTGATCCGCGCGGTCCGCGAACGGCTCGCTGATTCGCTCCCCCAGGTCCGCGACCTGCCATGGGTAACGATCTCGGCGCTGCACCGGCGGGGACTGGACCGGGTGCTGGAGGAGGTGCGCAGCGTCTATCGCACCTGGAACCACCGGGTCCCCACGGCACAGCTGAACCGCTGGCTGAACTCGGCTCTCGAGCGCCACGCGCCGCCGATGTCACGTGGCCGGCGTATCCGCCTGCGCTACGTCACCCAGGTGCGGACCCGACCGCCGTCCTTTGCCTGTTTCTGCAGCCAGCCGGACATGCTGCCGGCCTCCTATGTCCGCTATCTGGTCAATGACCTGCGGGACAGCTTCGACTTGCCGGCGGTCCCGATACGGTTCGTGCTGCGTCGCGGCCGCAATCCCTACGACGCTCAGACAGACTGACCAGACCTACGCGTCGATCAGCTCGCCGTGCCGTGTCGAGGCCGTCGATGCGAGCTCGAGGAACAACGGAACCAGCGCTTCCGGCGTCTTCAGGCTCATCGGATCCTCGCCCGGAAACGCGGCAGCGCGCATTCCGGTCCTCGTCGCCCCCGGATTGACGATATTGATCCTGAGCGCCGAGCGCTCGTTCTCCGCCGCATAGACCCTGACCATGGCATCGAGAGCCGCCTTGGTGACTGCGTAGGCTCCCCAGTACGGTCGGCAGATTCGTGCCGCGCCCGAGGAAACGAAGATCGCGCGCGGCGCATCCGACATCCGCAGCAGCGGATCAAGCGAACGGATCAACCGCAGGTTGGCCGTGAGATTGACCGCGACCACCTCGTCCCACTCGGCCGGGTCCTGGTGTGGCAGCGGGGTAAGGGTTCCGAGGATGCCGGCGTTGGCGACCAGAATGTCGAGCCGGCTCCAGCGTTCGTGAATCCGGGCGCCAAGCCGGTCGATGGCAGGACCGTCGCGCAGGTCCATCTCGACCAGGCTGGCGGTTCCCCCGGCCGCACGGATGTCGTCGTCGACCTCCTCGAGTCCTCCCACGGTCCGCGCGGTCAGGATCACGTGGGCGCCGGCTGCGGCAAACGCCCGGGCAAGCGTTGCACCGATCCCGCGCGACGCTCCGGTAACCAGCGCGATGCGGCCGTCAAGATCGGTCATCCCCGCCTCCACCGTGTGCATGCCTTGGCGCGGTCACCCAAACTCGCTGAGCAGCGAGAGCTGCTTCGGCGCCACGCCCTCCTCCAGGTCCCGCAGCCGGATCGGGTAATCACCGGTGAAACAGGCATCGCAGAACCGCGGGAACCGGGGATCGCGCCCGGCCTCGCCCATTGCCCGGTAGAGACCGTCGATCGACACGAACGCAAGGCTGTCGACCCCGATCTCGCGGCCGATTTCCTCCACCGAGAACCGGGCGGCCAGCAGCTTGTCCCGCTCCGGCGTGTCCACTCCGTAAAAGCAGGAATGGGTGGTCGGCGGACTTGCAATTCTCATGTGCACCTCGCGGGCACCGGCCGCACGCACCATTTCGACGATCCTGGTCGAGGTGGTGCCGCGAACGATCGAGTCGTCCAGCAGCAGGACCCGTTTGCCGGCGATCACCGCCCTGTTGGCGCTGTGCTTGAGCCTGACACCAAGATGACGGTCTTGGTCGGATGGCTGGATGAACGTGCGCCCGACATAGTGGTTGCGAACGATGCCGAGTTCGAACCGGATCCCGGAACGTTCCGAATAGCCGATGGCCGCTGGAACCCCCGAATCGGGGATCGGCACCACGATGTCGACATCAACCGGACTTTCACGCGCGAGCTCGGACCCGATGGCCTTGCGCGCCTCGTAGACGCCCCGCCCCTCGACGATGCTGTCCGGGCGGGAGAAGTAGATATACTCGAAGATACAGAACCGGCCGGGCCTGGCGGGAAACGGGCTCAGCGACTCGACTCCGTCTTCCGACAGGATCACCATCTCCCCGGGTTTCAGTTCGCGGATGAACCGGGCGCCGAGGATGTCGAACGCACAGGTTTCCGACGCCAGCACCAGCGCATCGCCGAGCCGGCCCAGCACAAGCGGACGCACGCCGAGCGGATCGCGCACGCCGATCACCGAGTCCGGGGTCAGCAGCACCAGGGAATAGGCGCCCTCAACCTGGTGCAGTGCGTCGATGATCCGGTCCACCTGGGACCGGCCCGGACTGCGGGCGATCAGGTGGATGATGATCTCGGTGTCGGTGGTGGACTGAAACAGGCTACCGCGTCGCACCAGGCTGCGACGAAGGTCCTGGGCGTTGGTAAGGTTGCCGTTGTGGCTGAGCGCCAGACCGCCCAGCTCCGTCTCCGCGAACAGTGGCTGGACGTTGCGCAGGTTGCCGCCACCCGTGGTGGAATAGCGGTTGTGCCCGATGGCGGTGTGACCGGCCACCTGGTCAAGCACACCGGAAGCACCCGCTCCGAAGTTGTCGGCGACGTGGCCGAGTCCGCGGTGGCTGCGGAACTGCCGGCCATCCCAGCTCACGATGCCGGTCGCCTCCTGGCCCCGGTGCTGCAGCGCGTGCAGGCCGAGTGCGGTATTCGCTCCGGCATCGGGCGATCCGAAGATACCGAAGATCGCGCACTCTTCGCCCAGGTGATCATCGTCCCGTGTCCGGAAGCTGTCGCGCGGCCGGGTCATGGACATGTTCGGGCAAAAGACCTCGTTTCGAGTCTCATGTCCCCTCCTCCCGATGACGGCGCCGGCTCACTGCAACTGCCTCAGTGCCTCGGTCAAGGCATCGCGCTCGTTCTCAGTGTACCCTTTCTCCCGCCCGGCTTCAGCATTCCCGCCCGACGCGACCGGTGGATCCACCAGCCGCTCGTAGGTTCGCTGGCGTTCCCTGGCCGCCTCGGGGCCGACGCCCTGCACGGTGAGCAGGTGTTCGCGAAGGTGCGGCGGAACCAGATCGGCCAGCAGGCCGGCACCGGCTCGCATCATGGGATAGCTCCCGGCAGAACGCACCCAGTCGGGGTAGTCCCGCTCGCTGGGGACCAGCTGCTGGAGAACCAGGAAGCACGCCGACACCAGCACTGCGCCGCGAATCAGGCCGAACAGGAAACCGAGTGACCGGTCCACCGCCCCGACCCCGGCGCGTCGCAACAGGCGCACCAGCTGGGAGACCACCACCGAGAGCAACAGGAGCACGCCGATGCCACTGGCCACGCCGGCGATCCAGTTTGCCGCAGTGGCGCTCGTCACGTACTCGAGCACGAACGGCGCCAGTTGCGGGTACAGCTGGATTCCGGCGTAGATCGCCACGATCCATGCGACGATGTTGAGGGCTTCGCGGACAAAGCCGCGCCAGTAAGCGTGCAGTCCGGATACAAGGACGGTTGCGAAGACCGCAATGTCAAAAGCACTGTCGAGCAACTCGTCCATGGCCTCGCGTCCTTCAACCGGCGCACTTGTACGCTTCCGGGAACACGACAACAAGGTCGGGGACCTGTGTCGAATGGTGGACAGCACCGCGCTGTTTTCGTTCGATCGAATTGGCGGCTCCCGGGCCGCGCCACCCCGTCGTCTCCTGTCCCTGTCATCCTCCGAGGTTGCCCGGGCGTCGCGGTTGCCGGCACACTCGCCGCGTTCCGTACGGAACCGGACCACTGTAACCTCCCGGACTGGAGATCGAACGTGAGTACGGGCGAGAAATCTCTCTCCTGGGGGGAACTGCTGTCGCCGGAGTACCGGCGTTCCACGCTTGCGCTGGTCTTCGCCGTCGCGCTCCATGCCACGAACTTCTTCATCTTCGCCACCCTGGCGCCGAGCGTCGCGTTCGACATCGGAGGCCTGGACCTGATCAGCTGGGCGACAACGCTGTTTGTCGTCAGCAGCATCATCAGCTCGGCCTCGGGCGGCATGATCAGGGCCTGGTTCGGGATCCGGCGCTCGCTCACGCTCGCGGCGGCAGTGTTCGCCGCCGGCAGCCTGCTGGTGGCCCTGGCCTGGGACATGCCGGGCGTCCTTGCCGGTCGAACCATCCAGGGTCTCGGCGCCGGGCTGCTGATGGCCTATTCGCACGGGATGATCCGCGACCTGTTTCCCCCCGCGACCTGGGCACGCATGTTCGCGGTGGTCTCGGGCGGCTGGGGCGTGGCGGCACTGAGCGGCCCGCTGCTCGGCGGGATCTTCGCCGAGCTGGATGCCTGGCGGTCCGGCTTCCTGCTGATGGTGGCCGCGGCCGGGCTGTTCGTTGTGCTGGTCACACGCAGCCTTCCGCCAGATGGCCCGGACCGGGAACCGGGGTCGCTGGGACAGGTGCCGCGGCTGGCACTGCTCGGCGCGTCCGCACTTCTGCTCGGGTCGGTCGGAAGCACAGCCGCTGCGGGATTCGAACTGCCGCTCGCCGGCGCGAGCCTGCTGTGTTTCGCGGCCACTGTCGCGCTCGAGATCCGCAGCAGCGACCGGCTGTTTCCGCGCGACATGTTCCGCCCCGCCACTGTGCTCGGCAGCGGCGTCCTGTTCGTCTTCGGCATTACCTTCGCGACCGTGCTGACCTCCGTCTACGGCCCGTTGCTGTTCCGAATGATCCATTCGATCCCGGTGCTTGCCACCGGCTTTGTCGTCACCACCCAGTCAATGGCCTGGACCCTCGCGGCAATCGTCTTCTCCGGCCTCGCCCGAACCGGAAGCAGGGTCGCATCCGCCTCCGGACCGGTCATCACCATGAGCGGCGTCGTTCTGACCGGCATGTTCCTGCCCGCCGGCCCGCTGGCCGGTGCCGTCATCGGCATCGCGGTAACGGGTTTCGGGATCGGGCTGGCCTGGGGCCACATCGGCCGCTTCCTGTTCGAGGTCGTCGACGAGTCGGACCGCCACCGGGTGGGCTCGGTGATGCCGCTGACCCAGTCGATCGGCATCATGTTCGGCTCCAGCGCCGCCGGCGTCATCGCCAATGCCGCCGGTTTCTCCGACAGCCTCACGACCGAGGCGGCGGGCAAGGTCGCCGAATGGCTGTACCTGGGGGTCGGGCCGATGTGCATCCTTGCGGTGATCGGCGGGGTGCGGGTCGCGATCGGAACCGGGTCCCCGCCGGAACGCGTCAGCCGACCACCCCGTTGATGAACCGGTCCACCACCTCATTGCCGCTGGCCTCGATCCTCGATGTCGGACCCTGCCACAGCACCCGTCCCGCATGCAGCATCGCGATCCGGTCGGCGATGCGTCGCGCACTGTCCATGTCGTGGGTAATGGTGAGAGCCGTGGCCCCGCTTTCGCGCACACACTGGACGATCAGGGAGTCGATCAACGCTCCCATGATCGGATCGAGACCGGTGGTCGGTTCGTCGAACAGCAGGATGTCCGGGTCGGTGGCAATGGCCCGGGCAAGGGCAACCCGCTTGCGCATCCCGCCGGACAGGTCCTCCGGAAACAGGCTGGCGATCTCCGGACCGAGCCCGACCCGCGCCAGTGTGCGGAGTGCCTCCAGCCGCACCGCCGCGAGGGAATGAACGCGGCCGCGGGTGAGTGGAAACGCGACGTTCTCGAGCACCGAGAGCGAGTCGAACAGGGCGCCGTTCTGGAACAGCATGCCAAAGCGTCCGGACACAGACCGGCGCAGGGAGCTACCGGCAATCCGCGTCCCGTCGATTTCGATCGTGCCGCTGTCGGGCTCCAGCAAACCGATCAGGCACTTGATCAGGACAGACTTGCCAATGCCGGACGGACCGACGACGACCACGGATTCGCCGCGACCGATCTCGAGATCGACGCCGTCCAGAACCCGGTTGGTGCCGAAGCTCTTGCAGACCTGTGCGATCCGGATCCTGGGAACAGTCTCGCCCATGGCTCCTACCGGGCAAAGAACAGTTCGGTGACACCGTAGTTCGCCACCAGGATCAGGATCGAGGCCGAGACCACCGCATTCGTCGTTGCGGCGCCCACACCCCTGGCGCCGCGCCTGGAATGATAGCCGTGGTAGCACCCCATCACCGCAACCAGGAAGCCGAACACCGCCGCCTTCACCAAGCCCGAAATCACGTCGTAGGGCTCGAGGTAGTCGAATGTCCGCTGCAGGTACACCACCGGTTCGAACCCGAGCTTGTAGACCCCGACGATGTACCCGCCGAACACGCCGATCACGTCGCCGACCAGCACCAGGAACGGCAGGCTGATCACGCCGGCAAGGACTCTGGGGACGACCAGATACTTCACCGGGTGCGTCGACAGGGTCGTCAGCGCGTCAATCTGCTCGGTGACCCGCATGGTACCGATCTCGGCCGCCATCGACGCACCGATGCGACCGGCCACCATCAGCCCCGCAAGCACCGGCCCGAGTTCGCGGGTAATGGAGAGCACCACCACCGTGGCCACCGCGCCCTCCGCCGAGAACCGTGCGAAACTGGTATAGCTCTGCAGGGCGACGACCATACCGGAAAACAGCGTCGTCAGCCCCACGACCGGAAGCGAGTAGTAGCCGATCTCGATCACGTGCTGCAGCAGCAGCCGCGGATACCAGGGCGGGCGCACGCAGTGCGACACGGTGGCGGCCACGAACAGGCCGAGCCGGCCCGTCCCGGCGAGGAAGGCGAGGAACGCCCTTCCGATCGCGGCCAGCGGGTTCACATGCACCTCCGCCACATGTCCGGGCTATCCTGCTGCGGCATCCTCGAGGTACTCCCGGTGATAGCGCCGTCCGAGCGAAGTCAGGATCTCGTAGGAAATGGTGCCGGCGGCCGCGGCTGCATCGTCTATGGTGTTCCGCCCGCCCAGCAGTTCGACCAGGGCGCCGGGGAACACCGCGGCCTCGGGGGCCTCGGTCACGTCCACAGTGATCAGGTCCATCGAGACCCGTCCGACCACCGGCAGTGCGATGCGTCCGAGATGCACCCGGGCACAGCCGGCAGACGAGCGCAGGTACCCGTCGGCATAGCCGGCAGCCACGGTCGCAACACGGCCGGGTGAGCACGCCTGGTAGTCGCCGCCGTAGCCCACGCGCATTCCCGGTTCGATGTCGCGCACCTGCAGGATCCTGCCCAGCAGAGTGACCACCCGGTGCATCGGGTTTTTCCGGCCGGACTGCGGTCCGCCGCCGTAGAGCGCGATCCCCGGGCGAGCGAGGTCGAAATGCCAGTCGGGGCCCAGCAGGATGCCGGCCGAGTTTGCAAGGCTGACCGGCATCGCCGGCAGTCGGGCGCGCACGGCCCTGACCCGGTCGAGCTGGACCGTGTTTTCCGGATCGTCCGGATCGTCGGCGCAGGCGAGGTGCGAGACCAGGCATCGCCAGTTCACGCCTCCCAGCAGCTCAGGGTCCTCGGCTAGCCGGTTGGTCTCGCGCGGCGACAGGCCGAGCCGGTTCATGCCTGTGTCGACATGGAGCATGGCATCGAGCGGCACCCCGGCGCGTTCACCGGCGCGCCGCCAGCGGGCAATCTGGCCCGGGTCGTTGATGACGGGGATCAGCCGGTGTTCGGCAAGCACCGACTCGGTTCCCGGCAACGCCCCGCACAGGACGGCGATGTCGACGCCGGTATCGGCCACCTCGGCGCGTAGCGCCACGGCTTCATCCAGTGTCGCGACAAAGAAGACCCGGCACCCGGCACGGGCCAGGCGGCGGGCCACCCTGCACGCCCCGATACCGTAGGCATCGGCCTTGACCGCGGCCCCGCAGGCCGCGGTCGCGAGGCGACGGCTCAGCAACTGGTAGTTGGCAGCAACGGCGTCAAGATCGATGCGCAGCAGCGAAGCCGCCGCAGCGGCTTCAGTACTGGTCCGGCAACCGGTCATCATCGATCGCATCGGAGAACTTGGTGATCTCGCCGTTGAAATGCAGCCGCTCTATCCCGGTGGGGCCCTGGCGATGCTTGTCAATGATGATCTCGGCCACGCCGTGCGACCGTTCAAGCCTGGCCTTCCAGTTCTCGTGCCGCTTGTCGAACTGCTCGTCGCTCTCGGCAGCACGCTGCTTCGGTTCCGCCCGCTCCAGGTAGTACTGCTCGCGGAACACGAACATCACCACATCCGCATCCTGTTCGATCGAGCCAGAGTCCCTCAGGTCCGAGAGCATCGGACGCCTGTCCTCGCGCTGCTCGACCGAGCGCGACAGTTGCGAAAGCGCCAGCACCGGCACGTCGAGTTCCTTGGCGACCGCCTTGAGGTTCTGGGTCACGATCGAGACCTCCTGCACCCGGTTGTCCGGCCGCACTCCCGGCGGCGGGGTCATGAGCTGGAGGTAGTCGACCACGATCAGCGACAGGCCATGCCGGCGCTTCAGGCGCCGGGCCCTGGAGCGCAGGGCCGAGATCGCCAGTGCGGGGGTGTCGTCAATGAACAGCGGCGCGGTCTCGATCTCGCCTGTCGCCTCGACCAGGCTCTGGAAATCGGCTCTCGCGAGTTCTCCCCGGCGGATCCGCTCCGAACCGATTCCGGTGCGTTCCGCGAGGATCCGCGTCGCGAGCTGCTGGGATGACATCTCCAGCGAGAAGAAGGCCACGGGCTGGCGCCGTCCGTCTGGGTCCGGGTTGCGCGCCACCTGAAAGGCGATATTGGTGGCAAGCGCCGTCTTTCCCATCGAGGGACGTCCGGCGAGAATCACGAGGTCCGACCTGTGCAATCCGCCGAGCCGCCGGTCGAGATCGGCAAATCCGGTCGCCACTCCCGCAACCTGGCCATCGCGCTGGTAGGCAGCTTCCGCGGTCCGGACTGATTCATTCAACGCCTCGCGGAAATGGATGAATCCGCGGTCGACCTCCCCGGTCTCGGCCAGGGTGAACAGCCGGTTCTCGGCAATCTCGATCTGTTCGGTCGCAGTCAGGTCATGGTTGTGCGAAAGGGCGTCGCTCGCGGTCTGCTGGGAGAACGCGAGCAGTTCCCGTCTCAGGTGTGCATCACGGATCAGCGTGCCATAGTCGCCGGCGTTGACCACGGTGACGACAGAGGCGGCGAGATTGGCAAGGTAGGCCGAGCCGCCGTGCGCCTCCAGGCTCTCGTCCTGGTTGAACCGGGCCTGGAGTGTGACCGGGTTGGCCAGCTGGCCCCGCGATATCAGCCGGGCGCACTCGGCGTAGATGCGCCCGTGCGCCGGATCGGAGAACTGGTTCTCGGACAGGTAGTCGCTGACCAGCTCGTAGGCCCGGTTGTTGACCAGGATTGCGCCCAGCAGCCCCTGCTCGGCCTCAAACGTGTACGGCAGGTCTTCCGGACGCGCCTGCGCCTCGGAATCGCCGCGAACCGAAAGGGGATGGGTCACCATCGGTCAAGGGTAGCGAAGAGCCCTCGACGAAGCAAAGCCCGCGTCGGGTCTACGCCTCCTGCGGATCGGCCTCGCCGGACTGCCCGTCTTCGGCATCATCCGCGTCGAATCCGTCATCGACTGCCGTCTCGTCATCATCATCTTCATCGCCGGTGCCGACCGCGCGACCGAGTTGCAGCTGGCGTTCAGCCTCCTCGTCGGAGCGGGCGATATTGATGGTGACGAATTCGGATACCTCGGCATGAAGCTGGATCCGCACCTGTTCGAGACCGAGCGACTTGAGTGCCCGGTCGAGCGAGACCTGGCTGCGGGCAATGGTCACGCCTGCGGCGGTCACTGCGTCGGAGATGTCACGGGCGGTGACCGAACCGTACAACTGCCCGCTCTCGCCGGCCGCCCGGATGATCGGCACCGTGACACCCTCCAGTTCCACCGCAACCCGTTCGGCTTCCTCGCGGCGCGCCAGGTTCTCGGCCTCGAACTGGGCCTTGCGTTCCCCGAAGTAGCCCAGGTTTTCCCTGGTATTGCGCAACGCCTTGCGGCGAGGCAGCAGGAAATTTCGGGCGTAACCGGCCTTCACCGTCACGACGTCGCCCATCTGGCCCAGCTTTTCTATGCGTTCAAGAAGGATGACTTGCATTGTCTCCGCTCCAACTGGCACCGCGAACCGGGTACCGGGTGATCAGACCGACGGCGACTGCCCGCGCAGGCGTTTCTTCAATCCGGCAAAGTGGTCGATCAGGCCAATGGCGATCATGACCACGGCGCCCCACCGCGTGACGGCAAGCACCAGATACAGAAAGAACAGCAGGACCACGCGCAGCCCCGTCCGCGCGGCGAGCACATGCGCCACGCCAAGACCCGACAACAGCAGCGGGAAGGCGAGGATCACGGCGGCATTCACGCCGATGAACCCCAACGGGCCGTCGAGGGTCATGCCAAGCAGCACCGCCACCGCGAAGGCGACCACGAAGCGACGCGGCAACTCGATGTCGCCCATCCCCGGCGCGGGCCGGATGGCACTCCCCCTTCGCACCAGCAGGCTCTGCGCCATGACGCCGTTGATCGCGGTCAGCGACATCCACAGGCTGGCCAGAAGTCCGGGCGCGATCCGGGCAAACAGCGATTCGAGGAAAGCGAACTGTTCGGTGTCGGCCACGGGCGTGCCATCGCCCGCCTGGCCAAGGATCTCGCGGTACTGCGCCATCAGCGCACGGATCTCGTCGGCGATCAGCTGCTCGAGCGACCCTCCCGTGGCCGACACGTAGAGTGTGACCAGCAGGAACAGCACCAGCGGCATCAGTGCGAGCCAGACGCACAACCGGCCCGGCGGATACCAGTCGGTGCCGGGCCCGCCGGAGCCCGGATACCTGCGCTCGGCCAGTTCGCACAGGACCGCAACCGGAATGCCGCAGAAGCCCAGGTACATCAGCGCCGCCTGCGGTCCGGCGGCGCCCGCGACCAGCATGGCCGCAACCGCTCCGGCCAGTCCGCTCAGCCTTCCACCGAGCGAAAGTCCGAGCAGGAACAGCGGCAATGGCGTCAGATAGGTCAGCAGGAATGCCGCGACCGATCCGGCCACGGTGGCAAGGTAGAGTCCGGCACTGACCAGCACCGCACTTCCGAGCCAGAGCCATGTGCGCATCATCCGACATCGCCACGCGGGGTCTGCGTCAGCTCAACACATAGGGAAGCAGCCCCAGGAATCGTGCGCGCTTGATCGCCTTCGACAGCTCGCGCTGCTTCTTCGCCGAGACGGCGGTAATCCGCGACGGCACGATCTTGCCGCGCTCCGAGATGAACCGCTGCAGCAGCTTGGTATCCTTGTAGTCGATCGTCGGCGCGTTCTTTCCCGAAAACGGGCACGACTTGCGCCGGCGCATGAAGGGCCGGCGTACCGCCGGACGTGAAATGGACAGGGTACTCATGATCATGCTCTCCCGTCGTGCTCACCGGGCGCCGACGGGGGTGCCGCCGGACGCGCCCTGTCATCATCGCCCTGCCGGTCCCTGGGGGGCCGGGGGCCCCGGTCAAACCGGCGGCCGTCCCTCGGGCCCCGGTCGCCGCGGCGCCCGCCGCGTTCCGTACGGATCTGCATCATGATCGACGGTCCCTCGGGCAGCTCGTCGAGCCGCAGCGTCAGGTAGCGCAGCACGTCATCGCTGATGCGCATGTTGCGTTCGAGCTCCGCAACCGCGTCCGACGGCGCATCGAGATAGAACAGCGTGTAGTGCCCCTTGCGGTTCCGCTTGATCCGATAGGCAAGGTTCTTGAGGCCCCAGTATTCGCGGGTCTTGACGGTACCGCCGCTGGTCGTGACGATTTCCGCCATCCGGTCGGCAAGTTGCTCGGCCTGGGAGGCCGAAAGCTCCTGGCGGGCGATGAAGACGCACTCGTAGTAGGACATTC
Organism: Alphaproteobacteria bacterium bin52; assembly: GCA_002238645.1. Taxonomy (GTDB): domain Bacteria; phylum Pseudomonadota; class Alphaproteobacteria; order Thalassobaculales; family Thalassobaculaceae; genus Bin52. Next base: position 6,759 of record MPMT01000069.1, on the reverse strand, counting down.
CTGCTCCTTGTGGCTGATCGGGACCCGGTTCGGGCCCCAAGCCGGCGAGAGCCGGCAAGGAGATATGGCATCGTCCGGCACCCGGGCCGGAAGGCCGGCACTATACAGCGAGCGGACGCGGGTTCAAGCCACACCTGCACGGCGCGCCGGTCCGGATGTCGGGTCTGCGTGCGCACCCGCATCACGACCGGAGCACCACGGCTGTTGACTTGGCGGGCCCGGTGTGAAACGTGGCCACGACGATCACGTGATGCGGGTTGCGGCGGACATGGGTGCGGACAGGCATCAACGGGCAATCGTCTTTCCCGGACAGGGATCCCAGGCGGTCGGGATGGGCAGGGAGCTGGCCGGTGCCGGTGCCGGCGATGTCTTTCGCCAGGTCGACGACGCGCTCGGCGAGCACCTGTCGCGCCTCATGTTCGAGGGACCGGTCGAGGAACTGATGCTGACCCGCAACGCCCAGCCCGCCCTGATGACGGTCGGCATTGCCGCCCTGCGCCTGCTCGAGACCCGGACCGGAACACCGATTGCCGGACTGGCCGGCGTGGTCGCAGGCCATTCGCTCGGCGAATATACGGCCCTTGCCGCCGCCGGCTCGATCGATATCGCGGATACGGCACGCCTGCTCCGCCTGCGCGGCGAAGCGATGCAGGAGGCGGTGCCGGTCGGCGAGGGTGCAATGGCAGCCCTGCTCGGCGCCGAGCTCGAGACCGCGCGCGACATCGCCGGCCAGGTGAGCGAGCGCGGAGTCTGCAACATCGCCAATGACAATGCGCCGGGTCAGGTGGTGATCAGCGGCGCGCGCGGGGCGATCGAGCTGGCACTCGATCTGGCCCGGGACAAGGGCGTCCGGCGCGCCATCATGCTGCCGGTGAGCGCCCCCTTTCATTGCAGTCTGATGCAGCCGGCAGCCGAGCGCATGGCCGAAGCGCTGGCCGGGATCACCATCAGGCCGCCCGAGTTACCCCTGGTCGCGAACGTGCTTGCCGCACCGGTCGAGCCGCATGCCGATGCCATCCGGGCCCGGCTGGTCGAACAGGTCACGCAGATGGTGCGCTGGCGCGAGTCGGTGCTCTGGATGTCCGGTCGGGGTGTTGCCGGGATCATCGAGCTCGGACCGGGCAACGTCCTGACCGGACTGCACCGGCGTATCGACCGGTCGCTCGCGGCCAGCAGTGCTGCCACGCCGGACGCGGTCGAGGAACTGGCAGCCGGCATCACGACACGGGAAGATCCATGATGTTCGACCTGAGCGGAACCTCGGCCCTCGTGACCGGAGCCAGCGGCGGCATCGGCGGCGCGATCGCGCGCGCCCTGCACGAGCGCGGAGCGGAGGTTGTGGTCTCCGGCACCCGGCGCGAGGTGCTCGCGAGCCTTGCCGCGGAGTTGGGAGACCGGGTCCATGTCATCACTGCCGACCTCGCCGACGCCGCGTCTGTCGACGGGCTTGCCAGGCAGGCCGAGGCCGCGGCCGACGGCGGGATCGACATCCTGGTCAACAACGCCGGGATCACCCGCGACGGGTTGCTGCTGCGCATGAAGGACGCCGACTGGGACCAGGTCCTCACCGTCAACCTCGGCTCCACCTTTCGGCTCTCGCGAGCGCTGCTGCGCGGAATGACCCGCCGGCGCTGGGGCAGGATCATCGGGATTTCCTCCGTGGTCGGCACAACCGGCAACCCCGGCCAGGTCAACTACGCCGCCTCGAAGGCCGGTATGGTCGGTTTTTCCAAGGCACTCGCCGCCGAGGTGGCCTCACGCGGCATTACCGTCAACGTGGTGGCACCGGGGTTCGTGCGGACCGCCATGACCGACGCGCTCACCGAGGCACAGCGCGCGCCGCTGCTGGCCACCACCCCGATAGGCCGGCTTGGCGAACCGTCTGATGTTGCCGCCGCCGTCACCTATCTCGCATCGCGCGAGGCCGGGTTCGTGACCGGCGCCACCGTGCACGTCAACGGCGGCCTGTCGATGATCTGACCGCGGTGCGACGCAGGGCCGCCGTGAGCACGGCAGCCGCGGCAGTATCGAAGGCGACCAGCACCACGCTCTCGATATCCTGGCAGCCGTCGAGAAACGTCGCGGTCTCCCGGGTCGCGATCTCCGCGGCCAGGTCCGCGGGAAACCCGTAGACGCCTGTCGAGATTGCCGGAAAGGCAACGGTGCTGCCCTCCTCATGGAAATACTCCGCCGTCGACGACGAAGACGTCAGACTGCGGACCTTCGCGACCATGGGCGACGATCATACGTATTTCATTCGACGCAGGCTCTACGTAAAGGGATTCCGGGCGCGGCCCTGATATCCGGACGTGACCTGCCAACGCGACATCAGGAACGATGTAGCAGAGGGGGCGGGACTTTGTGTCCGACCTAGTCTTCAATCCATGAGGAAGCCCGTGGCGGGCCATCACTGCCGACATTTGACTCGACGCAAAGTCACCCCAGCGAATTATTTTCGCCTGTAGCGCGAAATCCCTTGACACCCAATCCCCGCTCAGCCATGTTTGTCGGTAGCCGTCGGGTTGGGTCGATGTCCTCGAACACGACTGGAGTGCCCGGCACTCGCGGACGCTGTGCCGTCCAACCGTAACTAGCGCCCCTGGTGCGCATGGCATGCCCCGGATGCGCCAGGGCCGCGATCGGCGAGGACCACCGATCGCAGCCGCGTGGAGGAGAAACGAAAGCATAGCCGCGACCCCTTCTTTCTCTCGAGGACGCACGTCGAAAGGGAGCATCCTGCTTTCCTGTTGTGCGAGAAAGGAGGAGCAATGGACGATCGTCGAAAGACCATCACAATTCGCCTGACGGTACGGCTATGTGTTGTCTCTGGTCAGATGCAAGACTCTTGGCGATCGTCAAGAGAGTTCGTCGCAAAATGGATTCGTTGTCGAATCATGCGTGTCGTTCTCTTTTGTCTGACGCATCTGCTTAGTGACGACTAGTTTCTCCCCCAACTCTAAAGGTTTTCTTATGCTAGGCGAGGCGTTACGATTGGTAAGGGTTTTTCACGACTGCAAGCTGGGAGAGCTTGCAGGAGCCCTCGGCATGTCGCCAAGCTTTATTTCCGAGATTGAAAAGGGGAAAAAGACTCCATCCCTATCGACCCTTAATAAATACGCAGAGTTCTTCGATATCTCGGTTTCTTCTCTGCTATTTTTTTCCGAAGAATTGGATAACGAAGGCCAGGAATCGTTTCGCAAATCCACTCGTATAGCAATGCGGCGGCGGCTTATTCGCTTTTTGCAGATTGTCGAAGATGTCACAATATAAAACCTTGCATATAGAAAGGAGCGAATTTTATCGTTTGGGAACCAAGAAAGACTTGGCAAAATTGCTGGGATTCTCAATATCTCAATTGAAGAACCTCTCAAAAGATGACAATTACAGACCATGGACAAAGATTGGAAAAAACGGAAAATCAAGGATTATTGAAGAGCCATTGCCAGACTTGGCACGGCTCCAGCAGCGAGCGTACAAACTCCTTCGGAAGGTGGAAACGCCGATATGGTTGATGTCCGGGAAACGAGGGATCAAGCCTCAAGACAATGCGATAGCTCACGCAGACGGGGCTTACATCATCAATGTTGATATTCAGAGTTTTTTTCAAAGCACAAAGAGAGAATTCGTATATAGATGTTTCCAAAAGGATTTTGAGATTCGTGACGACGTTGCATCGGTAATGGCAGATTTGTTGACTTATGAGAGTCACATCCCAACGGGCACTGCTACCAGTCAACTGATGGCGTTTTGGGCGTATCGGCGGACCTTTGAGAGGATACATTCGCTTTGCAAGTCCCAAGGCATTGCGATGACCCTCTGGGTGGACGACATTACCTTTAGTCGTGAAAAACCCTTTCCCAGGGGATGGGTTCGGACGTTGTCGCGAATTTTTCGATCAGTGGACTTAAACTTGAAGAGTACCAAGACGAAGCGATATGGACCGAGACAGTTTAAGATCGTAACGGGATCGGCTATCACGCCGGCGGGTGAGTTGCGGGTCCGAAATGCAAAGCGTCGTGAAATATTGCTGATGCTTGGGTCGCGACGGGTTGAAGATTTATCTCTCGGGGAAACGCGAAGCGTTTTAGGAAGAATTACATCGCAACGCCAGAACGAACCAGAATTCTTCGATGATATGTTTCGGCGCTGTAGGGATCGTGTGAAGAAATTGTCGGGCTGAGGATAGAACGGGTTGCTGAGCCGAGGAGGCTGATCTATGGTAACCGCCCCTTCCTCGTAACGCGGGTGGACTGGAACGAAGAGCCGCGCCTATGGTGCCCAGCCCACATAAGTGGGGCGAAGTTCGACCTCGATGATTTCGAGCCCGACCTGCCCTTCGACAGGAAAGCCTCCGCCCGTCGCTCGTTCGGTGCGTTCCAAGAGACGCCGGTAAGGTGTCGCTGCGCTTCGACGTCCGGGTCGCCGCCTCCGGCACTGCCGCCTTTCTCTTCCACCCTGATCATCCGGCCCATGAGAACGACGACGGGACGGCAACGGTGTGCTTCGCGGCCGGCGGCCTCGACGAAATGTATTATCGCCTCGCCCCAAGGCGCCGGCTCGCGACGCTGTGAGAAAGGCTTGCGACACGTGGCGTAGGAACTGAAGTTTCCGCTGGTAAACATATGAGCCGGGAGCGTTCGGGGGTTGCTAGGTGCTCGTACAATGGTGCCATGCCCAGCCGTCAGGCGTGACTTACGCTTGTCGCTGCGGGATTGGGCTTCAGGTCGCCGGTCCGGGAGGCAGGCCCCGGAGGGAGCTACTCCAGTTCCACGTTCCCCCTGTTGAGGTGCCACCCGAGTTCCTCACGGCGTCCGCCCTGCTCCTCGTAATCTTCGAACAAGATGCCTTCATTCCCGGCAGCGAGGACGATCTCCAGGGAGCGGTGGCGATAGCCGCCCGGCTGGTACCGATTCTCTGCGATCATGGGGCGGATGCGCTTGCCGGCGAACTTGCGGGGCCGGCCCCGGCTGCTTCCGCCTGCGGGTTCCGGCTCGGCAATGGGACGCCACGCCCCTCCGTAGAGCGAGCTCAGGATGGCTGCGATCCTTTCAGCGTCGTGCTTCGGCAGGTGCAGCCTCTTGCGACGAGGGCTGCCTCCCCGGCCTGTCGTTTCGCTGACGACCGAGAGGCGCCATTTGCGGCCGCCGATCTCCACTTGCACGATGTAGCAACAAGGTTGGGGGCGGAGGTCGGGATCAATCTCCTCATGCCATTCCGGTCGGGCGTTCATGCAGTTTCACCCCCTCTCCAGCACACAGGTGCCGAACCGCCAACCGTCCAGCTTACCCCCGCCTGATCGTCATGCGGTGGAGTGCGTCATAGCCGTCGGTCCACAGGTGCCTGGCTGTGGCGGTGGTCAGCGACTAGCGACCAGCGACCAGCGACCAGCGACCAGCGACCAGCGACCATAAGAGTATCAGCCGACCGGTGTAATTGCATACCGGGTATTCCGCCGGAGTTACGGATTTCGGACCGTCGGCGGCGGTGAAAATTTTCGGGATGCGGCGCATGGCGGGACGGAAGGCGATTCGGATTTCCAGGAGGTCGGTGGAGCGGCTGACGGTCGAGCGCGGCGACGTGTTGTTCTAGGACCGCGACCTCCCTAGTTTCGGCGTAAGGGTGTATGCGACCGCGCGCAAGGTCTACGTGGTCCATGTGCGGGGACCGGTGGGCAACCCGAAGCGCGTCAGGATCGGCGTGCACGGCGAGATCGCGCCGGACGAGGCGCGCGGCCGGGCGGCGGCGGTCATCGACCGCATCCGGCGCGGCGAGGCCCCGTTCCCGCCCGAGCCGGCGCCGGAGCCGACCATGGCCGACCTGGCGGACCGCTACGTGACCGCCCACCTCGAAGTGAACTGCTGCCCGCGCACAATCGCGACCTTCCGGCGGGTGCTCGATCTCCACATCCTGCCGGAGCTGGGGCATCTGCCGGTGGCGTCGGTGGAGCGCTCCCACGTGTCCGATCTCCATTTCAGGATGCGGGACAAGCCCGCGCAGGCGAACCAGGCGGTGGAGATTCTCTTCAGGATGTTCGATTTGACGGAGATGCCTTCGGGCTTGGCTTCAGAAGCCTGATTTCTGCACGCTTCCGAACGATCAGTTTCTCCGAGCCATCGCGCCTGCACAGCTTATCGGAACGGTGACGATCGTACTGGAACTAGGCGGCTTCGGCGCCGGTCTCGCCCTCGCCCATCATGAGGGCCTCGATGCGATCCGCGATGCGCTGCGCGGGTTCGCGCAGCTGCCCGATGGTCCAGTCGGCGGCGTAGCTCTGGGTGATGTCCCGCGGCGGGGCGTGGTTGAGCAGCCGCTTGGTGAGCGACGGCGGCATCATCAGCTCGCGTTCCGCGACCGTGATGAAGGCATTGCGCAGGCCGTGATACCAGAAGCGCGTGCCGCAGGCCGCGCCGATCCGCTTGGGGTCGATGCGGCGCCCGTTAGCCCGAAGTTCCCTCTGATTCCAGCGGCCGGATCGCTCTAAACATATGATTTTGGCCGCAAAATGGCATGATGTCATCACATAAACGTTCCCATGTAATAATACATTTTTCTGTTGACAGAGCTTGCGTCATGCCCTATGCATGTTGCCATGTACATAGACATCGTCCCCAACCGGAACTCCCCGCCGGCCATCCTCCTGCGCGAGGGATGGCGCGAGAACGGAAAGATCAGGAAGCGGACCATCGCCAACCTCTCGTCCTGGCCCATGGAAAAGGTCCAGACCCTGCGGCGTCTGCTCAAGAACGAACCCCTCGTCGG
>MPMT01000068.1 GCA_002238645.1 Alphaproteobacteria bacterium bin52 | reverse complement strand
GTCGAGAACGCTTGCGCAGCGCCGCCTGACGGCGCCGAGCCCGCCCCTCCCGGGTACCCGGGAGGGGCGGGCTCCACACACACAACCAGATGCCATGACCAAATTGCAGAAAACTCTGGACACAACTCGGGAGAACACGCGGTGCCCGGCACTTTCATGGCCTGCCGCACCGCTTCCACGAAGGGTCCGTGTCCGTGCTGGAGTGTCTGCCACAAAAGCTGGATCGGTCTGCGTGAACCGGACGTGACGCCGGGAATGCCGAAACGGTTGCCAACCGATGCGGATTGCGTCCACGCCTACTATTCGGGAAGCGTAGCAGGCCCGATTTCCGGCTGAACGGCGGACATGCCCGAACGCACTTCGAACAGCGGGCCCAGGAGCCCGAGCACCGGTCCGGCTGTACGCAGCACGGAATCAAGGCGGGCAAACACGGACAGGAGCCCGCCCTTGCCGAGCATGGAGCGCACGGCTTCAAGACGGTCGGGCTCGCGTGGAAACACCACGAGTTCGATCGGCTGTCCCTCGGTGAGACCTGAGAGTTCCCGGACCTGGCGTACCGCCTCGTGGAAGCCACCGAGCCCGTCCACCAGTCCGACCTCGAGCGCGTCGCTGCCGCTCCAGACCCGTCCGCGTGCCACATGGTCGAGTTCATCGGGCCCGAGGCCGCGCCTGTCCGCAACCCGCCCGGCAAATTCCTGGTAAATGCCATCGAGGATCGCGGCATGGCGTTCCCGCTGGTGCGCATCGAAGCGATCGGTCGGCGCGTACATGGCGGCATTCTCGCCGACCGATTCCCGTGCAACGGCGATGCCGTGACGTGCCAGGGCCCGGCCGAAACTCACCTTGCCGCCCGCAACCCCGATCGAACCGGTGACCGTGCCCGGATGCGCCAGGATCCTGTCCGCCTCCACCGCAACGAAATACGCGGCGGACGCGGCCAACCCGCTCATTGAAGCAACAACGCTCCGCCCACTGTTCCTGAACCTGGCCACGGAGTCGCGCATCGCGTCGGAGGCAATGTAGTCACCGCCGGGACTGTCGATACGCAGGATCAGACCGCGGACAGAGGTGTCCTCTCGGGCCTGTCCGATCGCCTCGGCCAACCGTCCCGACACTGCCCGGTACCGGGTGCCGAACGGCAGGTCGGGTTCTCCGCGGGCGATCGAACCCGCGAGTTCGATGACCGCGATCCGGACACCGGAATCCAATGCGTCGAGAACTTCACGGTAGTCCGCAAGCTCGACGGTCCCGGCCGGTTTGTCCGCAGCGGGCTCGTGATCGCCGGGCATCTGGCTGTCGAGCCAATCGTCGCGATATCCCAGCCGATCGACGAGGCCCTGCGCCAGGGCGTCCGCGGCGGACAACGGGGCACGATCGACCAGTTCACGCAGCCGTTGCGGGGACAGGTTGCGTGCCGCGGCGGCATCGGCAACGAAACTCTCGAACTGCGAGGTGATCAGGGTCCGCAGGTTGCCACGGACCGTGTCGGGCAGCTCCCGTTCCGTCAGACCGATCATCACGCCCTTGTACTCGTGGCGCCGATCGAACTCGGCCTGGATGCCGTGCTCCTCAAGCAGATCCGCCACCAGTGGCACCGCTGCCGTGATCCCCAGGGCGGAAAACGTGCCGGAAGGCTGCAGGTCGATCCGCTCGAAACCGGTGGCAAGGTAGTAGTTCGCCAGCGCGGCCGGATCGTCGAAGGACTCGGTGAACGCCGTTGCAGACTTGCCGGATGCGCGAAACCGCATGATGGCGGAACGGAGTTCAGCGGCCTCGGCAAGGTCGAGTACCGCCTGCGAAAGATCGACTGCGACGCCCGAAACCCGGTCATCGGTCGCTGCCACGTCGAGTGCGCGGACGATGTCGAACAGCGACAGTCGTGACTGGCCGGGCAACAGGGTCGGGATCACCGACGGATCGCGGACCTCGTCGAGCACACCGTCGAGTTGCAGGGTGAGAACGATCTCGTCCGGCAGCGTCGGCTCATGTTCCTGAACCCAGACCAGGGCTGCAACCGCCGCGACAAACACCCCCGTTGCGAGGACGCCGATCGCCGCAAACAGCCAGAGCAGGAACCTCAGGAACCTCACCGGTCCGACAGATCGGCCCGCGGTGCGCACTGTGCATGATGGCGCAGCAGATGATCGGCGAGGACGCAGGCCATCATCGCTTCGCCGACCGGAACCGCACGGATTCCGACGCACGGATCGTGCCGGCCCGTGGTCGAAACCGTGACCTCCCGGCCGTGACGATCAACCGAGCGCCGCGGCTCGAGGATCGAGCTGGTCGGCTTGACGGCAAACCGCGCGACGAGGGGCTGACCCGTGGAAATACCACCCAGCACCCCTCCGGCCCGGTTGCCGAGGAACACCGGGCGGCCGTCCACCATGCGCATTTCGTCGGCTGCCTCCCTGCCGTCGGCGGCAGCGAGCCCGAATCCGTCGCCGACTTCCACGCCCTTGACCGCGTTGATCGACATCATCGCCGCCGCGAGGTCGCTGTCGAGCTTGCCGTAGACCGGCTCGCCGAGGCCGGCAGGCACGCCATCGGCCACCACCTCCACCACGGCGCCTGCCGAGGAACCCTGCTTGCGAACCGTATCCAGGAACCCACTCCACTGTTCCGCCATGACCGGGTCGGGACACCAGAACGGGTTCCGGTCGATTTCCTCCCACTCCCAGCGCGAGCGGTCGATCGCGTGCGGACCGACCTGGACCAGCGCGCCCCTGATCGTGATTCCTGGCCCGACACGATGGGCCAGAACCGCGCGGGCAACAGAGCCGGCGGCGACCCTCATCGCGGTCTCGCGCGCCGATGACCGACCGCCGCCCCGGTAGTCCCGGATCCCGTATTTGGCCTCGTAGGTGTAGTCGGCATGCCCGGGGCGGAATCGATCCCGGATCTCGCTGTAGTCCTTCGAGCGCTGGTCGGTGTTCTCGATCACCATTCCGATCGGCGTGCCGGTGGTCAGCCCTTCGAACACGCCGGAGAGGATGCGCACGGTGTCGGGTTCGCGCCTCTGGGTGGTGAAGCGGGACTGGCCGGGTCTGCGGCGATCCAGATAACGCTGGATACCAGTCTCGTCGAGCGGAATTCCGGGCGGGGTTCCGTCCACGACACACCCGATTGCCGGACCATGGCTTTCGCCCCAGGTGGTAAAGCGGAAGACCGACCCGAAACTGTTGCCCGCCACCGCTCCCTCCGTTCAGACGACGGATATGTCCGGTGCGTCCACCGCCTTCATGCCGACGATATTGTACCCGCAATCAACATGGTGAATTTCGCCCGACACACCGCTGGACAGGTCGCTGAGCAGATAGACGGCGGCCCCGCCGACATCCTCGAGGGACACGTTGCGCCTGAGCGGCGAGTTGTACTGGTTCCACTTCAGGATGTAGCGAAAATCGCCGATACCGGACGCGGCAAGCGTCTTCATCGGTCCGGCCGAAAGCCCGTTCACCCTGATGCCGCGGCCGCCGAGATCCACTGCAAGGTAGCGCACGCTTGCCTCGAGCGCCGCCTTGGCCACGCCCATCACGTTGTAGTGCGGCATCACGCGCTCCGCCCCGTAGTAGGAAAGGGTCAGCATGCTGCCGCCCGATCCCATCAGCTCGGCCGCATGACGCGCAACCGAGGTGAAGGAATAGCACGAAATATCCAGTGTTCTGAGAAAGTTGTCGCGTGACGTGCTGATGTAGGCGCCCTTCAGTTCCTCCTTGTCGGAATAGGCGATGGCGTGGACCAGGAAATCCAGGTTTCCCCATTCCCGCCGCACCGTCTCGAAGGTGCGGGCGATGCTGTCATCGTCACTCACGTCACACTGCAGCAGGATCCCCGATTTCGCCTTTTCCGCCAACGGGGCCACGCGCTTGCGCAGCGCTTCTCCCTGATAGGTGAACGCGAGTTCCGCACCCTGGTCAGCCGCCGCCCGGGCGATACCCCATGCGATCGACCGGTCATTGGCGACCCCCATGACCAGGCCCCTGCGGCCCACCATGAATTTCCCGGACTGATCCATACTCTGCCCCGCGATGTCCCAGGACCGCCGCGGCCCGCACCGATATCGTCCGCGACGCGCCGGCATCCTACACCATGGGCCGGTCTGGGCAACCGCGAGCACCGGCCGGCGGGCCATGCACTCACGGGTCGGGTCGCTTGCCCGTGGACGGCTGACCGAAACCGGCGTCCGGGACGCGCTCGGCTCGGAGCAAGGCAGCCGGATTGCCCGGGGTCACGCCCTGAGCGCCAGGTTTTCCGGGTCGTAGGGACTCTCCTCGACGATGCGGGCCGGAAGCGTGCGATCAAGTACGCGAACATGACACTCGAGCCCGACCCTGGCGTGGTCGCTCTCCACGTATCCCAGCATCAACGACTTGCCGACGTGGTGGCCGTACCCGCCGGCGGTACCCCGCCCGATGACGGTACCGTCGAGCAGCACCGGCTCGTTGCCGAACGGGTCGGCATCTTCCGCCTCGATTTCGATGGTGCAGAACCGGGTCGGCACCCCGGCCTGCTGCTGGAGAACCAGCGCGTCCCTTCCGGCAAACTGACCCTTGTTCAGGCGCACGAACCGGCCGAGACCGGCTTCGAGTACCGAGTTCTCGGCGTTGAGATCTGTTCCCCACAGGCGATAGGACTTCTCGAGCCGCATTGACTCCATCGCCCGCATGCCGACATCGGCGACTCCGAACTCCGCGCCGGCCTCGCGCAGGGCATCGTAGAGGTGGATCTGGTATTCGATCGGATGGTGGAGTTCCCACCCGAGCGAGCCGACGAAGTTCACCCGCATGGCACGGACCGACGGGCAGAACCCGACCGGAATCTCCTGCATGGTCAGCCACGGGAAGGCTTCGTTCGAGACGTCGGCGTCGGCAAGCCGCTGCAGCACGGTGCGGGCATCCGGACCTGCCAGTACGAGGACACCGTAGCGGCCGGTCACGTCGGTCAGGTGCACGGACCCGTCCCGGGGCAGGGTCTTTTGCAGACCGTCCAGGTCATGGTCGTGCGCGGCACCTGGCCCGACCAGGAAGAATCGCTCCCCGTGCAGCCCGTCCGCCATCCGCGTGATCGTGAACTCCGAGCGGACGGACCCCGACGGGTTGAGCGCGTGGGCCAGGCACATGCGCCCGATACCGCCCGGGATCCGGTTCGCGACCAGGCGATCAAGCCAGTCCCGCACGCCCGGCCCCTCGATCTCGAACTTGGCGAAGGAGGAAAGCTCCATCAGGCCCACCCGCGTGCGCATTGCCTCGACCTCAGCACCGACATGGGCAAACCAGTTCGATCGCCTGAACGAGTAGACGTCCTTGCGCGGTGTGCCTTCAGGTGCAAACCAGTTCGGCCGCTCCCAGCCGAACCGCGCGCCCCAGACCGCCCCCGCCCGGTCGAGACGATCGTAGATCGGGGGAGCCTTGGCCGGACGGGCGGACGGGCGTTCCTCCATCGGGAAGTGGTTGACGAAGACATGCGCATAGGCTTCCTCGTTCTTGATGCGGGCAAAATTCCGCGACACCACCCCGAACCTGCGCGGATCGACGCCGAGCATGTCGACACCGGGCTCGCCCTCGACGATCCACTCGGCGAGCTGCCACCCCGCGCCACCGGCCGCCGTCACTCCGAAGCTGTGCCCTTCGGAGATCCAAAAGTTCTCGAGGCCGAACGCCGGTCCGACCAGCGGGTTACCGTCGGGCGAATAGCTGATGGGACCGTTGACGATATCCTTGATGCCGGCGTGCTCGAACGACGGAACCCGGCGCGCGGCCGCTTCGACGTGCGGCAGCAGTCGGTCGAGGTCTCCGGGAAACAGGTCCTTCTCGAAGGTCGCCGGCACGCCGTCGGCGAAACAGGCCGGCGCTCCGTTCTCGTACGGCCCGAGGATCCAGCCCATTCGTTCCTCGCGGAAGTAGTAGGAGGCGTCGGATTCCCGCAGGATCGGCAGCTCCAGGTTTCCGGCCTCGCGCCATTGCTTCAGCACCGGGTCGACATCGGTGACGATGTACTGGTGCTCGACCGGGATCACCGGGATCTCGAGGCCCACCATGCGCGCGGTGGTCCGGGCGTAGTTTCCGGTGGCGCACACCACGTGTTCGCATCTGATATCTCCCGCGTCCGTCCGGACCACCCACTCGCATTCGTGGGTCCGCTCGATTGCCGTCACCTCGGTCCGCTGGATGATCTCCGCGCCGCGCATGCGCGCACCCTGGGCAAGCGCCATGGTGACGTCGACCGGCGCGATATGACCGTCGGTCGGGTGCCACAGGGCACCGACCAGGCCCTCCATGCTCGCGATCGGCCACAGGGCCGCGATTTCGTCAACGCCGATCAGGCGGCAGTCGACGCCGATGGTCTCGGCCGTGCACTGATAGTTGCGGTACTCGTCCATCCGGTCGCGGTTGCACGCAAGCCGCAGGTTGCCGGTCGGATGCAAGCCAACCGCCTGGCCTGTCTCCTGCTCCAGTCGCTTGTACAGTTCGACCGAATACTGGTGCAGCTGGCCGACCGAGTAGCTCATGTTGAACAGCGGCAGCAGACCGGCGGCGTGCCAGGTCGAGCCGGCAGTCAGTTCCGTGCGCTCGAGCAGCACCACGTCGCTCCAGCCTTTCGCGGCCAGGTGGTAGAGCGCCGAGACCCCGACGACACCACCTCCGATCACCACCACGCGCGCGGTTGTCCTCATTGGTCCTTCCCCCTGCTGTCCCGGATCCCGAACCTCCGCCCGTGCAGGCCGTCAAGCCCTGACGAAGGCGACGGTATCCTGTCGAATTCAGGATGTTTCGGCCGTTTTCCCGGCAACCATGCCAGTGCGCCCCGGTTTGCAACAGACACCCATGTGGGTTAGGCTTTTTTCGCGTCACGATCGGTCATTGCCGATGCAGTGACAGCGCGAAGTGCTCACGGGAGCCCGAATGCCTGACGCACAGGAAGCCCTGGTAGCCTTTGAGGGTGTACAGAAGACCTACGACGGCAGGCAGCTGGTCGTGCGAGATCTCAATCTCGACATTGCGCGCGGTGAATTCCTGACCATGCTCGGGCCGTCCGGCTCGGGAAAGACGACCTGCCTGATGATGCTGGCCGGGTTCGAGACACCGACCCACGGCCGCATCCTTCTGAAAGGAACCGAACTCAACCGGGTACCGCCACACCGTCGCGGCATCGGCATGGTGTTCCAGAACTATGCGCTGTTCCCGCACATGACGGTCTATGAAAACCTCGCCTTCCCGCTCGAGGTTCGCGGCATGTCCCGCGCCGAAATCGAGACCAAGGTCGCCCGCGCCCTGGACATGGTCCGGCTTCCCGTGTTCGGAGGCAGGCGGCCGGCGCAGCTGTCCGGCGGTCAGCAGCAACGGGTCGCCGTCGCCCGGGCGCTGGTGTTCGAACCGGACCTCGTGCTGATGGACGAGCCGCTCGGCGCGCTCGACAAGAACCTGCGCGAGGAAATGCAGTACGAGATCAAGCACATCCATGAATCTCTCGGGGTCACGGTGGTCTATGTCACGCATGACCAGTCCGAGGCGCTCACCATGTCGAACAGGATCGCGGTGTTCGACGATGGCGTGATTCAGCAGCTGGCAACTCCGGACGTGCTGTACGAAAAGCCCGAAAACGCCTTCGTTGCCCAGTTCATCGGCGAGAACAACCGCCTGACGGCGCGTGTGAAGGAGCTGGACGGCTCATTCTGCACGGTCGAACTCGAGGACGGCCAGAAGGTACGGGCACTCAGTGTCAATGTCTCCGGAGCCGGAGAGATCACGACACTGTCGCTGCGGCCGGAACGGGTCGTCATCGGGCCGGGCCAGGATTTTGCCGACAACCGGATCTCGGGCCGGGTCGAGGAGCTGATCTATCTCGGAGATCACATTCGGGCCAGGCTCACCGTCGCCGGAAACGATTCCTTCATCGTGAAGGTGGCGAATGCCCACGATCATGTACGCCTCAGTCAGGGTTCGGAAGTCCCTCTCGGGTGGGCTTCGGAAGACTGCCGGGCACTTGACGCGGGAGTTGGCAACGCGGCTCCCGCCTAGGGAGCCGGAAAGTGCCACCGCACCCGGGAGGACGGGTGTCGGAGGACCATCGTGGCCGCATGCGGCCAGACATGCATGGAGAAAGCTCATGAGACTCTTGTTCGGTTCGTCGGCCCTTGCGATGGGAGTCGTCCTCGGGGCGGGAACGGCCCTTGCGGTCGATCTCACGGTCGTGTCCTGGGGCGGCGCCTACACCGCAAGTCAGCAGAAGGCCTACCACGACCCCTACATGGCAGAGAATCCGGATGTGAAGATCATCAATGATGACTCGGCAGCTGAAGGACTCGCCAAGCTGCGGGCCCAGGTCGAATCCGGCAACGTAACCTGGGACCTGGTGGACATGGTCGCCTCGGACGCGATCACGGCCTGTGACGAAGGCCTGATCGAGGAGATCGATCCCGACGCAATGCTCGCCGCCGCGCCTGACGGCACCCCGGCATCGAAGGACTTCTTCGCCGGAACGCTGACACCCGGCGGCACGAACTGCTTCGTACCGCAGATCGTCTACTCGACCACCTTCGGCTACCGGACCGACGCGTTCGAGGGCGAACAGCCATCGACGATCGCCGATGTCTTCGACCTGGAGAAGTTCCCCGGCCGCCGCGCTCTCGAGAAGAAGCCGATCGGCAACCTCGAGTGGGCGCTGATCGCCGACGGCGTGTCCGGTGATCAGGTCTACGAAGTGCTTGGTACGCCGGAAGGCGTGGACCGCGCCTTCGCGAAGCTCGACACCATCAAGGACAGTGTCGTCTGGTGGACCAAGGGCGCGCAGCCTCCGCAGCTGCTGGCTGACGGCGAGGTGGCGATTGCGTCGGCGTACAACGGCCGGCTGTTCTCCGCCATTGCGGAAAAGAACCAGCCGATTGCCATGCTGTGGGACTGGCAGGTGTTTGACCTCGACGGCTGGGTGATCCCGAAGGGCACCCCGAACAAGGATGCCGTGCTCAAGTACCTGATGTTCGCGACCGACACGCAGAGGCTCGCCGACCAGGCCAAGTTCATTTCCTACGGCCCGGCCCGCTACTCGTCCGGTCCGCTGGTGGGCAAGCATGCCGATCTGGGGATCGACATGAAGCCGCACATGCCGACCAACGAGGCCAATGCCAAGACCATCCTGAACTTCGACTACGTCTGGTGGGCCGACCACCGGGCGGAACTTGACGAGCGCTTCAACGCGTGGCTCGCCAAGTAGCCTTCGGAGCCCGGGACATCACACGCCGGCACACCGCACCCTTTCGGGTCAGCGTGTGCCGGCCCGGCTCGGGGACGCGCCGGTCTCGGCCGTCCCCGTCCACCCCCGGGTTCTGACCGGCAGGCATGATGGCACACGAACTGACCACGGCTGACGGCGTTCCGCTCCGGATCAGCCTGGAGCGCGCACTGCTTCGCAGCCGCATCCGCGCCGCATTGCTGGTCGTGCCACTCATGGCATTCCTGCTGTTCGCATTCATCCTGCCCATCTTCGACATGCTCTACAGGAGCGTCGAGAACAGCATTGTCGCCCAGGTCCTGCCGGAAACCGTAGTTGTCCTGCGGGACTGGGACGAGACCGGCGACGCCCTGCCCGACGAGACCGTGTTCGAGACTGCGGTCGCCGATATCCAGGCCGCGTTCAAGGCAAAGACGCTAGGCCGGCTGGCCCGGCGGCTGAATTACGAGAAACCCGGCATGGCCAGCCTGCTGCGCAAGTCGGGCCGGCGCTCTCTCAGGATCACCGAGGCGCCATGGTCGGAACAACTGATCAAGATCGACCGCAAATGGGGCGACATCAACCTATGGCGCCTGATCAAGCGTGAATCGGACCACGTGACCGAAAGCTACTTCCTGGCCGCGGTGGACATGCGGCTCGACGACCTGGGAGCGGTCAGCTGGCAGCCGGAAAACCGGCAGATCTACCTGCAGCTATTCTGGAAGACAGTGTGGATGAGCGGGCTCATCACGATCCTGTGCCTGCTGCTTGGCTATCCGGTTGCGTTCCTGCTTGCCACCCTGCCGTTGCGCACCAGCAACCTGCTGATGGTGCTGGTCCTGCTGCCGTTCTGGACGTCGCTGCTGGTGCGCACGACATCGTGGATTGCCCTGCTTCAGCACGAAGGCGTGCTTAACGACCTGATGGTGGTCGTCGGCCTGATTTCCGACGATGGGCGACTGCAGATGATCCACAACAAGATCGGCACCTTCGTGGCGATGACCCATATCCTGCTGCCGTTCATGATCCTGCCGCTCTACTCGGTCATGAAGACCATCCCGCCGTCATACATGCGGGCGGCCCGTTCGCTCGGCGCCACCCCGTTTACGGCGTTTGTCCGCGTCTACCTGCCGAACACGGTGTCCGGCATCGGTGCGGGCAGCATTCTCGTCTTCATCCTGTCGATCGGCTACTACATCACTCCGGCGCTGGTGGGAGGGCGGACAGGCACCTTCATCTCCAACTTCATCGCCTCGCATGTCAGCGTGACCCTCAACTGGGGTCTGGCTGCCGCGCTCGGCGTCATCCTGCTTGCGCTCGTGCTGGCGCTCTACCTGCTCTACGACCGTATCGTGGGCATCGACAACATGAAGCTCGGCTAGAGGGCGCGACCATGGCCCTGCCAGTCCACGCATCCTCCGGCGAACGTGCCTGGTACTATTCGTTTCGGGTCCTCTGTGCGGCGATCTTCGTCTTTCTGATCGGACCGATCTTCGTGATCGTGCCGCTGAGCTTCAACGAGCTGCCGTATTTCACCTTCACGCCGGAGATGCTGTCCTTCGATCCCGACGGGTACAGCATCAAGTGGTACGAGGAGTTCTTCACCGAGCAGTCGTGGCAGGACGCGGTCGCAAACAGCTTCTTCATCGCGATCTTCGCGACCCTGATCTCCACCACGCTCGGAACCCTGGCCGCTCTCGGCCTCAGCCAGCCCTACATGCCGTTCCGCACCACGATCATGGCGGTCCTGATTTCGCCGATGATCGTGCCGCTGATCATATCCGCGGCGGGCATGTACTTCTTCTACACACGGATGGGGATATCCTCGACCCATATCGGGGTGATCGTCGCCCACGCGGCGCTGGGCACTCCGTTCGTGGTCATTACCGTCACCGCGACCCTAGTCGGGTTTGACCGATCGCTGATCCGGGCCGCCGCCAGCCTCGGGGCCGGACCGACCCGCATCTTCTTCAAGATCATCGTGCCGCTGATCCTGCCCGGAGTGATTTCCGGCGCACTGTTTGCCTTCATCACGTCATTCGACGAGGTCGTGGTGGTCCTGTTCGTGGGGTCGGTGGAGCAAAGGACCATCCCGTGGAAGATGTTCTCCGGAATCCGCGAGGAAATCCGGCCCACCATCCTCGCGGTGGCGACGATCCTGGTCTGCATCTCGATCGCGCTGCTGACCACGGTCGAACTTCTCCGGCGGCGCAGCGAACGGCTGCGCGGCATGTCGCCGGGCTGACACCGTCCGGCACGGACCATGATCCAGGACAGCTCGCTCGTTCCCAGGGATGCGATCCGCATGGCGGCGCTCGGCGCCCTGCTCCGGGGGGAGCGACCCTACAGTGAAATAGCCCGCGAGGTCCGGCAGTTCACCGCGCGCATCGTCGGACCCTCGCTCGAGCTGCTCGGCAGTTCGATAGAACTGCTCCGCCTCGAGGGCCTGCTCGAGGCAGCCAGCCGCCAGCAGGCGGACGAGCCGGTCCTGAGGCTGACGGAGACCGGGCTAGCCGCACTGCGCGAGTACCTGCGCGCGGACATCAATCCCGACGCATCCGCGCACCACAGGTTGCTGATTGCGCTGAAGCTGCGGTTCATCGGCATACTCGACATTAACGAACAACTCGCGCAGCTGCGCGCGCTCGAGCGGATCAACGAGGCCGATGCGGTGCGTCTGGACGACCTGATCGAGCGGACCGAGTGGCACGGAGGACTGCTTCGCGACTGGCTGGTTTCGGAACGCACCGCGGCCGAACAGCGCGCGCAGTGGTACCGCGAGCTGATCGCGCAGCGGTCCTGACTCCACCGGCCGGCGGCGGGCACCGGGACGTCAGCCGACCCGCCTCCCGGTCCGTGCCCGCATCGGCATGGCAGTCCCTGACCGCCAGCACCCCGTCAGGCAACCGCCGGCGTGACCTTGACGCCTTTCCGGACCCGCCATACCTTCCCGTGTGGCGCCGCCGGAAAATCGATCCGGGAACACGCAAGATCGGCCACCGGTCATGTACGACGCAACCTGGCTGCTTCGTCTCCACGCCCGAAGGCGTCTCGTGCACCTCGCACGGATGGACCCGGGTGATGCCCAGCGCGCCGTCCTGTCTTCCCTGATCACACGCGCCCGCAGCACGAAGTTCGGGCGGGACCACGGGTTCTCTCCCGGCTGGTCGCTGGAGGAGTTCCGTTCACGGGTTCTGCTCCGGAACTTCGACGCGTACTGGCAGGCCTATTGGCGCGAGCCCTTCCCAGGCCTCATCGACTGTACCTGGCCCGGCTCCATTCCGTGGTTCGCCGTGTCGTCGGGAACGGCGACGGGCACCACCAAGTACATTCCCGTAAGCCGGGAGATGCGTCGCTCGAACGTCCGCGCGGGCGCCGACCTGCTGGCCTTCCATCTTGCCAGCCGGCCGCAGAGCCGGCTGCTCGCCGGGCGCGTCTTCATGCTCGGCGGCTCGACCGGGCTTGTCCGCCATGCGCCCGGCGTTCACAGCGGCGACCTTAGCGGCATCGCCGCGGCGACCATGCCGGTCTGGGCAAGACTGCGCTACTTCCCGCCCCGCGATCTCGAGGGCATCGCGGACTGGGAGCAGAAGATCGATCGCTTTGCCCAGCACTCGCTGGACGCGGACATCCGGGCCGTTGCCGGCACACCGAGCTGGCTGCTGATCTTCTTCGAGCGCCTGGCCAAGGTTGCCGGAGCCGCAGGCGGCGGACGGACGAGCCGGATCGCCGACATCTATCCCAACCTCGAACTGCTGGCGCACGGCGGCGTTGCGTGGGCGCCCTATCGCGACCGCTTCAACGAACTGCTCGAAGGCAGCCGCGCGGAAACGCGCGAAGTCTACGCGGCGAGCGAGGGGTTCTTCGCCATTGCCGACGGCCCAGATGGCGACGGGCTCAGGCTGTTGCTCGATACCGGGATCTTCTACGAGTTCGTCCCCCTCGATCAGCTCGACAGCGCGAACCCGGACTGTCGCTGGGTCGGCGATGTCGAGCCGGGGGTCAACTACGCCCTGGCGGTGTCCACCTGCGCCGGGCTCTGGCGCTACCTTGTCGGCGATACCGTGACCGTGGTCGACCGCTCGCCCCCGCGCGTCCTTGTGACCGGAAGGACGAGCTACATGCTTTCTGCCTTCGGCGAGCACGTGATCGGCATCGAAGTCGAGCAGGCGGTGACCGAGGCCGCCCGGGAAATCAACGCGACAGTGACCGACTTCGCGGCGGGGAGCGTGTTTCCGGAGAAGACCGGCACGCGCGGCGGGCACCTCTACATCGTCGAGTTCGGGCCGCAGGGTACCGGGGAAGGGCTGGATGCGGAGCAGCGCATGCGCTTCGCCCGGCGGCTGGATGCGGCCCTGTGCGACCTCAACGACGACTATGCGGCCCACCGGGCGGACGGATACGGACTGGACGCCGCCCGGGTGGACATTCTCGCCCCGGGCGGTTTTGCCGCTTGGATGAAGAGCCGCGGCAAACTGGGCGGACAGAACAAGGTGCCCCGGATCATCAACGACCCGGAGCTCCTGTCCGGATTGCGGACCTTTGCCGATGCGTACAACCTGACGAGGGACTGATGCACGTGCAGGGCCTTGCGCGATCCGGCCACACACGGTTTCGACCAAGAGCCGCGGACCGCGGACCGCGGCATCGTCGCCAGGACCAGTCCCGCCCGCCGCGCGGTGCAGGCCCGGGCGGGCCCGACCCGCATCCTGCCTGCACCCGGCGTGACCGGTGTGGCGCGGCAGATCTGGCCACACGGGCGGATTGCCACGCACCGGTCAGAAGCGCAGGGAACCCCTGCCGGACTTTCCGAAAGGTCGACGCCGTGGGACCTTCAGCCAGACAGGTGAGCGATGATACCCATGTCCCCGCGGCAAGCCGGCTGCCCCTTTCCATGGTGGCGCCGCCAGGGCCGAAGGCCCGCTCCCGGCCGATCGCTTCAACCGGGCGATCGCGTTCGGGCCCATATGCCTGCTCCACCGGAGGGAGGTCCGCGTTCCCCGGGAAGGCCGGGATGCGGCGGCTGTGTCACGGACTCCGGACGGCAATCGCGCTCACCCTGACACTCCCCCTTGTCGCGGCCTGCGGCGGGCTCATTCCGCCATCGCCGGGCAGTATTCGCGCAGCGGATCGACTGGAGGCGTTCAACCGCCTGCCCACACCGCCTTTCGAACGCCCGGTCGAGATCCGGTGGAACCTCCACCTGGTGCCGTACATCATTGCCGAAACCGACCGCGACGGAGCCCTTGCGCTGGGACTGGTGCACGCGCACCTCAGGCTCGGTCAGATGGAGGTGCTCAAGCGCATCGCCCGGGGCCGCATCTCCGAGATGGTCGGTCCGTTTACAACGGAGTTCGACGCGGCAATCCGGACGATCGGATTCGCCAGGGCAGCTCCGGAGATCCTGCGCAGGATGCCGCCCGAAACCCGTGCCTGGCTCGACGCCTATGTCGCCGGGATCAACTTCTACAAGTCGGCAACCGACGCGAGGCCGCCGGAGTTCTCGGCACTTGGCATTGACGAGGAACCCTGGACAGCCGAGGACACCCTGGCACTGGGCCGGCTGGGCGGCATGGACTTCACCTGGATTGTCCTGCCGGAACTGCTGAAGCTTCGCGCCACGCCACAGTGGCAGGTCGTCTGGGAGCAGCTCGCCAGGCCGGGTGGAGAGGCCCGGCTGCCTGCCTCCGGTGCGGAGGCACCGGCGCGCGGCCGGGCGAGCATGCTGACGGCGCTGTTCCGGCGCACGGCCAGGCTCGGCAGCAATTCGATCGCCGTCGCACCGTCGCGCAGCGCGAGCGGCGGCGCACTGATCGCAAACGATCCGCATCTCGGGCTGCACCTGCCGAACACCTGGCTGATGGCCGGGCTCCACACACCGTCCTACAGGGCCGTGGGAATGATGGCGCCCGGGCTGCCGGTGTTTGCATTCGGACGCACGCCGTGCCTGGCCTGGGGAGGCACGAACCTGCATGGCTGGAACACGGACCTGGTGGACCTGGCCAGCCACCCCGACCCGCTGTCGGAAGAAGTCCACGACATCGGTGTGCGGTTCTGGATCGATACGCGGGCCAGGATCCGCCGATCCGACCTCGGGCCCGTGATCAGCGACGCGGCACTGCTGGAATTTCCTCCCGGCCGGACCTACGCGGCCCGCTGGATCGGTCACCTGCCCAGTGACGAGATCACGGCGCTGCTCGACCTGCTCAGGGCCCCGAATGGCCGTGAGCTGTCAAGGACCCTGCGGTCCTTTGCCGTACCGGCACAGAACATCGTCTACGCCGATTGCGAAGGGAACATCGGCCACCTGGTTGCGACGTGGCTGCCTGACCGCCCTGTCGCGTTTCCCCCCGACATCTTCGTCGACGCCGCCACATCCCGGCGCCACTGGGAGCGCATCCTGACCTCCGGCGAACTGCCGTCGATCGAAAACCCCGAGACCGGCTACGTCGTTTCGGCCAACGACCGCGCGTTCGAGACGCCGCCAACCCGCATTGGCCTGTCGTTTTCTCCCGGACAACGTGCCGAGAGACTGGCGCACCTGGTGGAAGCACTCGACCCGGTCGACCTGTCGGACCTGACCACGATGCAGCGGGACGTCTACAGCGCGGCAGCACACGGGCTCACCCGCCTCATCCTGGCGTCGGCGCCGACGGGCGGGAATCTCATTCCCGATCTCGCCAGGTGGCAGGGCACCTATGAAGCCGCATCGAGAGGGGCGCTGGTCTACGAGGCGGTGCTCACGCATCTCGCACCGAACGCATTCGGGGCGGCCGGTCGCAGCGCCGAACTCGCGTTCTGGCTAAAGACCGGGTTCCTGGACATCAAGGCCGCGGAGGTTCTCCGGTCCCTCGGCGAGGCACGGCGTCGGGAGCTGGTTGCGGCAGCGCTTGCCGCCGCGGCCCGGGAAATCAGTACGCACGAAGTGTGGGGGGATCGCCATCGACTGGCGAACCGGCATTACCTTGGACTGATCCCGGTCCTTGGCGCGGGATACCGCATTGGCGACCTTCCCGGACGAGGTGGCCGGGAGACGGTCCTGAAGTCGGGCGCTGAGCTCGAGATCGATCAGCACTCGCCGAGTTTCGGCTCCCATGCGCGCCACGTCTCCGACCTCGGCGATCCGGATGCCAACTTCTTCATTCTTCTTGGCGGACAGGACGGCTGGTTCGGAAGCGGTGCCTTTGACGACCAGATCCCTCTGTGGACCGCCGGCGAGAGCATCCAGCTCCCCCTGTCGCTCGACACGGTCCGAAAACAGTTCCCGATCACCAGCGGTGGAGCGGACGCCACCTCCCGACGACATCGCGATCCCGACGGGGCCGTACGGCAGTAGCCAGCGAGCGTGGCGCACTGCGGGCCGGGACGTGGTTTCCTTCGGATCGGAGAACCCGTGCAAGAGGGACATTCACCGTGCTCCCCTGTCGAAAGGGTTCTTTCTTGCGGGACCAACCCGCCTGTCCCGTCCCAATCGAGCGTTGCCTTCACCGCGCCGTCATGCGCACGCGACATCGCGTCCCGGCCCCAGAGCAGGCCTTCCAGCAAGACCGATTTCGGCGCAGAGAAGGTGATGTCGTGGCCGGGCTCGTGCTCCGTCTCGCCCTCGCGCGTACGCCGTCCGAGGCGGAGGTCCGTCTTCGGGACCTTCCCTTCCAGGACCTCGCGGAACCGCCTCGCGTCGACACGACCCTTCAGGCCCAGCGCCGCCGCGCCCGTCCCGTGCCGGCGCGCGGCCGAGCCGGCTGCGGGTCGCCGACCGACGCCGGCAGGAACAGCGGCCCGGCATCCGGCTCGGTCTCATGGTCATCACCCGTTGGCGCTGCCGCTCGAAGACTCCATGACCACGGGCTTGGAAAGCTTCCGCGCAAGCCGCAAACGAGACTGTTTCACGGTAAACTCCGATCGCACGCTCGGTCTCATCCGGTTCGAAAGCCTGCTTGCCTAGAATCCGGACGAAACTCAGGACTGCATGGCCGAGCGGTTCCGTAACGAGGCCGGGAGTGCCAAGCATGTGCTGGAGCGGACCGCCGCCACCATCTTGGAACGCCACCGCCTCTCGAAGGGCTTCCGCTGGGTCGCGGCAGCCGCAATCCTGACCGGTGCCTGGCTGTCACCGCCGCAGGCATCCAGATGCAATGGGAGTTCGGCGTTTCGCCGCCGAAGACGAAAAATGGAACACGGCGAAGGCAGCTTCGGCACGACGGGGGCGTAGCGCAAGCCTGTTCTTGACCCTCGACGGATGGAAAGTCATGTTACCCAAGAGAGGGGGACTCTTCGGAAGGTTTTCACAATGGCCGGGTTCGAGCAGGCGTTCGATGATGTGGAACAGGCTGCCGAGGCGGCGCGGAAAGCGGCGGTGCGATTGGCGTCCACTGCAAACGCGCTGAAGAAGGCTGCACAGGCGGGCAATGTCGCAGCCATCCGGCGCGGGCCGGACAGACTCGGCGAGGCGATGGAGGAGGCGCGGCGGGAGGTCGAGCGTGCCGCCGCCAGTTGGCCTTTCTCCGAAAGTGAAGAAGCCGACTATTTGAAGGATGGATACGCGGCAGAATTGCAGGCTGTGTCAGCGGAGAAAGGCCTGAGCCTGTATGAACGCGACGGGCAACTCATATCTCCACCGTCTATCCTGAGAATTCTCCCCGACAGGCGCTCCGTTATGCTGGACCGGAAGAGCCGGTCGACGATCCGACCGTCATGGCTCGCGGAACTCCTGCTTCGCAGCAAGGGCAAGTCCAGCGGCTTCACGCCGACGCAATTCCTGGAGGCGCTCTATGCCGTTTATGCCGACATCACCGGCCCGTCGGCGCTGATGTCGAAACAGGGCGGTGGCGTCGTGCCGCTGGCTCGTATCTACCGGCTGATGACTGCCTTGCCGGGTATCGGCCGCAATTACGATCCGATGGATTTCGGCAGGGACCTGTACGTTCTGGATTCGAAAGGACCGCACTTAACCAGGAAAGGGGCGGAAGTATCCTTTTCATCGTCCGGGGGAAAATACCGCCCTCGTGACCTTTTTTATTTCGTCGATTCCTACGGCGTCAGCATGGACTATTACGGCATTCGCTTCCGGGAAAATGCGGAATGAGCAATAGAATTGCCCTCGACGAGTGGCTTGAGGTCATTGACGGGGAATATTTGGCCGACTTCATTGGCGCCGGCGGCGCGGCCGTCAAATTCGCTGTGGCCGAGGAGGGAGGAAGGCGCGCGCTATCCCAGGCGTTGAAGGCTCGTGGCGAGTCGTTAGGGTACCTGTTCGTCCATCTGGACGCAGCTACCTGCCGGGCCCATATGCCGCAGGATCTCTTCTTCGGTATGGCGCGGCAGGTCGATTGGCGGCTTCTGGCTCGTCGCGTCATCCAGGGCTTTTTCGTTGAAGAAGGTTTTGAGGTCGAAGGAATCGATGCGAAGGAGCCTCGCATGATCGATTCCATTATCGCCGCAAACAACTCCGGACGGGATTATATCGGTCGTGTGTTGAGACCGCATCTTGAGAGCCGGATTTTCAGGAACGCTGACCTCTCCAAGGCGTTCCGCATCGCCATGCTGCACCTTTGCCGGTTCGAGATACAAGATACTGCGGGAATGGAACAGTATCCGGGACAACCTCTTCTGGACTGGTTGACGGGTGAAGACAACAGGATCGGGCAGTTACGCGATTTCCAGATTCGGACCCGGATCGACCGTACGACGGCTCGATATTTCCTGGAGTCCGCCTGCCATTGGATACGGCAAGCCGGCTGTCCTGGCATGCTTCTCGTTCTGGATAATGCCCGCGTGACCGTTGGACGAAATCCGAGGGACAGTTTGAGATACTACACCAAGGCCATGACACTGGACCATTATGAGGTGTTGCGAGAGTTTATCGACGACGCTGACCGGTTGTCAGGCCTGCTGTTCGTCGTGGCAACCGACTACGGGTTTCTTGACGAATCCTCGCGGAGCAGCAGGGGTTGGATCATCTATTCGGCCTTGCGTACGAGGATTATGGACGATGTTCGGGACAGGAACGTTGTCAACCCGGTTTCTTCTCTGGTCAGAATATCCTGAATGATGGGTAAGCCGCAGCCATGCCTATGCAATCGAACGGTGACACAGCAGTAGTATACAGACGCGCGATAGAGGCGCTCAGGAGCGGGGTACCCAATCGCGAGGCCGTTCGCGAACTTGGCAGTAGCCAACCAGAGGCAGAGCGGCAATTCATCGAGATGCTGGAACAAAACGACGGTTTCAGTCGACCCTTGCCGGTAACACGCGGGATGCTGGTTTCAGGAGATTTCGGAGCAGGAAAATCTCACCTTTTAGCTCATTTCGAGCAGCTTGCGTTATCGCGGAACTTCGCTTCTAGCCGAGTGGTAATCAGCAAGGAAACTCCTCTATACGATTTAGGTAAAGTCTTTGTTTCGGCGGTCGAAAACGGAAAACTGCCCGGGCGGAACGGTCGATTCATGGAAGAATTATCTTTGGCTCTGAGGCCGGGAACGGAAAATTACGACTTGTTTTCCGGCGCTGTCGCCAAAGCGGCATTGGATGGTCATATGAGCATGATATTTCCTGCGACCCGTATTGTGCATGAACGGTCTCAGGATCAAGATGTAATTAACGAAATTGAGTCCTTTTGGGCTGGAGACAGAATTGCAGTTGCGAGTGTGAGGAAAGGATTGCGATCAATTGGAGAAGTACATAATTACCGTTTTTCGGCACCAAAGGCTGCTGAGCTACCCTTGCAACGCCTTCGATTCGCTGCTGAACTCATACGGGGAGCGGGATACCGCGGATGGGTCGTCTTTCTGGACGAGATCGAGTTGATAGGCAATTATTCGATATTGCAGAGGGGGCGTTCTTATGCCGAGATTGCGCACTGGATGGGACGTACGCGGGAATCCGACCGCTCCGGATTAATTGCGGTTGGGGCGGTTACGGGTGATTTTGTGTCGGCGGTTATTGACGCCGACGGCAAACAGGATGGAGACAAGATTGCTCCCCGGCTGCGAGAAAGCGCCCGATATGGAGGCCTTGTCGACACAGCGGAAGGCGGCATGGAGGTATTGATGCGGGACGTCTTTGCATTACAGTCTGTCCGAACACCGGATGTCGAAGCGATGCTGGAGAAGCTGCGCGGGATTTATGCCAAGGCGTATGGTTGGCAGCCGCCTTCGGCGTCGGTAGCATCGGAGACCGCCGGGCACATGAATCAGATGCGCTACAAGGTCAGGTCGGCAATCAACGAATGGGACTTGCTCAGGCTGCGTCCCGGTTATCGGCCGGAAATTGAAGCGCAGGAATTTCAGCACGACTATGGTGAAGACTCCGACCTTGAAAAGCCGGCCGCGGATAATGCGGAATAGACAGCAGCGGTAACCGGTCCGATTCCGGTGGCTACCGGACAGGATGAAGCGGCAGCGCGGGTAAGGGTCCTTGCGTGGCTGCGGATAATCCCGGCCGTGAATGGGGACGGCTTTCGAGCGGCCCTGCTGGAGACCTCCACAGAAGGGGAACTGCTTGGCTTCGGCGTAACGGGCGGCGGCGACTGGCGGGAGGTCGGCGGGCCCGTCGCAGCGCTCTTTCGGGCTGCGGCGCATTTGCCGACACTGGCAGTCGCCCGCGTGGACGAACTGCCTGTCGGCATATTGGGCGAAGTTCCGCAGCCGGTTGCACCGTTCTGCCTTGTCGGTGCGCCGGGCAGGCGGGCGGATTCCGGCGTGTCGTGGGCGAAGGCACGGCCTGCGCCCGCTTCGCCCGCCGAACGCGCCTTCGCCGCGTTGATGGCCCGGCGCGACCCATTCGAACCTCTGGAACGCGCGGCGGTGGCGCTCCGCATGGCCCTCGCCGACGCTCATTTTCGACAGGCCGCCCAAATTCCGGGACTCGATATGCTGTTTTCGTTGCCGAAGGACCCCGCCCGTTCTGGCGGCAGCATGGGTCAGGACCTTGCCAGCAGGCTTCGCGCTGTGCTGGCCGCGCCTCCGGGGCTGCCTCCGGTCGATGCGGACGCACCGCTGGAATGGGCCGGCGAGTTGATGCCGTTTCAGCAGGACGGTGTGCGGGCGCTTCTGGAGATGGACCGGCTGTTGCTGGCGGACGACATGGGGCTCGGCAAGACAGTGCAGGCCGTTGCCGCGCTCCGCATTCTGGCGGCGCGTGACAAGACCGGCCCCGCCTTGGTGATCGCGCCGGCGAGCGTGCTCGACCAGTGGCGGCGGGAACTTGCTAAGTGGGCGCCGGAGCTTTCCGCAATCGTCGTCCGCGGCTCGGCGGACGACCGGACATGGCAATGGCGGGCGCGAAAGGATGTGACGCTGGTCGGCTACGAGACACTACGTTCAGATGCCGGCCGCATTCGCGCGCTCCGGCCTCCGGGAGAGGTCTGGAGCGCTGTCGTCGCCGATGAGGCACAGCGGATCAAGAATCGCAACAACACCAGCCAGGCGGTAAAAAGCTTTTCCAGAATCAGGTCCTGGGCGCTTACCGGCACGCCCGTCGAGAACCATGAGGACGAGTTGGCGTCCATCATGGAGTTCGTGGACCATCGCAAAGACGCGCCGCCCGCGCGCTACCATCCCGGCCCTGCGCTGTCGAAACGCCACCGGGAATTGCAGCTGCGGCGCAGGAAAGGCGACGTTCTGGCGGACCTTCCGCCCAAGCTGGAGACGAAGCTGACAGTCGGGCTGCGTCCCGACCAGAGGCGGAGCTACGATGTCGCGGAGCGGGAGGGGACTGTCTATCTCAGGTCCCTTGGCGCAAATGTTACGGTCCAGCATATTCTGGAACTCATTACCCGTCTGAAACAGATATGCAATTTCGACCCGAAGACAGGCTCGTCCAGCAAGATGGATGACATAAAGGACAAGTTGCGGGAAATAACGGCGCGCGGGAACAAGGCTCTCATTTTCTCGCAATACGCCAACGATATTTCGGGTGTCGGGGCAGTGGTCAGATACTTGCAGGAGTTCGGCCCCTTGGCCTTGATGGGTGAGGTCCCGGTGAAGGAACGCTTCTCCATCGTCGAGCGGTTCCGAACTTCTGACAGGCATAAGGTAATGGTTATATCGCTGCGCGCCGGCGGCGTTGGGCTGAACCTTCAAGAGGCGTCATATGTCTTCCATCTGGACCGCTGGTGGAACCCTGCAGTGGAGCGACAAGCGGAGGACAGAGCCCATCGGATCGGACAAACGGCTAAATTGAACGTCATCAAATTCATTTGTGCGGACACCATCGAAGAGCGCATCGACCGGATACTTGAAGAAAAGCAACAACTGTTCGATGAGCTTGTGGATGATGTATCTATGGACCTTTCGATAAGGCTAAACCGCAAGGAACTATTGGGATTGTTCGGGATTTAGGTTTCAGGTTCCCGCGAAGGTAATTGCGGTGCGATTTGCAAGAAGCAGGATGTATGGTGCGCCCAGTATCAGACCTCCTGACCTCTGCTGATTTTGGGTGACACGGGCTGGGTCGATTCCTGGGCTGCGTCGAGATCGTAGACCATGCGCATTTCGGTCTCGGGGAAGACCGTCCCGGCGGTATTCAGCTCGGTGAGCAACGCTTCGATTTGGCGGTCGCAGGCGTCATTTCCGAGGCCGGGAATGCGCACCCTGAGGACGCCACCGGCGGGGTCCGGCATGATGTCGGCATCGGCAGCAAGCAGTGCGCGCAGCAGTTTGCGGGGATGGGTTTTCTTGCCCTGCGCCTGCATGACGGGAAGCATCATGCGGGTCTCGGCGCGGTAGGCGATCATGCGGATGACGTCGAGGAGGAGGCGCTGGCGCGAGGGCAGGACGTCGAGCTTTTCGGCTTCGTCGAGGTCGCCGGCCCGGCAGTGCCCGGGCACCCCCCTTCGGCTGGCCTTGACGATCTCGCGGGCGCCCTCGAGGTCCCTGACTTCGCTCTTGAGTTCGGCCGTCGGGTGCTTCTTTCTGGCCGCGTCGCCGACGCGTTTGCGCAGGCGGGCAAGCTGGTGGTCGAGGCGGCGGATCGCCTTGTTACAGGCGCGCCGGAGCGGGTTGACGACCACGGCCTCGGCCATCTCCTTGTGCGGATCGGTGGTGATGAAGGGCACCTGACGGCCGTTGTCGAGCAGGCGGCGGATCTGGCGCACCCTGAAGCCGTTCGGCAAGGCTACCGGCTTCCCTGCCAGCCGGACGGTGGCGTTGGTGTTTGCCGCGGGCCCGTGAATGGGAACGGTGATCGGGCTGAAGTCCTCGACCGGCCAGTCTTCGCCGCTGAAGTTCTTGTGCCAGGTCAGGCAGGCGATGCCGCGCTTC
>MPMT01000067.1 GCA_002238645.1 Alphaproteobacteria bacterium bin52 | reverse complement strand
AGCTCCCAGCCTTTCGTCCCGCCGCAGGCGGGGCAGACGAAGCCGTCGCCCCAACGAAGCTTCACGAGATGGCGGGCGCAGGCGTCCTCGTCCGGGAAGAGCTTCTCGAACTGCTGGAGCGACATCGGGCGGTCATGCTTGTACCGGCTGGGCATGACGCGAACATAAAACGAACATCGCCGCAGGTCAACCCTTCCGAGACAAGATGTGGACCAACCTGTGGCAAAGGGATAAGCCTTTATCGATATTACACTTGGTGACAGACCCGCGTGCCGCGATCGAGGCCCTTGGACATTGCGGGAGAGGGGGATCGGGATGAACAACACTGCCGACGCGGTCGACTTGGGACACCGTCTTCCGACGCAGGACGAAATTGCGTGCGCCACTCAGGCGGTGACGGCGCTTGCAGACGCGCGGGCCGGAAACGGCGTCCTCGCCATTCATCGCGAAAACGGCGAGGCCGTTCGTCTGGCGCCCGCGATCGCCGACCTTGTGCTCGATCTTCTGGATGGTGTCGCGTCCGGCCGTACCGTCACGCTGGTTCCGACCGGCGCGATACTGACTACGCAGCAGGCGGCCGATATCCTGAGCGTCTCGCGCCCGCACCTCAGCAAACTGCTCAAGTCGGGCGAGATCCCGTTCGTCTCGGTCGGTTCGCACCGGCGCGTCATGCACGCCGATCTGATGGCTTACATCGACCGACGCGACGCCGCGCGCCATGCGGCGCTCGACGATCTCGCCCGTCTCGGTCAGGAGTTCGATGCGTCTTGACGCAGCTCGCTGACCGTCGCGTCGCCCTGCTGGATGCGAACGTCCTGTTTCCATTCCGCAAGAGGGACATTCTCTTGCGCTTCCACCACGCCGGATTGTTCCAGGCGCGATGGACCGAACGGATTCTCGACGAGTGGACACTGAACCTCCTCGAGCAGAAGCCGCATCTTGAACGGAGTGTCCGCTCCCAGCGCCATGCCATGCGCGAGCATTTTGCCGAGGCGATGGTCACTGGGTACGAGCCGTTGATCGGGACGCTCGAACTTCCGGACGCCGACGACCGCCACGTCTTGGCGGCGGCGATCCGCTGCGGCGCGCAATCCATCGTCACCGACAATCTGGACGACTTTCCGGCCGAGGTTCTCGGACCCCTCGATATCGACGCGGTCGACGCCGACGGGTTTCTATCCCGGACGTTCGATCTTTATCCCTCCGAGGCGCTCGCAGTACTGCGCACCCTTCAGGAGACGTACAGCAATCCGCCCTTCACGCCGTCGGAGTTCGTTCGCGACCTGACGGCGAAGGGGCTTCCACGGTTGGCTGTGCAGATACGGGAGCGCCGGAACGGCATCTAGGGGAAAGCGCCGCGCAGCCGTCAATTGTGTTGTTTTCGCTCTTCCATACGGTTTCCGGGGCCGAGTATCTTCCTAGCCGTGATCGGGGTCCGACCCGCAGGTCGAAAGTCTCGTTCGCTGCAGAATCCAACCCAGTTGACCGTGAATCCTGCGTGACTTGACGGGCGAAGCGTCCCAGACGGGGTCGATTTCACACGGGGTCCACGCGCGCAGCGCGCACCGTCCTTGCCACTGTGCAGGTGTCTGATTCAGGGTCCTCCTTTCGGTTGCGTCGAGTGACGGCCGAAGGCCGCGGGAATGTCAACACGGCAAATCGGGGATCAACTCTGTCGCGAGCCCCCTGAGCTTGTCTTCATCCTCCTCGGTCTGCTTCGACCAGCCGCGACAAGAATCGCTCAGCGCAATGATCAGGTTGAGCGACCTCGCCGACTCTCCGTCGTCGCTCCGAGCAATCTGCCTCCATGCGGCCCGGCACAGCCGCATGCCTCGTTCGAAGCCACCGATCCACGGCACACGTATACCGCTCCCGTTGCAGTCCCGTATCCCGTCTCCGGGCTGGGCGGTGCCGGGACCGGCCCGATGTCCACCCGGGA
Organism: Alphaproteobacteria bacterium bin52; assembly: GCA_002238645.1. GTDB lineage: Bacteria > Pseudomonadota > Alphaproteobacteria > Thalassobaculales > Thalassobaculaceae > Bin52. The sequence continues at coordinate 21,732 of MPMT01000067.1, read as the reverse complement.
GCGGGCCGCCTTCACCGATGGACCGGCTGCCTTCCAGGCGGCGGAAACGGTCACCGACAATCCTCTTGACCTTCCAGCTACTGGAATGCGTAGGTTCCGAACCGGAACGATGCACGAGGTATTCACATGGTCGCGATCATCGCGAGAAGCGCCATCGACTGGCATTGCCGCCACACGTGGCACCGGGCGTCGAAGAACACGGCATGGTGCCTGCTGGGCTGCGCCATCGGCGATTTCGGCACCATCGCCTTCTTCCAGTTCACCGGTATTCCCTGGCCGACCGTGGCCATCATGGCTCTCGCCATCGTAAACGGCCTGCTGACGTCCATCGCGCTCGAGACCGTGATCCTCGCCCGGCAGATGGATATCCGGGCCGCCTTCCGGACGGCCATCGGCATGTCCTTCATCTCGATGGTCGCCATGGAGACCGTGATGAACGCGGTCGACTGGGCGCTCACCGGAGGGGCCGTGCTGACATGGTGGGTCGTGCCGATCATGCTCGTCGCCGGCTTCGTCACCCCGCTGCCCTACAACTACTGGCGGCTGAAGGCGCTCGGCCGGGCATGTCATTGACGCGGGCGACGATCCTGGCCGCACTGGCCATCGCGGTGGGTGCTGCGGGATATCTCCATTTCGGCGGAAGCGACGAGGTTGCCCGCAGCGGACCGCCGATCGTCGCGGTGAAACTCCCGAACGCCCTCTCGGAGCGGGCGGAGCGCGGGCAAAGCACCTACGCAGCCAACTGTGCCGCCTGCCACGGCCTGAATGCGGCGGGACAGGACGGAGTTGCGCCGCCGCTGGTCCACATCATCTACGAGCCCGGTCACCACGGGGACGAGTCGTTCCAGCGCGCGGTGGCGCAGGGTGTCATGGCTCATCACTGGCCCTTCGGGGACATGCCTCCGGTCGAGGGGCTGTCGCGCAGGGACGTCGCGGCGGTCGTCGCCTATGTCCGCGAACTCCAGCGCGCCAACGGCATCCGGTGAGCGACCGGCCATGAAGGCGGTCCTGCCGGCCACCGGAACACCGTCGGCGCCCGTCCATGCCCGCGATGTCGGCAGCGCATCCGCGAGCAGCGCCGTCCCGCATCGAGGCTCTCCATGAACCGAAGGCAGTTCCTCGTGGCCTCGGCCGCCACCGCCCTTGTGCCGGCGACCGGGAGGGCGGAGGCGCAGCTGCGATTGAAGGCCGGGCCCGTCGAGGCCCGGATCCTGCCCGGGTCCGAAGGCACAACCCGCATGCTCGGCTTCAACGGGTCGAGCCCCGGTCCCGAACTCCGTTTTCGACAGGGCGAGCGCGCAGCCGTCTCCTTCGAGAACGGATCGGGGCAGTCTTCGGCCATCCACTGGCACGGCATCCACCTTGACAACGCGATGGACGGGGTCCCTGACCTGACCCAGCCGGCGGTCCGGCCGGGCGGGACCTTCCGCTATGCATTCGACGTGCCTGACGCCGGCACATACTGGTACCACGCTCACCACCGTTCCTGGGAGCAGGTCTCCAGGGGACTCTATGGCCCGCTGGTCGTCGAGGAGCCGGACCCGCCTGCCGTTGACCGCGACATCACCGTCGTGCTCGACGACTGGCGGCTGGATGACGTCGGGCAACTGCACGAGAGCTTCGGCAACCGGCACGACTTCTCGCATGCCGGCCGCATGGGCAACTTCGCCCGCGCACTGTTCTCGCACGACACGATCCGGCACGGCGACCGGGTGCGCCTGCGTCTGATCAATGCGGCCACGGCGAGAATATTCTCGGTCGCGGTCACCGGGGGAACCGGCAGGATCGTGGCCCACGACGGCATGCCACTCGCCGAGCCGGCGCCCCTGGGGGACCTGCTGCTCGCTCCGGCGCAACGGACCGATCTCATCCTCGACGCGGCAGGACCGGTCTCGTTCTCCCTGCGGACCCGCACGGGTTCCTATCCGCTCGGCACCCTCCTCGCCAGCGGATCGAACTCCGCGCCGGTCAATTCACCGATCCGGCCGCTGCCTCCGGCCGGGGCACCCGAGCCCGACCGGAACGGCGTGGCGCACCTCACCCTCGTCATGCAGGGCGGTGCCATGGGTCGGCAGCACGGAGGAAGTGATTTCTGGGCCTTCAACGACCACTCGGGCATGCCCGTTGCACCGTTGCACCGCTTCACTCGCGGCGAGACGGCCCTGATAACCCTGCGCAACGACACCGCCTTTGCGCATGGTATCCACCTGCACGGCCATCACTTCCACGAGATCCGGCGCGACGGCGTCCTTGGTCATTACCGTGACACGACCCTGGTCGACAGGCAGGCGAGCCGCGACATACTCTGCGTGTTCGACAATCCCGGCAAATGGCTCCTGCATTGCCACACGCTCGGCCACCAGGCGTCCGGCATGAAGACCTGGGTCGAGGTGACATGATGCGGGCCCTGCCGCCGGTCATCCTGCCGGGGCCCGTCCCGACCTTCACCGACGACAGGATCGAGCAGCGCGATACCGGCATCGGGCAGCTCCTGCAGGGCGGGCACGGTGCCTCCTGCCCCGGCGTCCGCCCCGAAGGCCGGGTGAAGACGGAATCCGCCGGGCAGGTCGGGAACCGTCAGGGGCAACCGGGCCGGCGCGGGCCTGAAGATGCCGTTTGCGGATATCCCTGGGGTCGAGCACGGCCGCATGATCGATGCCGTGGCAGGGGAGGCGACGTCGCGCTCCGGGGGATCAGAGCGGCAGGCCGACGTAGTTCTCGGCCAGCGAGGCCATGGCGACGGGCGAGGACAGCAGGTACTCGAGTTCCGCCAGCAGGATCCGGGCCTCGAACCCCTCGTGGTCGACCGGGCGATGCAGCAGCGTGGTCATCCACCAGGAGAACCGCTCGGCCTTCCAGACCCGCGCCAGTGCCGTGCGCGAATACGCCTCGAGCCGCGCCCCGGAACCGCCCCGGCAGGACTCGACAATCGCGCGCGAGAGGTAATGCACGTCGGACGCGGCAAGGTTGAGCCCCTTCGCGCCGGTCGGCGGCACGATATGGGCGGCATCTCCGGCGAGGAACAGCCGCCCGTGATGCATCGGTTCGGTCACGACACTGCGCATCGACGCCACCAGCCGTTCCAGCACCGGGCCCTCCTGCAGCATCCCGGCATCGTCCGGACCGAGCCGGCGGCGCAGTTCCTCCCAGATCCGCCCGTCGGGCCACTCCGCGGGATCGATATCCGGCTCGCACTGCAGGTAGAGACGCGAGCGGCCCGGCGGCCGCATGCTGTAGAGCGCAAACCCGCGCGGGTGGCGGGCATAGATCAGCTCCGGGCTCGGCGGCGGCGCCTCGGCCAGGATCCCGAGCCAGGCATGGGGCCAGACCCGCTCGTACACGCGGGCCCCGGGCACGTGGCTGCGGGAGACACCGTGAAACCCGTCGCACCCGGCGATGAAGTCGCACACCAGCTCATGCTCGACGCCGCCCGAGCGGTAGCGCAGTCGCGGCCGGTTACTTTCGACATCGATCGGGACCACGCCGTCCGCCTCGAAGACGATCTCGCCGCCGGCACCCAGCCGCTTCGCGATCAGGGTGCGAACCACCTGGGTCTGGCCGTAGACGGTGACCCCGGAAGTTCCGGTCAGTCCGGCGAGGTCGATACGGGACCGCCTGCCGTCGAGACTGATCTCGATCCCCCCGTGCACCTGCCCGTCCCGCATCACCTCCTCGCCCATCCCCGCCTCGCCGAGCAGGTTCACCGTCCCCTGTTCCAGCACCCCGGCCCGGATCCGGCCCTCGACATGGGTCCGGTCACGGCTCTCGAGGATGACCGTGTCGATGTTCTCGCGCATGAGCAGCTGGGCGAGCAGCAACCCTGCCGGACCGGCACCGATGATGCCGACCTGCGTTCGTCTCGTGGCCATGTCCGCTCCCGTCCCCGCGATGACGGGCAGACTATCGGAAGCCCGCGACAGGCTCCAATTCCGCACCGGAACGGCGACTGGCGGGCGGCCGCAACTTCGCTATAGTGCCGCTGCCGCTGCCACCCTGCCCGGACCACGTCACCGATGCCCGAGCTCACGAACCTGGGCGACCTGCTCAATCGATCCGCCGATCCCGCGCATCCCGCGCTCGTCGACTGCAGCGCGCCCGGCGGTCCGCACAGGATGAGCCACGGCGAACTCGATGCCGCCTGCCGGGCCGCGGCCCGAGGCTTCGCTGGCCTGGGGCTTGCCCGGGGTGACCGGGTGGCCGTCCTTGCTGCCAACAGCGCGGAGTTCGTGATCTCCTGCTGTGCGCTGATGCGCGCAGGGCTGGTCGCGGTCCCGATCAACTACCGGTTTCCGCCCGAGACCGTCGCCTTCATTCTCGACGACGCCGACTGCCGGGTTGCGCTGGTCGACCGGGACCGGCGCGCCGCCGTTCCCGACGGCCTGCCGGCGCTGGTGTTCCGCTCGGACGGCCCGGAGAGTTTCGAGCGAGTGCTCGACCCGGGCCCGTTCGAGACCCTGCGTCCCGACCCGGACGAGGTGGCGCTGTTTCTCTACACCTCCGGCTCGACCGGACGGCCCAAGGGAGTGCCCCTGACCCATCGCGGCCACCTGTGGGTTGTCGAACAGCGGATCGCCCGGCGCCCGGACCCCGCTCACCGGCTGCTGGTGGCAGCACCGCTGTATCACATGAACGGGCTGGCGATCTGCCAGATGGCGCTCGCCGCCCATCTCACCATCGTGCTCATGCCGCGCTTCGCGGCCGGCGAGTACATCCGTGCCATCGGCGAGCATCGGGTGACCTGGCTGACTTCGGTCGCGGCCATGATGGCCATGGTAGTGCGCGAACGCGACGAGCTGGCGAAGACCGACCTGTCCTCGGTGAGCATCGTTCGCATGGGATCGGCACCGGTCAGCCCGCAACTCGTCGCAGACATCCGCGAGATCCTGCCGCAGGCACGGATCACCAACGGCTACGGCACCACCGAGGCCGGCCCGGTGGTCCACGGTCCGCATCCGGACGGCCTGGCGCAGCCCGACATTTCGGTCGGCTACCCGATCCCCGGCATATCCCGGCTCGTCGACGGCGACAACCCGGACCCGGACCAGGGCGAGATCCAGTGCCGCAATCCGGCCGTCACCCCCGGGTACCACAAGCTGCCGGAGAAGACGGCCGAGGTGATGACGCCGGACGGATGGTACCGGACCGGCGACGTGATGCGCCGGGACGCGGACGGGTTCCACTACTTCGTCGGACGCCTGGACGACATGTTCAACTGCGGCGGCGAGAACATCTATCCCTCGGAGGTCGAGAAGCTGCTCGAACGTCACGAGGCGGTCGAACAGGCCTGCGTGATCCCCGTTGCCGACGCCATCAAGGGCTTCAAGCCCATCGCCTTCGTCGTGCGCCGGCCAGGGCATGCGGTCAGCGAGGACGAGCTGCGCCGGTTCACGCTCGCACGCGGACCGGCCTACCAGCACCCGCGGTCGGTCACCTTCCTGGAGACCCTGCCGCTGTCGGGAACCAACAAGATCGACCGCCAGGCGCTTGCCCGACGCGCCGACATGCTATTGTCGCCCGCCGGGCGAGCCTGAGCCGGGGAGGAACCGATGCGCGCCGTTGTCCTGCGTGAACACGGGGGGCCCGATGCCCTCAGCCTCGAGAAGGACTTTCCCGACCCCGGGTGCGGCCACGGGGAGGTCGTGGTCCGGGTCCGGTCGACCTCGCTCAACTACCACGACATCTTCACCCGCAACGGCATGCCGGGCATCCGCATCGCCATGCCGATGATCTGCGGCCTCGACGTTGCCGGCGAGATTGCCGAAACCGGGCCGGACGCCGGTCCCTGGAAACCCGGTGACCGGGTGCTGATCGATCCGCGCAACCGGGTCGAGGGCGGCCTGGTCGGCGAGACCATCCATGGCGGGCTGGCGGAGTACTGCCGGGCGCCGACCCACCAGCTGGTCCGCATTCCCGACGGCGTGAGCTTCGACCAGGCCGCGAGCCTGCCGGTGGCCTACGGCACCGCGCACCGCATGATGCTGACCATCGGCAATGTCACGGCCGACGACAGGGTCCTGATCCTCGGGGCATCCGGCGGTGTGGGCACCGGGGCGCTGCTGCTGGCCCGGATGGCGGGAGCGGAGGTCGTGGTCTGCGCGTCAAGCAGCGAGAAGATGCAGCGGCTGCGCGAACTCGGCGCGGATCATGCCATGTCGTACATGGACAACGAGTTCCACAAGGGGGTCTACCAGCTCTATGGCAAGCCGGCCCGGCGCAGCTTCGACGGCGGTGTCACCATGGTGGTGAACTTCACCGGCGGCGAGACCTGGGTTCCCGGCCTCCGCTCGCTGAGACGCGGCGGACGCATGCTCACCTGCGGCGCCACCGCAGGGTTCGATCCGAAGACCGACATCCGCTTCATCTGGACCTTCGAACTGCAGATCCTGGGTTCGAACAGCTGGGAACGCGATGACCTCGCCGCGCTGATGAACTACATCCGGGACGGCCGGATGGCGCCGGTGATCGACCGGGCCCTGCCGCTCGAACAGGCGCAGGAGGGCATCCGGCTGATCGAGGACCGCGAGGTCTTCGGCAAGGTCGTCATCAACCCGTGAGGAAATGGAGGCGGGCATGACCCGGTCACCGAGTTCCGCGGACATCCAGTCCATGCTCGACGACTCGCCCTACATCGCGTTCATGAACCTCGAGGTGACCGGGGTCGACCCGGACGGACCGGCAATCACCATCCGCATGCCGATGCGCCCCGAGTTCGAGCGCCGCGCCGGCACCGGCCAGTACCACGGTGGTGCAATCGCGGCACTGATCGACATTGCCGGCGACTACGCGGTCGTCCTGCAGAGCGGCGGCGGGGTTCCGACCATCAATTTCCGGGTCGACTACCTGCGCCCGGCGACCAACACCGCGCTCACCGCCACGGCAACCGCCCGGCGGATCGGACGCACCGTCGCGGTGGTGGACATCGACGTCCACGACGACGCCGGCCGGCTGTGTGCTGTGGGCCGCGGCACCTACAGCCCGAACGTCGGCTGATCCGCCGACTGCATGGCCCGACAGCCGTCCCGCACCGACCCGCCGCTGCTGGCACTGAAGGGGGCGTCACTCTCCTTCGGTGACCTCGAGCTGTTCCGTGACCTCGACATCGCGGTCGGCGCCGGCGACCGGATATGTCTGGTCGGGCGCAACGGCAGCGGCAAGACGACGCTGATCCGCACGCTTGCCGGCGAGATCGAGCTCGACCGGGGCGAGCGGTTCGTCCAGCCCGGTGCCCGTATCGGCTTCCTGCCCCAGGTGCCGCGGTTCCCGGCGGAGCGCACCGTGGCCGAGCACGTGCTGACAGGGCTGGAAGACCGGAACGAGGCGCACAGGGTGGAACCGGTGCTCGAGCGCCTGGCCCTTGACGGCGGAAGGGCGCTGGACACGCTTTCGGGCGGCGAGTCGAGACGCGCCGCCATCGCCCACGCGCTGGTTTCCCGGCCCGACCTGCTGCTCATGGACGAGCCGACCAACCACCTCGACCTTCCGACCATCGCCTGGCTCGAGGACGAGCTCTCCGGGTTTGCGGGCGGGCTCCTGCTGGTCAGTCACGACCGGGCATTCCTGCGGGCGCTGTCGAACCGCACGATCTGGATCGACCGGGGAACGGTGCGCCGCAACCCGGCCGGCTTTGAGGCGTTTGCCGACTGGTCGGCACAGGTCCTGGCCGAGGAGGAGACGCAGCAGGCGCGGCTCGGCCACCGCATCGCCGCCGAGACCCGGTGGCTGCGCGAGGGACTGACGGCACGGCGGCGCCGCAACATGGGCCGCAAGCGCGCACTCGAGGCCATGCGCGGCGAACGCGCCCGGCTGGCGGCGCAGCAGCGCCGCGACGTCCGCTTCTCGCTCGCGGAGACCGAGCGCTCGGGCGACGTCGTGCTCGAGGCACGCGGCATCGAAAAGGCGACACCGGACGGCCGCACGCTCATCCGGCCCTTCTCGACCATGGCGAAGCGGGGTGCACGGATCGGCATCCTGGGCAGGAACGGGATCGGCAAGACCACTTTGCTGCGCCTGCTGATCGGCGAGGACAGGCCCGACCGGGGCCACGTCAGGACCGGCTTCGGGGTCGTCCCGGTCTACTTCGACCAGAAACGCGAGAGTCTGGACCCGGACCAGACGGTCCGCGCCACCCTGTGCCCGGGCGGCGGGGACACGGTCGAGGTCGCCGGCCGCTCGCTGCACGTGATGTCCTACCTGCGCGATTTCCTGTTCGATCCCCGCCAGGCGGCCGGACCGGTCAGTGCGCTGTCGGGCGGGGAACGCAACCGTCTGCTTCTGGCACGGCTGTTCTCGCGCCGGCACAACCTTCTGGTGCTCGACGAGCCCACCAATGATCTCGACATCGAAACACTCGAACTGCTCGAGGAGGTTCTCGGCGAGTACGACGGCACCATCCTGCTGGTCAGCCATGACCGCGACTTCCTCGACAGTGTCGCAACCTCGGTTCTGGTCTTCGGGGAGGACGGCAGGATCACCGAACACGCGGGCGGGTTCAGCAGCGAACTGGCCCTGCCCGCAGCCGATGCGCCGCCGCGCGAGTCCCGGCGTACGACCCGCACGCAACCCGCCTCGCGCCGCGGGCCTTCCCGGCGGCTTGGCTATCGTGAACAGCGTGAACTCGATCTGTTGCCGGACCGGATCGAAGAACTCTCCGGAGAGCTTGCCGAGCTGCGGGCGCGGCTCGCCGACGCGGAACTCTACCGACGCGACCCCTCGCTGTTCGAACTCACCACCTCCCGGTTCGCCGAAGCCACCACCGAGCTCGAACAGGCCGAGGAGCGCTGGGTGGAGCTCGAAACCCGACGCGAAGAACTGGCGGACGCAGGGTGAAACCGCATCGCGAAGTCGCGTCGCCGAACCACGGACCGCGCCCATCCGGCAGCGCCATCGACATGCTGATCCTGCACTACACCGGCATGCCCGATGCGGCCGCGGCGCTCGAACGGCTGTGCGACCCCGAAACCCGGGTCAGTGCCCACTACCTGGTCGATCGCGACGGTACGGTCACCGTCATGGTCCCGGAGGAACGCCGGGCCTGGCACGCGGGGGTCGCGTCCTGGCGCGGCGCCACCGACATCAACGACCGCTCGATCGGCATCGAACTCGTCAATCCGGGCCACCAGTGGGGTTACCTGCCGTTCCCTCCCGAACAGATGTCGGTCCTGGTCGAACTGTGCCGGGGCATCGTCTCGCGGCACGCCATCGATCCGGGACACGTTCTCGGCCACTCCGACATCGCGCCCGTTCGCAAGAACGACCCCGGTGAACTCTTCGACTGGCGGGGTCTCGCCCTCGCCGGCGTCGGCTGGTGGCCGGACCCGGACCCGGTTCCACGCGACTGGCGCCCGCTCCCGCTTGCGGGGTTGCGCGCCGCGCTGCGCCTGATCGGATACGACTGCCCGGACAACGGCGGCCGCGAGACCGACCGCGCGGTGGTCCGCGCGTTCCAGCGCCACTGGTTGCCCGATCGGGTGAGCGGGAGGATCGACCGCAGCACCGCACACCGTATCGTGCAGCTGGCCGGGCTTCTCGAGAGGACATGACCAGCACCGCCAGTGGTCCGATTGTCCCGGATCGGCGAGCGTGATAGGACCCGTACCCATGCTGGAAAAAGTCCCCGACATCCTGCCACGAGACGAACCGGAACCGGCCGGCGCCCCGACCCTGCAGGCGCAGTTCCGCGCCCTTGCCGACGCGCTCGGGTCGCTGGTTGTCGGGCAGGGCAGGGCCGTCGAGCACCTGGTCATCGCCCTGCTCGCCGACGGTCACGTGCTGCTGCAAGGGGCACCGGGTCTTGCCAAGACCCGGATTGCCCGTCTCCTCGCCCTGGCGCTGGAGGGCCGCTACAAGCGGATCCAGTTCACCCCCGACCTGTTGCCCAGCGACCTTGTCGGCGCCTCGATCTACAACTCCGCCACGCAGCTGTTCGAGTTCCGCCCGGGCCCGGTCTTCGCCCGGTTCATCCTTGCTGACGAGATCAACCGGGCACCGGCCAAGGTCCAGTCGGCGTTGCTCGAGGCCATGGAGGAACGCCAGGTCACCAGTGGCGAGACCACCTGGCCGCTCGAGGTGCCGTTCTTCGTGGTCGCGACCCAGAACCCGATCGAGCACGACGGCACGTGGGATCTGCCGCATGCCCAGCTCGACCGGTTCCTGATGCAGATCACGCTGGATTATCCGGGTATCGAGACCGAGCGCGACATTCTCGACCTCGCGGTCAGCGAGGCGGCTGACCAGCTCGCCACCGAAGCGACGGTCACACCGGGATTGAGCATCTCCGGCGCCCGGACCCGGATGGCCCAGGCCGCGGTGGCACGGGTTCATCTCTCCGAGCCGGTCCGCGGTTACATCGTCCGGCTGGTCGCGGCCACCCGCAGCATCCCCGAACCGGTCCCGGGCGTCGCCGAACACCTGTCGCATCCGGCGTCGCCGCGCGGCACCATCATGCTCGCCCGCGCCTCCCAGGCCCGGGCCTGGCTTCTGGGCCGCGATCATGTCCGCCCGGACGACGTGCAGGCGCTCGCGCACGACGTGCTGCGCCACCGGATCGGGCTCACCTACCGCGCGGAGACCGACGCGGTCGCGCCCGACGCCATCATCGACGCGGTACTCGACCATGTGGCCGTGGTCTGAGCGAACCGGCGTCACCGCGACGACACTCACGCTCGAGGAACTGCTGCAGGTTCGCCCGCATCATGTCCGTGGTCCGTTCGTACGCGGGGAACGGGTTCCGGTCGGCGAAAGACCCGGCCGAGGCCGCGCACCCGGCCTCGACTTCGACGGGATCAGCCCCTATGTCCATGGCGACGATGTCCGCTGGATCGACTGGCGCGCCACCGCGCGCAGTACCGAGGTCCAGGTCAGGCGGTTCGCCGCCCAGTCCCACCGCGCCCGGATGATCGTGCTTGACCTGCATTCCGAGCTCTACTTCGCAACCCGCCGGCGGCTGATGGCCAAGACCGCGGTCCTGGTTGCGGCCAGGCTTGCGTGGCAGTCACTGGCACTCAACGAACCGGTCGGCCTGGTGCTGCCGGGTGGCCCGGACGACACGATGCGGCCACGGCGCGGCCGCGGCCAGCTGCTGCGCCTGCTCGCCTCGCTGCACGCCTGCTACCGGCACCAGGAAAGCGTGTCGCCGTCCGACCGGCTGGCCGGCGACGTGACACGAGCAGCCGACCAGGTTCGCCACGGCGACGAGGTCTGTGTCATCAGCGACTTTGCCGGACAGCTCGAGCCGCTGCTGGCAGCCACCCGTTCGCGCACCGCGGGCCGGTCCTTCCACGCCCTCGTCGTCGACGACTACCTCGGACGCTCCGAAGTCCCCGCCGGGCGTTATCCCGCGCGACGCGGTGCCCTGAGACGGGTCTTCGCCATCGACCGCCTGGCCGCGGCCGCGGCCGCAAGAACCGCGGACGGGCACAGGAGCACACGGCGCCGGCAGCTGGTGGATGGTGGCTGGCAGGTGATCGACGCTCTCGACTGGCTCCCGGAGGCCGGCGCGTGACCGACCTGCTGACCCCCGCGCAGATCCTGAACGAACTTCGCGACATCCACGTGCCCGACGCGTCCGCGACACCGGCGACGACCGTGCTCGCTCCGGAACCCTTCGTGGTGCTCGGCCTGCTGCTGGGCGCACTGGCGGCACTGCGCTGGTGGCGGCGCACACGGTGGCGCCGGGATGCCCGGCGTGAACTCGACCGCATCGACAGCTCGGTTGCGGACGCGTCCCGGTGGGAAGCGCTGCTCTGCCTGCTCGGTCGCGTGGCCCGCCACCGTCCGGTCACGGAACCGCCCGAAGAGATCTGGCTGCCGCCCGGACAGGTCGGGGCCGACGGACGGGCCTCGCTGCGTGACTGGCTGCGCCGGACGATCCGGACATGATCCCGGTTGACATCGAGTTTGCCCGGCCCTGGGCCTTCGCGCTGCTGCCGGCGCCGATCCTCGCGTGGCGGCTGTTGCCGGCGCTGCCGGAACGTGCCGCCATGCCGGTTCCCCTCGGCATCTGGATGCTGCTTGATGCCGTCTCCGCTGTCGGGGCCAGGCGCGACCTGTCAACGCCGGCGGGCCTGGCGCTGCGCTGCCTCGGCTGGGTCGCGCTGATCCTCGCACTGTCAGGTCCCTTCACGCACGGCGGAACCCTGTTGCCGCCGAGCGGCCGCGACATCGTGCTGGCCGTCGACCTGTCGGCCAGCATGTCGGGGCGGACCGCCACGGGGCAGGACCGCGGCACGCCCCCGATCGAGACCGCCCGCTCGCTGGTCAGCTCGCTGCTCGAAGGGGCACGGCATGACCGAGTCGCGCTCATCACCTTTGCGAGCGAGGCATACCTGGTCGCACCGCTGACCTTCGACCACGACGCCGTGATCGGCATGCTCGACGAGGTGACCATCGGACTGCCGGGCCGGCGCACCGACCTCGGCCAGGCGATCGGGCTTGCGATCCGGACCATCAGCGACGAACCGGCAACCGAGAGGATCCTTCTCATCCTGTCCGACGGCGAAACCAACGCCGGCGACATCCCGGTGCTGGATGCCGCCGCCATGGCGCGCGAGAAGGGCCTGGCCATCCATGCTGTCGGGTTTACCGCGACGGAACCCGGCGATGGGCCCCCACCGCTCCAGCGGGTCACCACGGCGGTCGGCGGCTCCTACTTCCTCGCGACCTCGGATGCGGATGTCGGTGCGCTGCGCGCCGCACTCGCCGGAACGGGACCAGCGTCCGGGCGCACGCACACCCTTGTCAACGACCTTGCCTGGGCCCCGCTCCTGCTTGCCCTGGTCACGGTGTGCCTGGTTGCCTGGCGGGAGGCCCGGGACCCGTGACCTTCACCCATCCGTTCGTGCTGTTGCTGCTGGTTCCGCTCGCCCTCGCGCTGCTGCTCGCGCTGAACCACCGGGCGGTTCCCGCCGGGCGGCTTCCCGGCGGATGGCGCCGCCTGGTGGCGCCGGGCCTGCACGACTACCTCGGCCGCGGACTGCGCGACCGGACCCCGGGCATGGTTCGCTGGTGCTGCGGGCTGGCCGCAATCCTGGTGATCGCGCTGGCCCGCCCGGTGATCGAGAGCACCGACCGACCGGCATGGGCCAACCTGGCCGGTCGTGTGGTCGTGATCGACATGTCGGCCGCGTCCGCGCTGCCCGGACACCGCCTTCGGGCCGCGGCGATCGTGGAGTCCTCCATGCCCGTGCCGGTCGCGCTGGTGGCAACCGCGGGGGAATCCTACACCGTGGTGCCGTTCACCTCCGATCCGCAGCATCTCGACCGCTACCTGCAGGTGCTCGACACCACGATGATGCCGCTCGGGGGCAGGTCGCTGTCGTCGGGTATCGCCCATGGGGAGGCGCTGTTGCGGGACGGGCGCATCAGGGCCGGCCTGATCGTGGTGCTGACCGGCGGTCCGCCACCCGGTGACCCGGTCCGTCTTGCCGCCTCCGGGACGCGACGCACGATCCTGCTTGCCGATACCGACCCCGACCGCTGGCGCGAGACCGGGCGCAGGCTCGGAGCCGAGGTCCTGGCCCACGCCGACTCCGCGAAGGTCCTGGCCGACCACAACGACGCAATCCGCGACCTGGTCAGGGCATCCGACCGGGACTCGACCCACGACCTCACTCCCTGGGTCCTGGCACTGGCGGCGGCGGGCTGGGTTGCCCTGTTCCGCCGCAGGAGCGGCGAGTGATGATCCGGCTTTGCGCCCTTGCGCTGGCCATTGGCGCCGCCACCGCCCTGTCATGGCTGCTGCCCAGGTTCGACGCACCGCTCGACCGGTTCTCGGTCGCACTCGAACTGCTGGAAGGAGGCGAGGCGGAGAAGGCGGCGTTCCTGTTCGAGGACCCGTCCTGGCAGGGGGTCGCGCAGTACCGGGCCGACCGGTTCCACAATGCGACCATTGCGTTTTCCATCGGCACCGACACGGCAAGCCTCTACAACCTCGGGACCGCCCATGCCCGGCTGCATCACTGGGCTCCGGCCAGGAAGGCCTACCGGCAGGTGCTGTTGCGCGATCCGGACCATGAGGATGCGCGGCACAACCTCGAGCTGATCGACCGCGCCGAACGCAGGGAGAAGGAACTGCTCGAGGCCGAGCACCGCGGCCCGGGACAGGAAGGCGGTGATCCGGGCACCGAGGCCCCGGACAACCGGGACAGCGCACGGACCGAACCGGGCGGGACCGGCGGCACCTCGGGACGTGCCGCGAAGACCAGGTCGTCGGTATCGGGTGAGGGAACCGTTGCGGGTGAGCTTGGCGATCGCAGGATTGCCGACGGCATGCAGACGGGCCACACGCCGGGGCGCACCGCACAGGACCCGTCGATCGCGCTGCCCGGCGGCGGAACCGGCGTTGCCCGGCTGCTGCGCGAGAACCGTCAGGCTGCGGAGATCCTGCTGCGTCACATCGTCGATGACCCGGCCCGGGTGCTGGCCTCGCGCCTGCGCGCGATCCACCGTCAGCGCCACCCGGGCGAGACCGGCTCATGAGAACGCTGCTTGGCATCCTGGTTGCCCTTGCCGCGCTGCCGGGCGCCGTCGCCGCCCAGGTGGCGTTTCCGGAAATCCCGCAGCTCACCGTCGTCGTCGAGCCGCCGGAGCGCGTGCGCGACGGCGCCTGGGTGCAGGGCCAGATCCTGGTGCGGATCCAGGTGGCTTCGCGCCATCCGTTCGAGTCCCTTGCGGTCGACATGCCGCGGCCGGAGGGTGCCGAGACCGTCGAGGTGCTGAAGCCCAGGGTACGTACCGTCGAGTCCTATGCCGGCCACGGCCATGTCTACGAACAAGCGGTGGCGGTGTTTCCGCAGTCGAGCGGCGCGCTGGTGATCGCCGGCGTCAGGGCCGCGGGCACGGTCGGGATATCCGGGCGAGAGGTGGCCTTCGATCACCGCAGCCATGACATCGAGATTGCGGTCGCCGGCATCGACCGGTCCTACGGTGACGCCTGGTGGATGGTGAGCCCGCAGGTCGAGGTGTCCGAGACCTGGTCGAAACCGCTGGAGGAACTGCGCGTCGGTGACATCGTGCGCCGCGAGGTGACGGTCACCGCCCTCGGTGTGCCGGCGCGCTGGATTTCGATCCCCGGGCACCGGCGCACCGATGGAATCCAGGTGAGCGACGCCGGCACCACGATGCGGACCCGGACCTCGGCCCGCGGCGTCCTCGGCACCCGGACCCGGTCCTGGGACATCCGTATCGAACGGGGCGGTGTCATCTACATCGCCCCGATCTCGATCCGGTCCTGGAACCCGGATACCGCAGGCATCAGGCGCGGCGGCGCGCCGGGGCACCGGATCGAACCACTGCCGCCCGACCGGGCGGCACTCGTCGCCGGGCTGATGCGCGAGGCCCGCGAACGGCGCGAGGCCGATCGCACGCTGCTCGCGGTGATCGCGGCAGGTGTCGCGGTCGCGGTCGCGGTGCCGCTGCTGCTGCTGCTGTGGCAGGTGCTGCCGACCCGGGCCGACCGTGCGCTCCGGAGCGCCGCGCACATGGCGCAGTCGGGGCCGGAACTCTATCGGGCACTGCTGGCCTGGTCGGCCGCCAGCGGGATCGCGGTTGCCGATGCCGGTTCCGAGGCAGAACGGATAACCCGTGCGGCCTTCGCCCCCGGTGGCGACGCCCCGCCCGGTGCGGACGGTGCCGCCGGTCTCGTCCGCCTCGCCCGGGCGCGCCGGCTCAGGGCGACCCTGGACTCGTGGGCCGTCCTGTGGCGTGTCCTGGCAGGGCCGACATACCGGCTCTGACCGGCCGGAACGTCACTCCGCCACGCCCGGCTCGTCGTGCATCAGCGCCTCCGGATCCGCGACGCCGTAGTCGGATCGCGCCCGTTGTGGCGTCACGTAGCCATCGAGCAGGTCGTCCCTGAGCGCCGCCCGGTCCCTCCGTTCCGGTGGTCCGTAGCCGCCGGAACCCGGGACATGCAGGTGAATGCGCCCGCCGGCCGGCACGTCGAAACCGCCCTTTCCCGGCGCGGGCCGCACCTGCCCCTCGGCATCCTCGGCCCAGATCCGCGCCGCCTGGCCGGACTGGCCGCCGTGCAGTCCGAACGGCGCCGAGCGTGTCCGCTCCAGGCAGGACGAGGCGCGGCTGCGGTGGTCAAGTACCCTCCAGATCCGCTGTGCGGCAAGACCGCCGCGCCAGGTCCCGGCACCACCGCTGTCGGGTGTCAGCGCGTATTCCTCGACCCGGACCGGGAAACTCATTTCCAGGATCTCGATCGGGGTGTTCATGGTGTTCGAGATCCCGCTCGCCACCGCGTTGATGCCGTCCTTGCCGGGCCGTGCGCCAAGGCCGCCCTTGATGGTCTCGTAGCTGACGTAGCGCCGGCCGGTCCGGGGATCGGCGCCGCCAAAGGTGATGATCGCCGAGGTCCCCTGCGAGCAGGCCATGACGTTGTCCGGCCAGAACCCCGAGACCGCGCCGAACATCATGTCGCAGACCCGGTGACTGATCTCGTGGTTGGCATAGACCACCGGTGACGGGAAGGTGGCGTTGAGCACGCACCCTTCCGGTGCGGTCACCGTAATGGCCCGCCAGCAGCCCGAGTTGGGCGGGGCCAGTCCCTCGGGATCGATGATGGTCTTCAACGCACAGTAGACACCGGATGCGGTTACCGACAGCGGGGCGTTCATCGGCCCCGCCACCTGGGGATCGGTTCCCGTGAAATCGGCGGTGATCGAGTCACCCCGCTTGCTGACCCGCAGGCGGATGGTAAACGGCCGGTCCTCGTCGTCTCCCTCCTCGATGATCCCGTCCCCGTCGCAGAAGTCCTCGAACCCGGACTCGCCGTCGGGCAGCCGTGCCAGCAGGGTGCGCATCATGCGCTCGGAGTAGTCCATCACCTCGGCCATGGCGTTCCTGATGGTCTCGAGCCCGTAGCGGTCGACGAGCGTGCGCAGCCTGTGGACCGCCCGCCGGTTGGCGGCAACCTGGGCGCCGAGATCGCCGCGACGTTCCTCGGGCGTGCGCACGTTCGCGAAGATGATCGCGTCGATGTCGCGATTGGGCACACCGGCGGAATGAAGCCGGACCGGAGGCAGACGCAGGCCCTCGCCGTAGATCTCGGTCACGGCACCGTAGCTGCCGGGCGTCGCACTCCCGACATCCGGCCAGTGGGCCCGCACACAGGCGAACCCGATGAGCTCGTCACCGTGAAAGGCCGGGGTGACCACATTGACATCGGGCAGGTGGCTGCCTCCGAAATACGGGTCGTTGTGTATGAAGACATCGCCATCGACGATATCGTCATGTGCAGTGACCACGGCCCGCACGGCGTCAGGCATCGATCCGAGGTGAATCGGCAGGTCCGGCCCCTGCGCCACCATGCGGCCCGCGGCGTCGAAAATGCCGCAGGAGTAGTCGCCGGCTACCTTCAGGATCGGGGAATAGGCCGTCTTGGCCAGCACGATCTTCATTTCCTCGGCCGCGGCGTAGAGGCTGTTCCTGATCACCACGAAGGTGGCCGGATCGAAGCCCGACACCCGGGCGCCATGGTCATTCATCGAGGATCTCCCGCATCGGAACGGGTCATGGTCACGAAACCGCCGTCGTCCGGCGTCGCCTGCCAGGACGGTGGGATCACGATGGTGGAGTCAAGCGATTCGATGATGGCTGGTCCGGCAACGGGGATTCCGGGCGCAATCCGGGCACGGTCGTGCACCGGGGTTGCGACGCGGCCGGCGCCGGCAAACCAGGCCTGCCTGTGCGACTTCAGGCTCTCGCCGGTCCCGGCATCAGCCCGGGGCCGGGTCAGGTCGAGCACCGGCAGGCGGGCAGTGGCGGCAAGCCTGAGTGTCACGATCTGTACCCGTTCGCTCGTATTGGCATGACCGTAGGTCTGCGCGTGCCGCTGGTGAAACCCGCGCGCCAGGGCGGCGAGCCCCTCGGCATGGATCGCGTCGGGTGCGTCGACCGTGAGTTCGTAGGCCTGGCGGATGTAGCGCAGGTCGGCGGTGCGCGCGAATTCCCAGGCCGACGGGGCGATGCCGGTGCGAGCCAGCATGTGCCGGGCCTCGTCCTCCATCTGCCGGTAGACGGCCTCGAGATCCACCGGATCGGTGTCGTCCACCACCGAAAAGAAAGTGCGGCCGTAGTCGCGTTTGATGTCGGATGCCACCAGCCCGAGCGCCGAGAACGCGCCGGGGGCGGGCGGCGCGATCACCTCTGCGATGTCGAGTTCTTCGGCGAGTGCCGCTGCATGCAGTGGTCCGGCTCCGCCGAAACAGAACAGCGTGAAGTCGCGGGCGTCGTGACCGCGCTCGACCGAGACGATGCGCAGTGCCTCGGCCATGGCATTGTTGACCACGCGGATCACGGCCGCGGCCGCTTCGTCCACGGTCAGGCCGAGCGGGCCCGCGACCCGGTCCTCCATCGCCGCGTATGCCCGTGCGTAGTCGATCGGCAGGTCACCGCCAAGCAGGGAGTCGGCGTCGAGTCTGCCGAGCAGCAGGTTGGCATCCGTGACGGTCGGTTCGGTCCCGCCGCGGCCGTAGCAGACCGGTCCCGGCTCCGCGCCGGCACTCTGCGGCCCGACCCTGAGCGCTCCGGCCGGGTCAACCCACGCGATGCTGCCACCGCCGGCGCTGATCTCGGCGAGGTCGATCACCGGCACCCGGATCGGGTGTCCGGCACCGTACAGCCAGCGCTTGCCGCTGCTCGACCCGCCGACCTCGTACTCGGGGGTGGTCTCGACAGTTCCGTTCCTGATCAGGCTGGCCTTTGCGGTGGTTCCTCCCATGTCGAATGACACGAGGTCGGGCCGGCCGATCTGGGTCCCGGCAAGCGCGGCCGCGATCACGCCGGCGGCCGGCCCGGACTCGGCCGAGAGCGCGGGCATCGCCAGGCTCTCCTCGATCTCGAACACGCCGCCGCCCGAACCCATGATGTAGGGGACCGGAAGTCCCATTTCCCGGACCGCGGTCTTCAGCCGCGTGAGGTACCGGTTCAGGATCGGAGCAACGTAGGCGCACACCGCGGTGGTACTGGTGCGTTCGAACTCTCGGATCTCCGGCAGCACCTCCGATGACAGGAACACCGGAACATCCGGCAGGGCCGCGCGCAGACGGGCTCCGAGGCGGCGTTCGTGGTCGTCGTTGAGGAACGAGAACAGCAGGGTGACGGCCACGGCCTCGACACGGGCGGCGCGCAGCCCTTCGACCAGACCGTCGATCTCGTCCTCCGCGAGCGGCGTGATGACCGTGCCGTCCGCACCGATCCTCTCGGTGACCTCCATGCGCCAGCGCCGCGGAGCGAGGATCGAAGGTCCGTCTTGGAACAGGTCGTAGAGGTTGGCCCGGGCCGAGCGCCGCAGTTCCAGCAGGTCGCGGAAGCCGCGGGTGGTCACGAGTCCGATACGCGCGCCCTTCTCCTGCAGGATGGCGTTGGTGACCACCGTGGTCGCATGCGCGAGCAGGGTGACTGCGTCCGGGGGTACCGAACCCCGGTCCAGGGCCTGGACGAGCGCCTCGATGACCCCGCGCCCGAAGTCGTCCGGGGTTGACGACACCTTGGTGACGGTAATCGCACCCCCGGTCTCGTCGATGACGGCGACATCGGTAAAGGTGCCGCCGACATCGACACCTATTCGGTAGACTGGTTTCTTGTCATTCATTTCTCGTTATCTACCAGTGTCTTATGGAAATTATTTCTTGGCCTTTGAAGGATGCATCCAGGTCATCCGCAATCGTACCGTAAGCGGATTTCGCTCAATTCCGAGTACAGCGCACCGTGGGCGCGTCCTGTCGTTTGCAATCTCCCGCATGTCTCGCCTGAAGCGATCCTGCACATGTCGCGTCAGCACCTTGGGCGTCGTGAAGTGGGTTAGGGAAGGTACGAGGTTGCGGACCACGGTATCAAGCGGTCGGCTCCGGGCGAGCGCAATTCTTCCAGGGTGGGCCGAATTCTCCGGGAACACGGGTGCCAGTCGTAGCACGCCGCAAGCGCAGCGGGAACATGTTCGCTACGGTCTGAGCGCAGCCGCGCGCGGCCAGCCGCCCGGGCGCCGCGCCGGCAGAAGATCGGAAAGCCGACGACCGATCCCGCCGGGGCAGTCAGACAGAAGGCTTACGGAGGGGGCGGATCCAGGCGTCCTTCTCCGGCCGGTGGAGAGTCGCCTGGCGCGCGCGGGGTTGCTGCCGCTCATCCGCCCCCCGGTTCGGCCATGCGGTATCCGACGCCGCGCTCGTTGAATATGTAGGCGGGGCTTGCCGCGTCGTCGCCGAGCTTGTGCCGGAGGTTGCGCGCCGTCGCCCGCCGCGAGCTGCTGCCCGGCTACGAGATCTTCGCATCCGGCTTGGCCCGGACACCGATCCGGGCCGTCGGTCCGGCTGCCGGGCTGACGTTCATCGAGACCTGGCGGGGCCCGCGCTTCGCGGCGCTCGTCTTCGAGGCCGCGCGTCCGGCATCGGGCGGTGCGGATGGGGCAGCGGGCCTCGCCGGGACCATCGAAGGCCACCCGGGCATGGGCCGCATAGCGTCGCTCTGGCTGGCGGCGCCCGGCACCGGCCCCTCGGGCGGGCGTCTCGGCGTCGCGGTGACCGAAACCGCCGCGGCGGGAGCGCCGCGATGAGCGCCCGCAAGGACCGGCCCCGCGTCCGCGACCTGGTGGACGCCGATGCCGTGCGGCGGCGCCAGCTGCTGCTGTTCTCCGCGATCGCGGCGGCGCTGCTGGTCGCGGTGGCGGCCTGGCTCGGCACCCGGTGGAGCGCGCCGTACCAGCCGTAGCCGTCGAGCCGGCGGTCGGCCTCGAACAGGCGCGGCGCGATACCTTCCCGCTCCGCGGCACGCCACAGCGCCTGGGATTCGGGCGGCTCGGGATGGCAGCCCATCACCAGCGCGTCCGCGCCGGCCGGGGCAAGCTTCGGCGGGTCGCGCCAGTCGTCGACGTCCGCCGTTCCCGGGCGCCAGGGGCGGAGGACGGCGGGCGGGGGGGCGCGGGCGCGCCCAGCCGCCGCCGTCCGCCGTTCCCGGGCGCCAGGGGCGGAGCACGGCGGGCGGCGGCGCGATGTCGATGCCGGCCTCGCGCGCCCGCGTCCAGTCCTCGAAGGTTGGGCGCGGAGACGGATCTGCAGCCATCGCGCGGTAGATCGCCAGCCGCGCGGCCTCGCGCGTCTCCTCCAGGAAGGCGTTCTCGACCGCCTCCTTGCGGGCGGGCAGGACCAGTTCGAGGTCCGGGCAGTCGCATACGTCCGCCAATACGGTCCAGATTGTCCCATGGACGGTCTCGACGTTGGGCAGGCCGACCGTCAGGGTGAGGCCGAAGAAACTGAGGTCGGGGTCCCTGTAGCCGCTACGGCGGTTGGGCGCATGATGCTGGAGCCCGGAAGCCGGGGGGCGCGCTGCTGGCGCTTCTGTTCCGCCAGGCGTTCTGGCACAGCGACCTGTCGCAACATGTGAGCGGCCGGCCCCGGAAGCTGCCGGGCTGGTGGCCGCAGGGCGATATCGGCGCGGTTCTCTGGTCGATCTCCGCGGTGGCGGCGGACTGGCAGAACCCGGCCACCCTGACGGCGTTGTGCACTGTCCTGGACGAACCGATGCCGACGGCGGCGCAGCGGAGTCATACCAGCGGCTAAGTGTTGAGACTCATTGGGGGATTCCCAAGAGGAACGGTATCTGACTCAATGGCGACCCCGCATATTGGAGGGTCGGCGTGAGAACAGGGGTCCCATTGAGGAAGGATTTCGATGGCGCGCAGTTGCGCGGCTTGGCGCATCAGAGCCGGGACGGCGCGCAGAACCGTCGTCTTCT
>MPMT01000066.1 GCA_002238645.1 Alphaproteobacteria bacterium bin52 | reverse complement strand
CAGAATGGAGGCCCTTGGCATTCTCGTCCGTCCCACAAATCAGCTTCATGTGGGGGTGTCATTTCGGGGCTTCATCCAATCGTTCGCTTTCGCTACGGCCCTCCGGTTCGCTCGCCACCCTGGCTGATCGGACCAGCAGGGCTCTGTGTCTCTGCCGGCCCACGGTGGCTTTCTGCGTCCCAGCTCGCTGGCCGCGGGTTGCCCCGGGACCAGTGGGATATGCTACGGCACCAAACTGAGAACTGTGCCGGCGGGACTTTCACCCGCAAGTTCAGCAGCTAGACTCGCTGCACCCGGCCCGAGACACCTTCTCGCCGCGTCCATGGTCTCCCTGGCCGTTGCCGCGACACCGGTCCTTGCCGAAGATCAACGCGCCTGCGGCAAGTACGGAGGAGTGCTCACCACCCATGCGGGCGAGGACCTGGTCAACTTCGACTTCCACCAGCAGCCCACGGTGAGAACCCAGCAACGGGTCGGTGGGTCATACAATCGCCTGTTCAGGTTTTCCTTTTACGAACCGGGCGGGATCGTCAACGATCTCGCCGAGTCCTACTCGATCAGCGATGACGGGCTCGTGTACACCATCAAGCTCAGGGACAGTGTGAAGTTTCATTGCGGCGACCTGGCCGAGGGACGCCCGGGCGCGTGCACCGATCTCGATGCCGCCGACGTCGTCTGGAGCATCGACAAGATCCGCAACAAGAACTTCAGCCGCCGAGCCGGCTACTTCACCGCCATCTCCGAACTCGAGGCGGTGGACCGGCTGACGGTGCGGATCACGCTCAGCCAGGCGGATGCCGGACTCGTCTCCAAGCTTGCCGTCGGCTGGGCCGGGATCTTCCCGAGCGAGCTTCCCTGGGATCGCCTGAAGGATACGGTCATCGGGACCGGCCCGTTCATCTGGAAGGAATATGTCACCGGCGCAGGATCGACCACGGTTCGCAACCCGGACTACTTCCGCGAGGGCTATCCGTGCCTCGACGGGGTCCGCAACTTCGTCTTCAAGGACCCGACGGTAGCGCTGGCCAACCTGCGGGCCGGGAAGCTCGATATCAACTCCTTCATGCAGTACATCTACCCGGCCGACGCCAAGCTGCTGGCCGAAAAACACCCCGACATCGAAGTGTCACTGCCGGCCCGCCTGTGGTGGCACTCGATCGCGGGCAAGGTCGACGAGGCGCCGTGGAATGACAAGCGGGTGCGCCAGGCGTTCAGTCTCGCGATCGACCGCTACAAGGCGATCGAGGTGCTGGGCGAAGGTGCCGGTGCAATCGGCGGATACATGCCGCCGTGGTCGAAGTGGAGCCTTCCGGCCGACGAACTCGCCGAACACATCGGAACCGCGGATCCGGCCGCGGTCGAGGCACGCAGGGAAAAGGCGCGGGCATTGCTCGCTGAGGCCGGCTACGCGCCGGGCAGCCTCCAGCTGGGCTGGCTCACGCTTGACACCCCGGAATCCCTGCTGACGCCGCAATTCGTCCAGGAGCAGCTGCGCCTGATCGGGGTGGAGATCAACCTCGAGGTCTCCGACCGGGGCACGTTTACCCAGCGTCGTGACTCCGGTGACTTCCAATTGGTCACCACCAGCAACGCCGCCGGTGTTCTCGATCCCAGTATCTTCTACGCCGACTACCTGATCTGCGGAGCAAGTTCGAACGAGTCCGGCTGGTGCAGCCCCGAGTTCGATGCCCTCTATGCAAAGCAGCTGTCGGCCCGCTCGGACGAGGAACGGGTCCCGGTAGTCCACGAGATGGAACGGATACTGTTCGACGAGCTGCCGCAGGTTCAGGTTCGCTGGATCGCCGAGGGTATGGCCTGGCAGCCGTGGGTGATGAACTGGGAAGATGTCGATCCCGCCTACTACAACAACGTGACCCTTGAAGAGGTCTGGCTCGACAAGTAGCCGAACCGGCCCTGCCGCCGTTCCATGTGGGTCTACATCATCAAGCGGCTGCTGCTCGGGGTCGTCACCATCTACGGGGTGGCGACCCTTGTCTTTTTCCTGATGCGCGTGGTCCCCGGCGATCCGGCGCTGATCGCGTTGTCGGAACCCGGACGCGACGCCAGGGTTTCGGAGCAGATGGTCGAGGCGATGCGGGTGAGGCTCGGCTTCGCGGAGGTCGAGGTCGGGCTGAACCGCGACGCGTTCGGCAACCGATCCGGGCTCGACGACCTCGAAGCGGCACTGCAGACACTCGACGGCGAGGCGGTGCTGAACAGCATCAATTCCGGGGCGCCCCTGAACGTCGGCGGTACGATCCTGAAGCCGAAGCAGGTCCACGCCACAGTGCACCGGATTCCGCTGCTGACGCAGTACGTGGAATGGATGTGGAACTCCACCAGGTTCGAGTTCGGGAATTCGCTGAAGGTCAACCGGCCGGTCGTCGACGAATGGATGCGTTTCTTTCCCGTCACCGCGAGCATTGTCATCCTGGCGGCCGGAATGACGCTGGTCGCGGGACTGCCGATCGGCATCATCTCGGCCATTCGCCAGGACAGGTTCGCCGATTACCTCGGCAGGATCGTGTCGATCGCCGGGCTCTCGCTGCCGTCGTTCTGGGTGGCCCTGCTCATCATCCTGGGTATGGTGATCTGGTTCGAGTGGCTGCCACCGCTCGAATACGTACCGGTATGGGAAGCGCCGCTGCAGAGCCTGCAACAGATGTTCTTTCCCGCCTTCGCCGTCGCCTTTGCCCAGATCGGAGTGATCGCGCGCATGACCCGGTCATCCATGCTCGAGGTGCTGCGCGAGGACTACGTCACCACCGCCTGGTCCAAGGGACTGGGCGAGTCCACCGTCGTCACGCGCCACGCACTGAAGAACGCCTTTCTCCCGGTCCTGACCGTGTTCGGCCTGCAGTTCGGTTTCGCGATCGGCGGCCTTGTCGTGGTGGAACGGGCGTTCAACCTGCCGGGCCTCGGGAACTTCCTGGTGGATTCGGTGGTATTCCGTGACTACAACTCCATTCAGGCCACGCTGTTCGCGACTGCGATCTTCGTGACTGCCGCGAACCTGCTGGTCGATCTTGCCTATGCCTGGTTCAACCCCCGCATACGCTACACATAGAAGCTGGAGCGAACGGCTCCGGCTCTTCGGCCCGGCCCTGATCCGGTTCGTGCGGTCCAAGCCGCTCGGCGCGGTGGGAGGTCTCGTCGTCGTCGTGATGTTCCTGGTCGCGGTATTCGCACCCTGGCTCGCACCCTATTCGCCGGAAGAGTTCATTGACGGCGGCTCGGCACGGCTCCATCCCCCGTCCTGGGATTATCCCATGGGAACCGACAACCTCGGGCGCGACATCCTGAGCCGGGTGATCTACGGCGCCCAGCTCTCCATGCTCGTCGGACTGCTCTCCACCCTGTTCGGAACCGGGCTCGGGGCTCTTGTCGCGTTGTTCTCGGCCTATGCTGGCGGCCGCTGGGACCTGATCGTGCAGCGGCTGATGGACATCCTGTGGTCATTCCCGTCCCTGATCATTGCCGTGGTCATCATCGCGGTCCTCGGGCGCAGTACCTCGAACCTGGTCGTTGCCATCGGCATCGTGGTCATCCCGAGCACGGCCCGCGTGGTCCGTTCTGCCGTGCTTGCAGTCAAGGAAACCGAGTATGTCCAGGCTGCACGCGCTGCCGGCGCCGGCCACCTGCGAATCATTTTCCGGCACGTGGCTCCGAACTGCGTCGCCCCCTACATCGTGATCGCAACTGCCAGTCTCGGCGGCGCCATCATTACCGAGGCCTCCCTGAGCTTTCTCGGTCTCGGGGTCCCGCCCCCGGCACCTTCGTGGGGTCGCGACCTGTTTGGCTCGGCGCAGAAATTCGCCGAACTCGCCCCGTGGATGCCGATCATGCCCGGGATTGCCATCAGCGTGACCGTCTACGGGTTCAATCTGCTCGGTGATGCGGTTCGCGACCTGCTGGATCCCCGGTTACGCGGCTCGCACTGACCCCTGCGCCCGCACTTCCTGATGCCGGGTCAACGGGAGGCAACGGGTGCACCGGCCCGGTGTCATGGAGGTGACAGCTGACCCAGTGGTCACCTCCGACCTGGTGAAGAACCGGCTGTTCCTCACGACAGCGACGCATCGCGTAGGGGCAGCGGGTGTGGAAGTGACACCCGGGCGGCGGGGTGACGGGGCTCGGCACGTCACCGCTCAGCAGCAGGCGCTGGCGCGACCGGTTCTTCGGATTGGCGATCGGCACCGCGCTCAGCAACGCGACCGTATAAGGGTGCAACGGCGTGTCGAACAACTCGTCGGTCCCCGCCAGTTCCACGATCCGCCCCAGGTACATCACGGCGATGCGGTGGCTGATATGTTCGACCACCGTGAGGTCGTGGGCGATGAACAGATAGGACAGGTCGAGGTCGTCCTGGAGTTCGGTCAGCAGGTTGATCACCTGCGCCTGGATGGAAACATCAAGGGCCGAGACCGGCTCGTCTCCAATGATCAGCCGGGGATCGGCGGCAAGGGCGCGCGCGATCCCGATGCGCTGGCGCTGACCGCCGGAGAACTCGTGCGGAAACGCCTTCATCTGGTGCGGCTGCAGGCCCACACGATCGAAGAGCATCGCCACCCGCTCGTGGCTTTCCGCCACTGCGCTGATTTTGTGGATGATGAGCGGCTCGCGCACGATCTCTCCGGCCGACATCCTCGGGTTGAGGGATGAGTACGGATCCTGGAAGATGATTTGCATCTGGCGGCGCACCGGACGCATCTCCCCGCTCCCGAACCGGGTGATGTTCTGCCCGTTCAGACGGATGGTGCCTGATGTCGGCTCGATCAGCTTGAGGATGGTCTTGCCGGCGGTTGACTTGCCGCAGCCGCTCTCTCCCACCAGCCCCAGGGTCTCGCCGCGCCGTATGGCGAAGGAAATGCCGTCAACTGCATGGACATGGCCGACGACACGATTGAACAGCCCGGCGCGGATCGGGAACCTCTTGGTCAGATTCTCGACCTCAAGGACAGATGTCGTCGGCTCCGGCATCTCTCAGGCCCCCTGTACCGGCACCGACGCGTGGTTCCAGCAGGCCGTCCAGTGACCCGGGCCAACTGACTCGAGTTCCGGTCGGTCCTGCTCGCACCGGCGGGTTGCAAGCGGACACCGAGGCTGGAAGGCGCATCCGGCCGGCAGGTCCAGCAGCGACGGAACGATTCCGGAGATCTCATTGAGGTGGCGGCGGGGCCTGCCGGTAGTCCGGCGCGGCCCCGCCGCCCGGGCCCGTACCGGAATCGAGTGGAGAAGACCGGCAGTGTAGGGGTGTCGGGGTTCGGCAAACAGGGTCTCGACATCCGCCTCCTCGACCTTGCGACCCGCGTACATCACCACCACACGGTCGGCATTCTCCGCCACCACGCCCATGTCATGGGTGATCAGCAGAACGGCGGTACCGAGCCGTTGCTGCAATTCCTGCATCAGGGCCAGGATCTGGGCCTGGATGGTGACGTCGAGCGCCGTTGTCGGCTCGTCGGCAATCAACAGCTGCGGGTTGCACGACAGCGCCATTGCGATCATGACACGTTGGCGCATGCCGCCGGACAGCTGGTGCGGATAGTCGTTGACGCGCGTCGCCGGTTCGGGAATGTGCACGAGTTCCAGGAACTCGACCGACCGTTTCATCGCCTGGGACCGGGTCAGACCCTGGTGCAGCATCAGGGTTTCGCTGACCTGTGCGCCAACGGTCAGCACCGGGTTCAGCGAACTCATCGGTTCCTGGAAGATCATGGAGATCTCGTTACCGCGCACGGACTGGATTTCCCGCGCTGACAGTTCGAGCAGGTTGCGGCCCCGAAACCGCACAGCGCCGCCGACGATGCGACCCGGCGGCGAACGCACCAGCCGCAGGATCGACAGGGCGGTGACCGACTTGCCGCAGCCGGACTCGCCGACCACCGCGAGGGTCTCGCCCTCCCTGATCCGGCAGGAGACCCGATCCACCGCGCGGACAACCCCCGCGTCGGTGAAGAAGTGGGTTTCCAGACCGTCGATCTCGAGCAGGGGTGCGGGCGCGCGGGCGCCCTGGTCGGCGACCACTGTCCGGTTCATCCCTCTGCAAGTTCCTTTTCCAGCGAGCCGATCACGCCGCCAAGGCGGTCCACCGCCTCGTCGACCTCCTCGCGCGTGATGCACAGCGGTGGTGCAACCGGGATGACGCTGCCGGCCCGGCCGAGCAGCCGGTGCTCGCGCATGAGCCGGGTAGCGCGCCCGGCAAGATCGGCCTCCTTCGGGAACGGCGCCCGGGTCTGCCTGTCGCGCACCAGTTCCACGGCACACAACAGTCCCAGACCGCCGCGCACCTCTCCGACGATGCGGAACCGGTCAAGTTCCTGCATGCGCTCCAGCAGGTAGCCGCCCATCTCGCGCGAGCGTTCCGCCATGCCCTCGTTCTCCATGACATCAAGGTTGGCAAGTGCGGCAGCGCAGGAGGCGGGATTACCGCCGAATGTCAGCAGGTGCTGGAATGCCTCCTCGCCGGACCCGAACCGGTCGGCCACCCTGCCGGTGGCTACGGCCGCCCCGATCGGCAGGTAGCCGCTGGTCAGCGCCTTGGCGACGGTGAAGATGTCCGGCTTCACGCCCCAGTGTTCCATCGCGAACATGCGACCGGTGCGGCAGAACCCGGTAATGACCTCGTCGGCAATCAGCAGCACGCCGTGTCGGTCACAGATCTCGCGCACCGCCGGCCAGTACCCGGGATCCGGCACGTGGATACCGGCCGCCGCGGAGATCGGCTCGCCGATGAAAGCCGCCACTGTCGACGGCCCCTCGTGCAGGATCGCCCGCTCGACGTCCCGGGCACATTCGAGCGTGCAGCCCGAAGCCGACGACCTGCACAGGTGGCAGTGAAACGGCGCCGGCTGGTCGACGTGGACGTTGCCCGGAACGAGCGGCCCGAAGTGCTTCGGCACGCTGGCGCCGCCCGGTCCGCCGCGCCCGAGACTGGTACAGGCGAGTGTTGCCCCGTGATAGGACCCGCGTCGCGACAGGATCTTCCAGCGGGATGGCTCCCCGTTCAGGTGATGGTAGTTGCGGGCAAGCTTGAGCGCGGTCTCGTTTGCTTCCGATCCGCCGCTCGTGAAGTAGACCCGCGCCGCCGGATCCTGACTGAGTTCCGCGATCCGCCGCGACAGCGCGGCGGTCACCGGGCTGACGGTATCGTTGGGCGAGAAGCTGAGTTCCAGCATCTGGCGGTAGACCGCGTCGGCGATTTCCCGGCGCCCGTGCCCGATATTGACCAACCACAGGCCGGAGAGGGTATCGAACCATCGTTCCCCGTTGGCGTCGATGACCCAGACACCATCACCGCGGGTGACCACCTGGACCCCCGTGTTGCTGCCGACTTTTCCGTGGGCGAGGCCATGCGGCCAGAAATGCTCCCGGGCATCGGTTCGCGCCCGCTCGAGGTCCGGTGCATTGGCAAGTTCGTTCATGGTTTCACGCACTCCCTGTCCTGGTTGTGAAACCGCACTCCGCGGACTTCCGGAGCCCGGCGCCGGCACTCGATCCCGGACCAGTGTAGCATGCCGGCACCGCGACGAAACGACATGGCGAACCATGGGCGGCGATGCCGGACCCGTCCCGGACGGGCGTTGAAGAGGTCGTGCCCGGGCAGCACGACGCGGCCGTCACCTCGTGCCGTACAACCGGTCACCGGCATCGCCGATTCCCGGAACGATGTAGCCATGGTCGTCGAGATGATCGTCGACGGCGGCGGCAAATACGGTGACGTCCGGGTGAACGGCATGGAACGCCGCGAGACCTTCGGGCGCGGCGATCAGGCAGACCATCTTGATGTCGCGCGCCTGTGCCTCCTTGACCCGGCTTACCGCGGCAACGGCGGAATTCCCCGTTGCCAGCATCGGATCGAGCACGATCACCGGACGGTCGGCGAGGTCATCGGGCACCTTGAAGTAGTATTCCATCGCCACCAGCGTCGAGGAGTCGCGATAGAGCCCGACATGTCCGACCCTGGCCGAGGGAACCAGGTCCAGCATTCCCTCGAGAAGCCCGTTGCCTGCGCGCAGGACCGAGATCAGGACCAGTTTCTTGCCCGAAATGAACGGCGCGTCCACGGTGGTGAGCGGTGTCTCGATGGTGTGGAACTCGACGCCCAGGTCCCGGGTAACCTCATAGCCGAGCAGCAGCGAGATCTCGCGAAGCAGCACCCGGAACAGGGCCGTCGTCGTGTCCTTCTGCCGCATCAGCGACAGCTTGTGCTGAACCAGCGGGTGCTTGACCACCGTAACCCTGTTCATCCCCATCTCCCGCTCCGCGGTTGCCTGATTCAGAATACCGTACCGTCCGACGCCAGCCGGATCGGCGGACCACCGCCGGGTCGCGCCGCAACTGCGAGCTTCCGGCCTGCCGCCCAGGTTCCGCCCTCGAGCAGCCGCGCGAGCGGCAGGGCCGCCTCGTTGCAGCCGAGGGTCACACGAACCAGCGGTGCCAGCCGGTCAAGCAGCGCGACTGTCAGTGCCCGCCATTCGACAACCGGTTCCGCGCCGGGATCAAGCGCCACGGCGCCGATCCCGTGATCCCGCGGCACCAGCACACCGCCGTCCACCAGCAGACCGCCGTTGCGGTACTCGGCAAGTCCGGTGAGCGCCTCCGGTTCGCCGAGGCCGATCCCGGCCTCGTCCAGCGGCTCGGCCATGGAATAGAGTAGCCACTGCAGCAGCTTGTGGAACGGAACCAGCTGGTCCGTTTCATCGTCGCGGCGCAGTTTGCGATGGTGCCAGACATCGCCGAGTGCGGTTCCCTGCAGCGTGATCCGGCCGGGCCAGATGGATCCGAACGCGTCCGCGAGCGTCGCGAGCAGGGGAGCGGCACCGGCCCGGTCGGGCCGCGCGCGCAGCCAGTCACCGAGGCCGCCGATCCTGGGCGGCGTTCCAAATATCTCCGGGCGCCGCTCAAGCGCCGCGGCAAGCGCGCGAAGCATGGCCGCGCGCCCGTCGACACCGGCAAGCGGAGTGGCGGGGCCGGCCTGGAATGCCGTGGCCAGCTGCCCGGCCGTGAAGCCGCGGAGCGCCCCGGCATCGCAGCGCAGCGGATTGCCGGGATCGGCGGAGAAGGCGCCGCTCGCGTAGAGCGCAAGGCTTGCGACCGCCAGTCCCTCCGAGCGGGCGAGCAGCAGGCCGGTTTCCGCTTCCCGGTACCGCCAGCGGTCACCCGCGCCCGCATCGAGCAGCACGCTCACCACCAGCAGGTCGAGTGCCACACGCATACGTTCGTCGCGGTCGAGACCGGCGGCGAGCCGGCCCCAGCGGTCGATGCCGCCGGCCCGGAAGTGCCGCCAGCGGCTGTGCCACGGCACGTCAAGATCGGGGTAGCGTTCCCGGGTCACCTCCGCGACGAGCCGCGCGATCTCGGGGAGCCTGTCGGTGCGCAGGTCGAAATGCGAAAGTTCGCCGCGTTCCCCGGCCAGGAGCAACTCGTGACAGCGTGTGCGGATCTCCGCCGGATCGGCAAGGCGCCGTGCGGCCGGTGCCTCAGTCATCCAGTCCCCGGCCGTCGCCATGCGGTCGGGCCGGATCCGGGCTGTAGTACCCGGCCGCCTTCTTGGCATCGATCTCGACACCGGCATCGTCCGGCACCATGTCGTCGGGCAGCGGGACCCGTTCGCCGATCTCGATGCCGTGCTCGACCATCGCGTCGTACTTCATGTGGCTCATCGAGACCAGCCGGTCGATCCTTGAAATCCCCAGCCAGTGCAGCACGTCCGGCATCAGGACCTGGAAGCGCATGTCCTGCACCCCGGCCACGCACTCGGTGCGCTCGAAGTAGGTGTCGGCGCGGTCCCCGCCAGGTTGTCGCTTGCGCGCGTTGTACACCAGGAACTTGGTCACTTCTCCAAGTGCGCGACCCTCCTTGCGGTTGTACGCCACCACCCCGCAGCCGCCGGCCTGCGCGGCCTCGATGCAGATCTCGATCCCGTGCACCAGGTAGGGCCGGCAGGTACAGATGTCGGAGCCGAACACGTCCGAGCCGTTGCACTCGTCGTGGACCCGGCACGCCACCGGGCGGGCGGGGTCCCCGATCGCGTCGAGGTCCCCGAACAGGTAGACCGTGGTTCCCCCGATCGGTGGCAGGAACACCTCGAGGTCGGTCCGCGTGACCAGTTCGGAGAACATGCCCCCCGAATGCTCGTACAGCGAGCGACGAAGCGCGCGCTCGTCCACTCCCAGGCGGCTGGCGATACCCGGGAGATGCCACACCGGTTCGATGGCGGCCTTGGTCACCCGAACCTCGCCGCTCTCCGCCACGATCTCGCCGTCGGCTCTGATCCGGCCTTCCGCCAGCGCCGCATCAAGCTCTGGCATGCGCAGCCGGGCCGTGGTGACCGCGATGGTCGGTCGAACATCCCACCCTGCCTGCAGCAAGTCTCCCCACGCGTCGCTGACCAAGTGGCCGTAGGGATCCATGGAGACGATACGCTCGGGCATTGACCACTGGGGATGCGGGCCGATCCGCCGCGCCGGCGATGTATCGGTCAGGTCTGGAACATGGACCGGATCAAGCGTTCCCGACGCGACCGCGAGAGCCCGGTAGAGCGAGTAGGACCCCGAGTGGGCGCCGATGGCGTTGCGCTCCCGCGTCCAGGTGCCGACGACCGGACCACGTTCGCGTGGCGACGCCGCGCCCCAGCGCAGCGGCGCCGGTTTCCCGCCGGCGTGCGGGTGCGACGTGAGCCTGATGTGGCCGCTGCTCACGACGGCAACCGGGAGCGTCGGCCGCGCCGGATCCCGCACGGTGCCGGTTCAGACCACACGGCGGGCCTCGAAGCCTGCGATCTCGTCCGCCCCGTAGCCGAGACCGGCGAGGATTTCCGCGGTGTGCTGTCCGGGCGCGGGAGCCCGGCCCGCGACGGCCGGGGTTTCGGAGAACTGCCACGGGGAGCCGTGCACGGGCAGCGCGCGGTCCAGCTCCGGGTAGTCGACGGACGCAACGTAGCCGTTCGCGGTCACGTCCGGGTCCGTTGACGCCTCGAGCAGGGTGTTGATCGGTGCCGAGACGATGTCGGCGTCGCGCAGGATCTCGAGCCACTGCTCGCGCGGTGCTCCGGCAAACAGCTCGGCGAGCGTTGCGATCAGCCGCCTCTTGTGCTCATCGCAGACCACTGCCAGCCCGAGATCATCGAGACCGCGTTCGACCAGGGTGTCGTGGAAGCCCAGCGCCTTCATCGCCCGTTCCCACTCTTGGTAGCCAAGCTGGAACACCAGCGGGCGGCCGTCGCGGTCATCGAACCCCGCTGCGATGCCCGGGCGTTCACGGGTGCCGTTGATACGAACCCCGGAAATCGGGTTGGCATTCCTCCACATGGTGGTGGTGAGCGTCCACCCCATCAACCGGACCGCGGCACCGACCAGCGACGTCTCGATCTTCTGGCCGACACCGGTGGTCCGGGCGTGGTGCAGTGCCGCCAGAGCTCCGCCGAAGGTCAGGATGGCGCAGGTCTCGTCCGCCACTGAAACCAGTCCGGTGCGCATGCGTCCGGACTCGCCCGCATAGGCCTCGGCGATTCCCGACAGTGCCTGGCCAACCGCATCGGTCCCGGGCAGGTGTCCGTGTGGACCGCGGGTGCCGTAGCCGGAGACCGAGGCATAGACCAGCTTCGGGTTGACCCGGCGCAGTTCCTCGTAGCCGAAGCCGTTGCGTTCCGCGGCTCCCGGCCGGAAGTTCTGGCCAAAGATGTCGGCGGTCTCCACCAGCCGGTGCAGGATCCTGCGACCCTCGGCATCCTTCAGATTCAGCGTGAGGCTCTTCACGCCCCGGTTGTTGGTCTCGAAGAAAGACGAAATGGCCCCGTCGGGTCCCAGGCACTCGCCGGCGGTCCGCGAGGGATCACCGGCTCCCGGCGCCTCGATCTTGATGACTTCGGCTCCGAGGTCGGCCATAAGCATGTAGGGCACCGTCCCGGCCTGTGCGGTCGAACAGGTGACGACACGGATCCCGGCGAGCGGGCCAACGGCAACGGTCATGATCCTGTCCCGCAGGTGGTCGTGAGCAGGCACAACAACACCACACTGCGGGGGACCGGTCCACCCGCGCATCCACAGGAGCGATCATGACCCGCCGTGAATATCCCAGTTTCGTGACCCATCTCGAGTGTTCGATGACGGGCGCCCGCTATCCGGCAGGCCGGCCGCACGGCCTGTCCGAGGTCGGCCGTCCGCTGCTGGTGCGCTACGACCTCGACGCACTGGCGCGCGGCGTCGACCGGGACCAGGTCGCGGCACGCGACGGCGGCTTCTGGAAGTATCGTGAATTCCTGCCGGTGACCCGGTCGGAAAACGTGGTCGCGCTGGGCGAGACCGAGACCCCGCTGATCGCGGCCCCGCGGGCGGCCGTCGCCGACGGCGCGGACCCGGGGGCGCTGGTGGTGAAGGACGAGGGCCGGTTGCCGACAGGTTCCTTCAAGGCTCGCGGCCTCGCGCTGGCAGTCGCCATGGCAAGGGAACTCGGACTCGGACACCTCGCCATGCCGACAAACGGCAATGCGGGTGCCGCGATGGCAGCCTACGCCAGTCGAGCCGGGCTGCGGGCCACCGTATTCTGCCCGGACGACACGCCCGAGATCAACATCTCCGAAATCGAGTTGCAGGGTGCTGTGGTCTACCGTGTCAACGGCCTGATCAACGACTGCGGCCGGATCGTCGGGGAAGGCCGCGAGACCACCGGCTGGTTCGACGTTTCAACCCTCAAGGAGCCGTACCGGATCGAGGGCAAGAAGACCATGGGCCTGGAACTGGCCGAACAGTTCGGCTGGACCCTTCCCGACGTCATCTTCTATCCGACCGGCGGCGGAACCGGGCTGATCGGCATGTGGAAGGCGTTTCAGGAACTCGAGGACATCGGCTGGATCGGGTCCGAGCGCCCGCGCATGGTGGCGGTGCAGGCAACCGGCTGCGCCCCGATCGTGCGTGCGTACGATGCCGGGGAAGAGCACGCGCCGCTGTGGGAAAACGCGCAGACCGTGGCGGCGGGGATCCGGGTGCCGGTGGCGGTGGGCGACTTCCTGATCCTGCGGGCGGTGCGCGAGTCCGGCGGTTTCGCGATCGCGATCGAGGACGAGGAGATCATGCAGGCGCACGCCGAGATGGCGCGCAGCGAGGGCCTCCTGCTGTGCCCGGAGGGTGCGGCCACCTATGCCGCCTGGCGCAGGGCGCTGGCGGATGGCCGGGTCGGGCGCAGCGAACGGGCGGTGCTGTTCAACTGCGCCACCGGTCTCAAGTACCCGATGCCGCCGGTCAACCGCCGGGTCGACCGGCACGGGAGGATCGACTACCGCACCATGGCGTAAGCGGGTATCGTGGCGGGGTTCAGGAACCTGCGGGAGGAAAGGTCATGGCTCTGGCACAGGATACCGGCGAGGCTCTCCCCCGGCCGCGGAACGATGAGATGGCGCAGTACCTGCACGCCGGCGCCGAACGGGCCCGGGCGCTCGGCAACCGTGGTCCGGTGCGTTGGACGAGCGACGGCAGGCTCGACCCCGATATCCTCGAGGCCTACTGGCGCTGCGGCTTCTACATCTTTACCGGGGTGCTCGGACCGGATGAACTTGCCGACATCGAGCGCGATGTCCGGGAAATAATGGACCGGGTGCCGGTCAGCCGGGATGCGGTGCTCGACGCGCAGGGCCGGCCGGCCATCGGTGTCGGCCACGAGGCCCCGACACTGTTCTGGTCGAAACCGCTCGGCGACCCCTTCGGCGGAACCTCGCGGGCAAACGGGCGTCACCCGGTCAAGATGACGGAACCAACACCTGCCGCCGACGCGCCCGACGAGATCGTCTACCTGATCCTCGGGTCACTGCAGTTCTCCACCGCGTGCCTGCGGGCCTACGGCCATCCCGACCTGCTGGGGATCGCGGCGGCCATCAACGGCGAGGATTTCGTTCCCTTCAGCGACGCGCTGTTCATCAAGGCGCCCGGGCTCGGCGCGTCGGTCGCCTGGCACCAGGACGGCGTCACCCACTGGGACAGTCCCGACTGGGACGCCGGCATACACGGATTCAACTTCATGGCGCAGCTCTACGGCTGCACACCCGCCAACGGAGTGTGGGTGGTTCCGGGCTCGCACCGACTTGGCAAGGTCGACATCCGGGCCCGCGTTGCCGAGGCCGGGTCGGACCGGCTGCCCGATGCGGTACCGATTGTCTGCGACCCGGGTGACGTCGCGATCACCAACCGCCAGGTTCTGCACGGGTCGTTTGCCAATACCAGTGCCGACTGGCGGGTGACGGTGAACTTCGGATTCCATCGCCGCGCCTCGGTACTCGGGGTGGCGGGCGGCGGGGTGCACAATGCCCCGGCCGTGTATGATGCCGCGCGGATCGAGCACCGCGCACGGCTGATCGGGTACGCCATCGACGCAAGGCGCCAGCGTTTTCCGCACGAACGGTCCTTCGACTACGCACCACACCGGGACCGTGCCGAACCCTACCGCTGGGATGACGCGGCGCGGGCAACCATGCACGACTACAACCTGATGGACCTGAGCATCTGAACATACGGGAGAGCCTGGATGCGGCTTGCACTTTCCGAGGCACGCTCCCTGGTCGAGTCGGTGCTGGTCACACTCGAGCACACCGATGCCGACGCCCGGATCATTGCCGATCACCTGATCGACTGCGAACTGCGCGGGCTGCAGTACGGCGGGCTGCCGCGGCTGGTCAGCATCGCCGAGCGGTTGCAGCGCACCGGCACCTCGAGAGAACCGGTAACGGTGGTGCACGAAACCCCGGTGTCGGCCCGGCTCGACGGCAAGGACAACCTGGGCTACCTCGTGGGCTATCGGGCGACGGAAATCGCGATCGCCAAGGCGCTCGACACCGGGCTTGCCGTGGTCGGTGCCAACGAGACCTGGTACACCGGCATGCTGTCCTGGTTCGCCGAGATGGCGGCGGCTCGCGGCCTCGTCAGCATGAGCGCGTCGAACGCCACCGCGTGGGTGGCGCCGCACGGGGGGACCGAGGGCCGGTTCGGCACCAATCCGATCTGTTTCGGTTTCCCGTCCACCGGCGACCCGGTGATCTGGGATATCGGAACCTCTGCCATCATGCACGCCGAGGTGGTGCTGGCGGGACGGCTGGGCACCCCGCTGCCCGACGGCGTGGCCTTCGATGGCGACGGCAGCCCGACCACCGATCCCGCCGCCGCCCTTGCCGGCGCCTTCGCACCCTGGGGCGGTCACAAGGGGTCCGGCCTCGGACATGTCGTGCAGCTGCTCGGCGTACTGGCCGGCTCGCCGCCGGCGCCACCGGTGCTTGCCGGCTTCGGGTTCCTGATCGTTGTCATGAAGCCCGACCTCATGATGCCGGAGGCGGAGTACCGCGAGATGGTGACCCGCTACGCCGAGATGGTACGCAACACCAGGCCGGTCGAGGGCGGGAATGCGGTGCGCATGCCGTTCGACCGCTCGGCCGCCGACCGCCGGGCCCGGATCGCCGCCGGCGTGATCGAGGTCGACGAGAGGATCCACGCCCGGCTGCTCGAACTTCAGGCCGGCCGGTAACGGTTGCGGACCGGACCCCGCAAGGAGAGATTGCATGGAACAGTGCACCCTGGTCACCGGCGGATCGCGCAACATCGGCCACGGCATCTGCGAGCGGCTGAGCGCCGACGGGCAGACCGTCGTACAGTTCGATGTGCTGGCGCCCGCCCCCGGATCGACCGCGCGTTACGTCGAGGTCGATCTCGCCGACGCGGACGCGACCGGCCGGGCCCTTGACGCACTGCTGGCGGAGTACCGGGTCACCCGGCTCGTCAACAACGTCGGCGTTGTCTCGCTCGGCGCCCTCGAGGATATCCCGCTTGCCGAGTTCGACCGTGTGCTGCGCATCAACACCCGTGTCGCCCTGCAGTGTGCGGCAGCGGTGGTGCCGGGCATGAAGGAGGCCGGGTTCGGACGCATCGTCAACATCGCAAGCCGGGCGATCCGGGGCATCCCAAACCTGTCGGTCTACGCCGCCAGCAAGGCCGCCGTGGTCGGGCTGATGACCAGCTGGGCGCTGGAACTGGCACGCAGCGGCATCACCGCCAACGCCGTGGCCCCCGGTCCGATCGATACCGACATGCTGCGGGCGGCCTATCCGCCGGACGGTCCGCAGTTCCAGTCCATGCACGACATGGTGCCGGTCGGCCGGCTCGGGCAGCCGGCCGACATCGCGAACGCGGTCGCCTTCCTGCTCGAGGAACGCAGCGGTTTCATTACCGGCCAGGTGCTGCACGTCTGCGGCGGACTATCGCTCGCACGGGCGTGAGCGTACCGCCAGCAGACCATCCATGTCGTACAGGCGACTCCTCGCCAGTGTGGGCATGGACGTGACCAACACCCAGGTTCGGAACCGCGCGGCATGGTGCGCGTTACCCTGTCGGCGACACGTCGATCACGCAGATTGAAATCAGACCCTTCTCGCCGGCCGACAACGTGGCCTGCAGGCGTTCTTCAAGCATGGCGGGGTCTTTCGGAACCGTGCCCGATTCCGGCGGCGGACACCGTCCCGCACCGAACCAGAACACGAGGTAGATGCCGTATCCCCCGGTTTCGGGGTCGCGCGAATAGTTTGCGATCAACTGCGTGCGGATCGCGCTCCACAGATCCCGGTGGCTGTCCCTCTTGATCTCCACCGGCACGTTGACTCCACCGTGCGAGACCCGGATGTCCGACCGTTTGTCGTCCGCGTAGCGACCTTCCGGCAGTGCGTCGACGTGCAGCCCGGCCAACCGTGCCTGCAGATCCGACAGCAGCGCGTCGCGGCACGCACTCTCCGGCTTGGGCTCCAGGGGTCGGTTGTACTGATCCACGTTCCAGTACTGTCGCCAGTCCGAGGTATTGCCGTCCCGGATCTTCCCGGAAATGTCCTGCAAATGCGACAGTGTCAACGCCGCCAAATCGGCGGCGTTCGCCGGGCGCCGGTTTGCGAGGACCCCAACCACCTCATCGACAGGGCAGTGCCGGAAACACGTCTCGCGTCGCAGGGAATTCTGCCGGTGTCGAGCGTAGGCGAGATGGGTGTGCCAGGGTTCCATCGCGGCGTGGCAGATCAACGCGTCGAGTGCCTCACTCGCAGACCGAGACGGGAATGCAGCCAGCCGGTTGACGAAGTCCTCGACACTGTCCGACACCTGCATACTGTGGTCGATCCAGGACACCCTGCCCGACGGTCGGGTTCGAGGCCGGTACGCGGTTCCGAGCACCTGCACCAGAAGCTGTACTGCCGGA
The DNA here is from genome assembly GCA_002238645.1 of Alphaproteobacteria bacterium bin52. Lineage (GTDB taxonomy): Bacteria > Pseudomonadota > Alphaproteobacteria > Thalassobaculales > Thalassobaculaceae > Bin52. The sequence goes on along the minus strand of MPMT01000066.1, from coordinate 6,805 downwards.
GGATCGAGCTGCTGCATCAACGGCGCCGGAAAATCGCGGGCCGCAAGGAACTCCGCCAGATGCCGAACCCGGCGTTCGGAACCGGCGACGTATGTCCTGAGTTCACTCAGGTACGTGTCCGGCGAGGCAAGCAGGCCGGCCGAGAGCCAGTACACCCGTTGCGACACGTTCATGCTGTAACTGGTCAGTTTCCCGTCGACGACAGCCAAAAGCGACGATGTATCACCATAGCGAAGGGCCGCCTGGAGCAGAAAACCCAGTCCTGGGAGCTGGCTATTCGTGCAGCGCGTCGGAAACGCTTTCAACAACGGCGCCCACACAAGGCAGGCGATTGCCGCGTGACCCGGAGATCGTGCGAGATCGAAGAAGTGTTTGGCCGGATCGACGCCCGCTTGCAACAGGGGACGAGCACACCCGATCAGGACGTCCGCGACGAGATCGGGGCGAGCATTGAGCACCGAATCAAGCCAGCCGGGAGTGTGTTGCATCGAGGAATAGTTCGGATCGGCGAAATGGATCGCAAGACCCAGGCGCATCTGCCCTTCCGTCATATCGACGCCGTGGCATGACGCGGACGGAACCGCTTCCTCAAGGCCCGCCATGAACGGCAGGGCAAGGTAGTGAAACCGGTTTTGTGCGCCAAGGCGCGCGACCTCGGGTGCACCGGGCAGATCGCTCCGGTAGACCGAGCGGCGGAGTCCGTCGAACGCGGTCCGGGCCAGGGTCTCGTCTTCGCCGGCGAGATCACGAAATCGCTCCCAGGGAGAATCTCCCCCAACATCGATGAAATCGCCGAAGTACACCTGGGCAAGATGGTGCAGGACCCCCGGCTGACCCCGGTTCTCGCGCAGTGATGGCAGGTGAGGTTCCAGGCTGTCCCGCCACTCCCGACGACGAACGGCCCGGTGGCTGTCGTCCTCCGGGTCCGGACTGTTCCGCATGGCGTCGTTCTCGGCCAGAACGGCCAGTCTGTCGTTGAACATGCGCAGACGCTGCGGCGCTTGCCTGAGACGGCACTCGACATGACGGCGTGACAGCGCGGCGCCATCCGGACTGTGGTGCACGAAATCGGCAACCCGGCGCACAAGCCAGTCAGCGACATCACCGTCGGCTGCGGTAGCTGCCTGCTCGAGGCACCATTGTGGAGGCCAGGGGACCCTGAGGAGCCGCCGCTCCATCCCAATCATGCAGCGGGCAAAGTCCGGCGAGGCGGAGCAACGCTCCACCGCCTGACCAACGAGATCCTCAAAGAGGCGCTTGTCCCTGCCCAACCGGTCCCTGATCCTCCTGGTCGCCCACCGGTTGTGCCCGGGGTCCAGACCGGATATGGCCCCGAGCCAGTCGATCAGGCGGTTTGCCGGGAGTTCGGCGCACCCATGCCCAAGCAGGCGGTCCAGCAGCAGCGCCGGCACATCTGTCAGCGGGGAGTTTCCTCCCGGAGCGGCGACGAGCGCGGGTCGCAGGCCGTCGAGATTGTTCGCGATTGCATCGAGGCACTCCGCCAGCTGTAAAGGGGAAGATTCCCCAGGAACCGTTTGCCTCCAGAACGTCCGGAACCAGCCGAAGTATGACGGTATCCGGGGCTCTCGCAGATACGGCATGATTTCGGACACGGACAGCCTCGTCGGGTACAGCGCACCAAGCAGCGTGCCAAGCAGATCGTCGTTCGGATCGGACATGGTGCCATTGGCGATGTCCGAAAGAAGCGCCTCAGGCGCAAAGGCCGATGCCTCGTCGTTCCGTGTCCAGGTCACGAGAACGTCGAGTGCCTCTCGCCGCCCCCCTGGCCGGCAGTCCGCGTCCCTGACGATCGCCAGCAGTATTTCTGCGAGTTCGGGTATCGCCGGAGCGTGAAGGAGGATGGCGAGCAGGAGGAAGGCGAAGGGCTGCCGCGTGTGGTCCCGGGCCGAAGCGGACAGTAGCTGACCGAACGTCCCGACCATGTCCGGTGTGACGAGATCTCCCAGTCGCGCGTCCGGTGGAACCTGTGCAAGACTCCACGGGTCGCTCGCGGCGTGCGTCTCCATGACATCGAGCAGCCGCCGCTTGTCTTCGGTGGAAAATGCGCTCACATCGCCATGGAGAACGGTACCCAGGGGATCGCGCGCAATCAGTACCGCCCGGGCCCCCATCGAATGCACGGCCAGCCACGCGGAAAGCCCCCTCATTTCAGACACAACGCCGCCGTCGAATCCGGTGATCAGGGCGAGTATCCGGCGAACCGGCAACCCGTCCTTGATCAGGGAGGCCAGGTACCTGGCGGCCATGAACTCGGCAATGTGCCGGTGAGCCGGCGCCACGCGGCCCTGGCCTGGGCTTCCGTCCGGCACCGCGAAGAGCTTTGTGCAAAGCACCCGGCGAAGCAGGTTTCGGTCATCACCGGGGATCTGTTCCAGACCTGGAAAATCATGATCGTCTGCTGCGCCGGGCGACAGGGAATATCCGGCAACCCCGGTCAGAAGCTGAGTTGCACACACCTGGCCGGCTACGTCCATCAGGCGCGGAACGTCATGGCCCGTCAGACAGGCCAGGCCATGCTCCTCGTTGTCTTCGCGCACGAGCATCCCGCAAGCCAACTCGAACGTCTGCGTCCGGGATTCAGGCCACGCATCTCCCGCGACCACCCTCGTCAGCAACTCCAGGTTCATCGGGTTGGTGAGCAATTCGCCAATTCCCCTTTCCCTGGCGGCAGCCAGGAATGCATCGCCGTCGTCGATTTCCCGGCATCGGTCCAGCATCTCGCGAACGTCGTCCTCGGTAAGCGGATCGAGGCGTAACACCTCGACTTTGCCATCCGGCGATACGGCCGCGAGATGGCTGCTGTCGTTGGAGCCGAGCCAGTGGGCTTCGCGGCAGGACAACCGGAACCGGGGTTTGTGGAGAGCATTCAGCTTGCATCTGATAGCGTCCAGTTGCGTACGGCCATCTGTGGCCCCTGCCCGGACTTCGTCGAGGCCGTCGATGAAGAGCGTCTTGCCATGCCATTCGGGCCTTTCGCCGAATGTGATGAAGTCACGCGCCGTGACGTAGTGTCCGTTCGGACAGTCTTCGGATCCCCGCTTGAAGGCGGTGGTCTTGCCGGCGCCCGGGGCACTGAGCAGGACGTAGGCGGCGGTTTCCCGGTACTCATCGAGCGGGCGGGGCGAATGCCCGGATCCGACCTGGAAGTGATCCGCGTCAATTTTGGTGCACGTGCGGGAGATCGAGAAGGTCATGAGCGTTCGAACCAGTCCCGCGCCGGTGTTGAGAGAAACTCCGACAACGGAACACCACCCTCGCCGACGAGGACCGATCTCTCCACATCGAAGCGCTCTGTGAATTCCCGAAGACCGCTCGGGCTGACCCGTCGCGTTCCGCTCTTGACCTCGAAGGCGACCAGCCGCCGTCCGCGTTCCAGCACAAAGTCCACCTCCCGCCCCCGGTTCCGCCAGTAGCGGAGTCCAAGCGAGGGCGTTCTGGTGTTGTACAGGTGTGCACCGACCGCGCTCTCGACCAGCCGTCCCCACCAGCTGCGGTCCGCTTGCGCCTCTTCGAACGTATATCCCGAACCGGCGGACATGAGTGCGGTGTTGAGCACGTTGAGCTTCGGGCTGGAGGCGCGCACCCGATGAGCGTGGTTGGCATGGTTGGACAGGCCGGCTATCAGGCCGCCATGCGACAGCAAGTCGAGATAACGGGCAAGCGTGGTCGTGTTGCCGGCGTCCTGGAGTTGGCCCAGCATCTTGGTATAAGACAGGATCTGCCCCGAGTATCCGGCGCCAAGCTCGAACACCCTTTTCAGCAGGGCGGGCTTGTCCACTCGCTGCATCGCGAGCACGTCGCGTTCGATGTTCGGTTCGATCACAGAGTCCGTGATGTATTCGCGCCAGCGCTCCTCGTCATGCATGATGGCTGCAGCACCGGGATACCCTCCGAAATAGACGTAGCCCGGCAGGTCGACACCGAACGCGTCGGACATCTCGACAAACGACCAGTGCGTGAGACGGATAGTCTCGTACCGGCCGGCAAGGCTTTCGGTCATGCCCCGCTGCAGGATCAGGGGAGCTGATCCCAACAGAACCACGTGAAGGTTCCGGGCATCGCGTCGATCGGCATCCCACAGTCCCTTGACTGCTTCGGACCAGTTCGCGACCTTCTGGATCTCGTCAAAGACCAGAACGAAGCCCTGTTCGGAGCGCTCGGCGTCAACCCGGGCTTCTTCCCACCTACGCACCAGCCAACGCTCGTCTCTCTCGCTCGTACGCGGTCCGATCGATCCGGCCTCCGTTGCTTCCGGTTCAACGTCGTCGCGCGGAAATGGCGAGAATGTGACAGGGTCGGGCTCATCGACAGCGAGATAGCGGCAGGGCCGATCGATATCGCGCAGGACCTGTCGTACGAGGGTGGTTTTCCCCGACTGACGCGGTCCTGTGACCAGGGTCAACCGCACGGGCTTCTCGTTCAGTCGGGCGACGAGTGTCGACTTCTGCGGGCGTTCATAGGCGACCATTCACATTGTTTACCTTTTCTAGTAAAACTACTCAATACATTAATCGGCACACATGCCAGCTCATTCGTCTGCAACGCGGACTTCACGATGTGTGGTAGCGATGAGGGCCGCCCAGACATGGCTCGACCGAATGAACGCCCACGGAACCCGATACGCTGGCAAGGGTCGGAGTTGCGATGTTGTCCCCGGCGGTGGTGCATGAAGGGGCTCGCGCCGGTAGCCGCAGGTCGATGACCGGCGCGCCCTACGCCCGGTCAAGACGAATGACCTCAAGCGAGACCTCATGGACGGGTATGAGCCGCTCGATCACGGTCCACCCCACCCAGTGGCGAACTCCTCGCTGTCCGGTTCCGGTTGGCTGAAATCGCGCGTCACGCGCAGAAAGCCGACCTCTTCGCCGATGGACCGGATCCGCTGGAGTTCCGTCGCGCTGCCCATCATCCCGGGGAACGCGGGCGTCAAGGGAAAGTGCGAATGCGTCCACCGCACGGCCCTGTCGCTGACCTCGCGGCATGTGCCACAGACGGAGATCACCATCCTCGCGCATACTGGACTTCCGCCGAGGAGACGACTTCGTGGTGGAAGTAGCGGCCCAGATCCTCCGGAGTTCGCAGGTCGACCATACGACTGTCAAACAGTGTCGATAGCTCCATCTCCATGCCGGCCAGGCCCGACAGGCCAGGAGTACGTCCCGGTACGAACTCGGCCAGCGCGGCGACATCACTCTCGGGACTGAGGTCGCTCCGCAATGCGGAGCTGAAGGTGGCGAACCTACGGATGCCGTGCGCCTGGCACAATTCAGTCAGTTCGACCTTCGGGATTGACAGGTGCGGGTTCATGTCTCGTCGTCGTCCGGCGCCATACTCGGCTTGCCGCCGAATTCGATGCTTTGACTGGCGCTATCGGGCCATGCCAAGAAAGACGACCACTGCACGTCCGATCTGCTGCATGTCGGCGTCGCCGTGAAATCCGATCCGCCGGTGAAGACGATCGCGTCGGATGGTCGTGATCTTGTCCACCATAACGTCGCAACGTTCCTTCAACCCGTTTCCTGGAGAAGGCGAGAGTGGAATTCGGAACAGCGACGCTGAAGTCTGGTCTGTCGTCAATCCGCAGACGGTAACTGACGGAGTCTCGTCGAGACGGTTGTCTTGAAGAATCACCACGGGCCGGGGTTTTCCGGCGTAGTCGCTACCGCCGGCCGCTATCCAGAGTTCGCCACGGTTCACTCTTCGTCGAATTCCGAAATCGAACCGATGAAGGCCTGGTCGTCATCGGCATGGGTGCTGGCGGCAACGGCGAGCGACTGCTTCCGGGCTTCTTCGGCAAAACCGGGTGTGCGTGTGTCAGCAACCCATATCTGCACAGGCCGCAGGCCTTGCTGGCGGAGCCGGGCGCGGTGCCGGCGTACCTTTTCGACACTGGTCTTCCGAGGAGACTGCATGGCGCATGTTCTTTCGAGGTTACAAGAAACCTGATGCACAGAAGGCCGCCAGGCAAGGGCCTCAGCATTTCACGCCGGGTGGATCACCCGGAGCAGGGCGTCGCCCTGGTCCTGGACTTCGACCTCCATGAACCTGCGGCGGGAAACATCGGCGCCCCGCCTTGGTTCGATCCAGCAGGCAAACAGGTTCTCGCGCTCCGGGCCGGCGAGGCCGCGCACCACTTCGAAGGCGACGTGCTGATCGTGCAATCGAACGGCGGTGTCATTTCTATTCACACCGCAAAGCGTTACCCGGTGCGAACTGCGCTCTCCGGCTCCGCAGCGGGCTTGGTAGCCGCGCGCGCCATTGCCGCCGCCGCCGGACTCGGGAACATCATCATCTTCGACATGGGTGGTGCCTCCCCTTCCGCGTGTTGCTGATAGCCGACGGCAAAGCGGCGCTGGCAGCGCAGACCGCGATCGGCTGGTGGGGACCGGCCGAGGTCGGGAAGCACCGGGCCACGACCTTCTGGATGCGCGCCCGGGGCCGGATGTCGCGTGCGGTCCCAAGGCGCTGGCGGGCTATCCACTCTCTCCCGGTTCGAGGCCCCTGACAGCCAGGAGGACCGCTGCACCCAGTATCAGGGTTCCGCAGATGCGGTTGACGAGGCCGGTTCCGTGCGTCCGGATCCGTGCCGCGGATCTGACGGCGAGGTATCCCCAGGCAAGCAGAATGGGTGCAGTTCTCGTGTGGCGATTGTAAGTGGTTGATTTGACGTGATGTCGTGGTGGCGAGGGACCTGTGAGATGGGGCTTTCGTGACAATCGCCCGTACCTGGGCAGGATTTTGTCACGACGACGGTGACCGGCAGTGAGGTGGGGACACTCCTCAC